>JBDNDK010000036.1:0-16581 GCA_046719185.1 Armatimonadota bacterium
TTGCCATTATGGGTTATATAACGCAAGAAATGGAGGACTCCCCACAAATTCGGTAATTGGTACTGTAATGAGTAATATAGGTCTTGAACTAGCTCTTAAAAAAGAAAATATAAACTTAATTAGAACAAAAGTTGGAGACAGATATGTTTCTGATGAGTTAAGAAGGACCGGTGCAATAGTGGGCGGAGAAAAGTCAGGTCACATAATACTTTCAAGACACACTACTACCGGAGATGGTATGATAACTGCTCTTCAAATTTTGACAATAATGGTAAAGACTGGTAAAAAACTCTCAGAGCTTGCAAGTGAGATGGAAGAATTTCCCCAATTACTTGTAAATATTCCTGTAAAGGAAAGAGATGGCTGGGACGAAAAGGAGGAAATAATTTCTGCTATAAGAAAAGTCGAAGAGAAATTAAAAGGTGTTGGAAGAGTTGTTGTAAGACCATCTGGAACAGAAAAACTCATTAGGGTTATGGCAGAAGGTCCAGATCAAGAAGAATTAGAAGAACTTGTAGGATATATTGCAGACATAATAAAAGATGTTATGGGCTAAATAAAAAAATACCCACTAGCCATATTAGCCAGCGGGCCGCTTTGAGCTTCTACTCTTAGCAAGTAAGCCACAACACTTTAGGAAGGAGAAAAAGATGTTGTTTTCACTTTCTTATAATTGCAATAATCGTGCCAAACAGCAATATTTGCTGTATTTATTTTGCAAAAATTAGAAATTATATGATGCTCCAAGCATTATTCCGGATTCATCATTATAGCCTCCAAGTATTGTGAACCTACCAAATCTGCCATCAGGTTTATAGCCTATACCGAAGTTGAATTGAAAGCCATCATATTCCAATGCTATATTTGCAGAATCTGCAATTGGGGCAGATAGTCCACCAAACAGTCTATTAATGAATCTTCCACCACCATATCCAGCACTCAAGTAAACAGGCATTATTGTAGAGTAAATTTTATATGTCGCAATGCCATACAAAGAAAAATCAACATTGTTAAAAATATCTTGACATCCAATTGCAAATGCAGGCATATTTTGATCTTTTTGATTTAATAATTCTACTTGTCCATTAAATGTAATGCTATCTTGCCAATCTTTTTCATAAATGGCTACAGAACCAAATACTCTAGTATTTTCTCCAAAACCAGCTGATAAATATCCAATAGAGTTGTCTATTTTATTTCTTTTACCAGTGTGATGTCCTCCGCTATAGAATCCTATAGAATAAAATCCTATTCCTGGTGTGTATGCTGTTGGAATATTAATATGAAACACACCGTCAGAATCAGCTATTCCAGAGTTATTTATTGCTGTTCCTGAGCCGGGTAAGGCTGCTCCAACAGTAAATTGTTCTGATGGGTTAGCATATGCAGGTATTGTGTATGAATAGTTGCATAATAATCCCATTATAACTGCCAAAACTACAATTCTTTTCATTTAGATTTATCCTCCAAAAATGTTTTCAGATTTTATTATCAGTTTAATTTAAGAATAATCTCAGGGTCAAAATTATACAAATAACAATAATTATAAAAGATGAAACTGTATAAATATGAAATTATTCTGTTTCAAGATATGGTAAATAATGAGCTAAAATTATTATATTTAATTTAATTTTGAACAAATAGATCACATGTTCGATTGACTTGTGTTTTTTTGTAGGATACCATGACCTAAACTAATAGTTATTAAAGTTGATACTTTTATTTTCAGTAGAGATGCTGTGACAGGAGGTCCGGTCTCATGAGTGTAAATTATGCGGAGTCTAGAATACCGCCTAAAAGAAGAAAAGTAAAGCCAAAATTTTGGAAAAAAAGATTTGTCCAACTTATTTTTGCTGTGATTATTTCTGCAAGTGCAATTTTTGTTGTACATAGTATTGCTTTGAAGTTATTGGAACCATATAAGCTTTATAATGCAGAAGCAAAAGAGCTAGAGAATATAAAAACAGAACTTGCACAAATAAAAAGTGAAAATGCCGCACTAGAAAGAAAGATTAAGTATTTAAAGACTCCTGAGGGTGCAGCAGCAGCAGCCAGAGAAAATGGATGGGTAAAACAAGGTGAAATAATTCTTGTTCTTCCGCCTGACCTTAAATAATTTATTGTAATAATTACTTATTTGATCTCCAATAGTGTATTATAAGGTTAAGTTATACTTCAATATATTCATAAGCTAGTTTGAGGCACTATGATTAAAATATTTTCTTCTTCATTGGCTAGTAAAGCAACTGTTTTCGCTGTAGGTGAATTAAAAAAATATTTACAAAGCATTACTAGCCAAGAAGTTGTATCTACTGAAGATATTGAATCTGCAGAAATAATAATTAATATTGATTTATCACTTTTCCCCGAAGAATTTCACTTAAAAAAGCATCAAAAATTAACAATCAACGGCGGCAGTGGCAGAGGATGTTTGTATGGTGTTTATAATTATCTACATCAGTTAGGTTGCAGATGGGCTTTGCCGGGAAAAGAATATGAAAAAATTCCAAAACTTAATGATTATAAAAATATCAAAGAAACTGTCTCAAAACCAGCTGTAAATAGAAGAGGTATAGTTTATTGTGTAAAAGAACCTTATGAAATAGAGAAATTAACAGATTTTATAGATTATCTATGTAAAAATGGCTTTAATTATCTTTTTCTACATCAAGAAAAGATATCAGAAGATAAAAAAACAATAATAGCTGAAGAGTTAAACATAAGAGAAATGGGATTCGAATGGGGTGGCCATTTGCTTCCATCTTTTTTACCAAGAGAGCTTTTTGATAATAACCCTGATTATTTTAGACTTGAAAAAGGCAAAAGAGTAAAGGACTGGAATTATTGCCCATTAAGCACTGAGGCAAATGATATAATTGCAAAAAATGCTCAAAAGACTTTGAATAGCTTTGATATTTTTGATAGATTTGAGACTTTTCACATTTGGCCAGATGATTTATTTGGTGGTGGTTGGTGTGAAATGAACGAGCTAAAAGGGTGGACTGATTCTGATCAGTATCTCTTAGCTTTGAATGAGCTTTCAAAAAGACTTGTCCTAAAAGACACCAAGCTCAGCTATTGTGCATATCATACACATATTTACCCACCAACAAAATTAAAAGCAGATTCTCATATTAGATTGATGTTTGCTCCCAGAGAAAGAAGCTATTTAACACCAATTGGAGAGGGAGAAGCAAATAAAAGATATATGAAATACTTAAATGATCTAATGAGAGTATTTCCAGTCGGTGCTGAAGTATTTGAATATTATCAAGATTGCATATTATTTAGATATCTACCATTGTCTTTGCATAGAGTGATTGGTGAAGATGTAAAAAGATACTTAGCTGCTGGTATAGACGGTATATCATCATTGTTTTTTGATACTTTCAGTAATTGGGCTTATGGACTTAACACCTATATACTTGGCAAAGCATTATGGAATGGAAAAACTGATGAAAATGACATTATAAATTATTGCAAGGATATATATGGGCATGCAGCAAATGAGATGATTAAATATTTTGATATGCTTTTTGAATTAGTTGCTTTTGCTTTGGATACTAATGGTTATTCTGATTTTACAGATTTAAGAATTCCACAGCCTCAAAAATGGGCAAGAGTGCATGCAGATAGATTAGCTCCTCTGGTAAGTGGTGAGCATTTATATGAAATAGAAGAAAATCTAATAAAAGCAATTGAAATATCAGATGAGCCTTATAAAACAAGAATTAAAGAGCAAAAATTCCTTTGGGATTATACAAAATATGAAATCGTTACACTTTATTTAGGACATGATATAGGAAATCTAATTCTTTCTTCACTTGCGGATACGGCTTCAAAAGATGAGATGAATAAAGTAATAAAAAGGCTTGAGGAAATTATAGACAGGATAAAAGAAGGCACAGAACTAATTAAAAAAGCACCACATAAACTCAGGGGAGATATAGCATCTTTTCAAGAAAATGGTTCTTTGTGGGAAAGAAATACTTTGTATATAGATATTCTTAATAGTTGGATTAGCTATATAAAACAGAAGGTTTGCTAGAATTTTTGATAATAGAATACAAAAATTATGCTGTAAATTTGTAAAATGGTTTGATTCAAAAATTATAGTTGTTAGATTCAAAAAAAGTGTCTATAATACATTATAGTAATTAAGGCAGATTTAAGAGGGGTTTTATAACCTGTCAATAATAAGCCGCTGAATTTTAGCCAAATTCAGCGGCTTTTTTGTTATATATCAGAATAAAGGAGATACAGATGGCAAACAGATTAGAACAAGAAAATAGTCAGATGATAATTTACACAGATGGTGATATCTGTGCAACTACTAGAGAGCTTGTGAGAAGCAATCTTTTTAAAGATATGTTTGTTCAATATATAAAGTCACTTGAAGAGCATGATTCACCATTACTTGAGATATGGGAAAATAAACTTTCAACTGAAGAAGAGCAAAAGAGTCTTCTCTCAATGCTTGGAGCATTGGCAGAGGATACTATTGAAAAGATTGCAAAAATTCTTCCCGATGCAGAGTATTATTTTGACAAAAGAAATGAACTGGTTTCATTTGTAGAGGGATTTTATAACTATTGGAGATCATTTGATAGATTTATGGTTTGCCGTACAATCGAGGGTCCGGAGAGTTTTGATAAAAGACCATACAATACTTTTGCAAATACAAGTGAAAGATTGAATCACTTAGTTAGAGCTTTATACAGAGATATTTGTGAAAAAATTTCAGGAATTAGACCTAGGGTATATAGACAAATTCCTGCTGGTTGTGAGGTTGCTTTAATAGCTGTTGAAAAGCAGTATAAATATCCAGAAATATATTCCAAAATAATAAGCAATATACCATTTATAAGACAGGTATTTATAAATCCACCTTTGGTTGTAAGTCCATCAGCAAGTAGGAGAAGTGGGCAAATACAAAAGGTTGATGAAAATCCTCTTTTATCTTTATCACTAGATAATGATAAATGGTTATGTTATCCAGCACAGGTTGGCAATCTAGTTATTAACATATATTTTCATCAAAAATTTATTTGTCTAGGAAGCACCCTTGCAAACTTGTTTGAAATTGCATCTGATGAACAAGTTTCTAAAGGTCCGGATGCAGTTTGTGTATATGGTGCATCAAATGAGCAGTTGGAAAAATATGGTGAACTGCCTGCAGTCTTTTTTGATGATGAGGCAAACAATTTAGTTGTTGCTGCTATTTCTGATGATGATAGAATGGGCTTTTTTGGAAATCTTAGAAGAATGGTGTTAACTCTTCATAATGTTGTAATGATAAAAAGAGGCAGAATGCCATTCCGTGGCTCTATGGTTAGAATTGAACTTAAAAATGGCAAGTCTGCTAATGTGTTGTTGATTGGAGTAACTGCTGCAGGTAAGAGGGAAACTCTTGAAGCTTTACAAGTCTTAGGTGAAAATAACATCCGAAACCTCAAAATAATAGCAGATGATATGGGATCATTTGAAATATCAGATGATGATAAATTGTTAGGATATGGTACTGAGATTGGTGCATTTATTGATATGGCTGATTATCAGCAGGGATATGCATTTGGTCAAATAGACAGAGCTATTATTATGAATCCTCATAGTAGAAGAAATGCAAGAATAGCACTACCAGTAACAACAATGGATGAAGTATTAAAAGGTTATCCTGTTGATATAATTCTTTATACAAATAATTATGAGGAGATTGACAACAGATATCCGACAATTGAAAGATTTACAAATAGTGAAGTTGCTATAAAAACATTCAGAGATGCTGCAACTATGTCTAAAGGAACAACAATATCAACAGGTGTTGCTCATACATATTTTGCAAACCCATTTGGAGCTAGTGATTATATGGAAGTTTATGATGAAATGGCAAAGATTGTTTTTGAAAAAGCTATAGATAGCGGTGTTTTTGTGGGACAGATTAGAACTCGTCTAGGAATCAAAAGATATGGTGAGCGTGGTCCTGATGTGGCAGCAGAGGCACTTCTTGATTTAATAAGCAATGGTTGGATTGAGGGGGAATAAATTGATGAATAATTACATAGACCTATCAAGTGATAAAGCTCGTTCAATAATCCCGGATGAAGTTTTGCAAATAATGGACAAAGCTCCAAAATTGATATTTCCAAATAGCAGAGAAGATCTTTTAGAGCTTGCATTTGGTGGAAAAGATAATGATGTTTTTGAGGTCGAATATGATGTTCCTGGTATAGGAAGAGTTTTGGAAGCAACTGTTACAAAATGCAAAAATGGTGCAGCTGTAAATTATGTAGATATTTATATGCTTAGAAGAGACCCTGATTGCATGGTAATTGGTGATGACAAAACAACAGATAAGCCCAGATATAGAGACAAATATGGTGCAGATTTTGATCCTATGAGGGAAATGACTTTCGATTGGCTTTCAAGTCAAGAGCTAATTATAATGCCTTTTTTTGCAGGAAGTTTGGATAGAGAAAGAGGTTATGGTGCATTATTAGTTGCACCAGCTAATGCTGGTTTTTTTGCAGCAGGGTTAGGAGATTTGCAGGGTGCTATACCATCTAATAAAATTCCAGAGGACTTTGAAGTCAAGTTAGTTCTTTATCTTGCACCACCTTTTAGACATACTCATTTTGATGGGAAGCAGATAGTTGTTCATAATAGAAAAGATACTATATATGAGATATTTTCATATAATCTTTATCCTGGACCTAGTGCAAAAAAAGGTGTTTATGGAGCATTATTATCTGTTGGAATAGAAGAAGGATGGTCAACTTTGCATGGGTCTTGTGTACAAGTTGTAACACCTTACGAAAATATAATATCTATTCTTCATGAAGGTGCAAGTGGTGGTGGTAAGAGTGAGTTGTTGGAATATGCTCATAGGCAAGAAGATGGAAGACTGCTACTCGGTGAAAATGTTTGCACTGGTGAAAAACTTGATTTTGTATTAGGACAAGGCTGTCATATTAAAAGGGTTTGTGATGATATGGCAATTTGTCCTAAAAATCTACAAGGCAATCAAGGTTGGCTTGTTGTTGAAGATGCAGAAGAAGCATGGTTTATTAGATTAGATCACATAAAGAGCTATGGTACTGATCCACATTTGGAGAGCTGGACAATTCATCCAAAAGAGTCTTTAATTTTCTTGAATGTAGAAGGTATTCCAAGAAGCACTTGTTTAATTTGGGAGCATATACAAGATGAGCCGGGCAAACCTTGTCCAAATCCCAGAGTAATAATGCCAAGGCATTTAATACCAGATACAATTAACACATTAACAGAAGTTCACTATAGAAACTTTGGTATCAGAACTCCACCTTGCACATCAGAGAATCCAAGTTATGGAATAATTGGCTATTTGCATCTGCTACCTCCATCACTGGCTTGGTTATGGAGATTAGTTGCACCAAGAGGACATGCGAATCCTAGTATTACAGATTCATCAGGATTATCTAGTGGAGGTGTGGGTTCTTATTGGCCATTTGCATCAGGTAGAAGCGTTGATCATGCAAATTTACTTCTTGAACAAATGGAACAGACACCATTGGTAAGATATACTTTAACACCAAATCAGCATGTCGGTGCTTGGAAAACATCATTTATGCCTCAGTGGATTGTCAGAGAATACCTAGCAAGAAGGGGATTAGCTGTATTCAATACAAATGATTTACACAAATCCAGATGTTCATTATTGGGTTATGGATTAAACAAATTGAAGCTTGAGGGTCAAAACATACCTGAGTTTCTTTTGAGGGTAGAAGAGCAACCTGAAATAGGAATTGAGGCATATGACAAGGGTGCAAAAATATTGCATCAGTTTTTTGTAAATGAGCTTCAAAAGTTCCTTGTTCCAGACCTTTCTGAAAGAGGCAGAAAAATCATTGAATGTTGTATGGATAATGGATCTGTAGATGATTATGAAGGATTGCTAAACTTTTAGTTTTCATCCATTTATGATGAAAAGATGCAAATATAAATGAGGATGCTTGATAAATGAAGAAGTATATAGTACTACTTTTTTCTTTGATAATATTAATCTGTTTGGGTGCTGTATATGCTTGGAGTGTGTTTGTTCCTGTGCTTAAAGAGTCAAAAGGACTTACTACAGCACAAACTCAGCTAATATTTGGTCTTGCAATTGCTGGTTTTACAATATCTGTGGCTGTTGCAGGACCAATACAGCAAAAAAGAACTCCAAAATTAGTGGCTGCAGTTGGTGGATTGCTTTTTGGTGCTGGATATTATATTGCCGGATACACTGATTCATCATTTATTGGATTGCTTGTGGGAATTGGAATTTTGAGTGGATTTGGAATAGGCACTGGCTATGTTTGTGCATTAGCAACTCCTATAAAATGGTTTCCAGATAAAAAAGGTTTGATAACTGGTGTAACTGTTGCAGGTTTTGGTGCAGGTGCAATTTTACTTTCTGCAATTACATCAAAACTTTTTGCAGCTAATTATTCTGCATCTGAAGTCTTTAAATATATTGGTATCTTATATGGAATAGTTGTTATCATAAGCAGTATATTTTTATTTGTACCTAAAGTGGCAAAAGAAACATCAAGAGATGATATAAAATTTACAAAAAAAATTGCAAAACAGAGCCAGTTTAAAAAACTGGCTTTCGGAATTTTCTGTGGCACATTTGCAGGTATACTAGTTGTTGGTAATATAAAGCCAATAGGACTTGAAGCTGGAGTATCGGAAGGTATTGCTACTTTAGCTATTGGTCTTTTTTCTGTAGGAAATGCAACAGGCAGAATTATTTGGGGTATTGCTGCAGATGCAATATCAAAAAGAGTTATTGGATTATCTCTCACTTTTCTTGGTTTAATGGTTTTAGCTCTTATACCTGCATCAAAAAATGGTATTCTGTTTGCGATTGCTACAACATTAGTTGGTTTTGGATTTGCCGCGAATTTTGTTGTTTATGCTGCACAAACAGCTGAAAATTATGGAATTAAAGCAGTAGGCACAATATATCCATTTATATATCTATTTTACGGTTTATCTGGGTTTAGTGCTCCATATATTGGAGGATGGTTGTTTGACATAACAGGTCATTATAATGCCTCAATTGTATTGGCTGGAATAGTTGCAATAATTGGTGTTTTAGGAACAAGATATTTTGAGAATAAAGATATTCAAGCTAGAGTTCAAAAGGCTGTCCATCAAGTGTAAAAATAATAATTCTCTCACCTGTCATAGTGCTTAGGTCTGAATGAAGACTTTTAACTTCACAACCTATTATAGATTGAATCACAGCTTCAAGCAGAGGTCTACCTTTTTCTAGAAGCTCAACTCTTATTTGTTTAATTAGTTCTCTGCCTTTATTGTTATCTGTACTTTTTGCCAGCTGATGTTCTGCTTGAGTAAGCACACCTTGAAGCCTGACTATTATCATATCATCAATAATATAAGTTTTAGCTTCAAGTGGACCTCTGCCCATAAATTCTTTTTCAAATTTTATCATAGCTTCAGTTATTTCTGATTGAAGCTGACCTTTTGATTTATTCAAATTGTTCCTCTGATTATTTTACTAGATAATATATAGTATTACTTATAGAATACAATTATAATTATATTGGGTAAAAAATACTAAAAAATTAGAATGATATTTTTGTAAAAGTGCTATTGCTCAAAACAACTCCACATGATAATCTGTATATAGAAGTGTTAAAATGATACATAATAATAAGAAAAACTCACAACCAAATAATATTATAGATACATGCGGAGGTATGTCTGTCACTCTATTGTATCACAGAATGGGATTTCCAAAATTCTCTTCTCTTGTAGCTGGTCAATATGTTGCACCAATAATATTTGAAAAACAGCTTGCATATTTTGAGAAAAATGGTTGGCAAAGTGTCCCTCTTGAAAAAATTAAGAACACTTCACAAGATTTCTGTATTGAACACAATAGACTAGCTATAACATTTGATGATGGGTATTTAAGCGTATATAAGCACGCTATTCCGATATTAAAAAAACAAAATTATAATGCAACAATTTTTGTTGTTGCTAATACTATTGGTGGCATCAATGAGTGGGACAAAGCTGTTGGAGATAAGACGGAAAAAATGATGACCAGAGCTCAGATTAGAGAAATATGTAACATGGGTTTTGAGATAGGATCACACACATTAAGCCATGCTCATTTATTAACATTATCAGATAAAGAAGCTTTTGAAGAAATAACTGCATCTAAAAATAAATTGGAAGATATCATTGGAAAAGAAGTAAAATCTTTCTCATATCCGTATGGTGAATATGGGGAAAGGGAAGTTCAGTATGTAAAATCAGCAGGATATAAATATGCTGTTTCCACAAAAAAAGGTATTGTGCTTCCACAATCAGATATTTTTGAAATACCCAGAATTAATGTAAGATGGAGTTCTATTCCATCTCTACTGATGAAAAAAATTAAAAATGCAGCATCAGATTCTTCTAGAAAGGGATAAATTACACTGACGATCCTTGAGGCAATTACTCCAAAAAGTATAGGTGGAGCAGAGACTTATCTTGTAAATCTATGCAAATATTTATCTTCTATAAATACTGACTATATGTTATTTTGTCCAAAAGATAGGAAATTTATATCTCTTGCACAAGATAATAATCTAGATATATTTTCTTGGAAAACCTATGGTAAATTTGATCCGGTTAGTATTCTGAAATTTGTAAAACTAATCAAAAAACAGAAAATTTCAATAATACACACTCATTTATCAACTGCTGCATTCATAGGATCTTTCTCTGCAAAAATTGCAGGTGTGAAATGTGTTTCTCATGTTCATGGAATCAATACTGCAACAAGTTACAGAAGAGCAGATAAAATAATAGCTGTGTCAAATGCTGCTAAAACCCATCTTGTGAATCAAGGAATAGCTGAAGATAAAATAATTGTTATTCATAATGGAGTTGATATAAGATATTATCAACCTGATAACATCACATCTGCAAAAGAGAAACTTGGACTAAAATTAGATATTCCAATTTTTGGAATTTTTGGGAGACTTACTAAAATTAAAGGGCAACAAATAGCAATTGTTGCATTTAATAAATTCCTCAAAAAATATCCTAATTCAATGCTAATAATAACTGGAGAAGGAATAGAAAAAAGTAATCTTGAGCAATTAGCAGAAAACTATGGTATTAAAAATAATATTTTGTTTGCCGGCTATCAAAATGATATTAAAAGCTATATGAATGCTTGTGATATCGTGTTAGTACCATCAATAAAAGAAGGATTTGGACTTTCTGCAATAGAGGCAATGGCATTAGAGAAACCTGTTATTGCAAGTGATACAGGTGGATTGGTAGAAATAATTGAAAATGAAATATCAGGATTATTTTTTCAATCTGGCAATTCTGATTCATTAGCAGAAGCAATGATCTATCTATACACTAATCCAAACAAAAAAGAATTAGGAATAAATGGCAGAAGAAGAGTTATTGAAAACTTTGAAATAAACAATCAAAATCAAAAAGTGTTAGATTTACTTAAAAAAGTCTCAGTTACAAATAATAAATATTTATCTTCTTCTTTGTCTTGAAGATAATATTTTTTGTGATTCTCTATATTTAACCACAGTTCTTCTAGCCACATCAAAGCCTTTTTCCTTAAGTATATCTGCAATTTGCTGATCACTTAATGGATTAGATTTATCTTCTTCGGCAATCATCTGCATAATCATATCTTTGACACTTGTTGCAGATTCAAAGAAGAAATCAAAAGATATCACTTCTTCACTAGGGAGCTGAATATATTTATTTGCTGTAGCTCTGCTTACAGTAGATTCGTGCATATTAAGCCGTTTTGCAATTTGTGTTCTTGTAAGAGGTCTTAAAAATGCCTTTGAGCCTGTTTCAATATATCCTTGCTGATATTCAACAATATATTTTGTAATATTTCTTAGTGTTCTTCTTCTTTCATTTATATATTTTATAAATAAGTCTGCTCTCTCCACAAACTCAGTAATGTGCTTTTTGTCTTCATTTGAAAAGCTATTTTTGCCTTCTTTTATTTTTTCATACATATCTCTGTAGCTTGAATTTACATTCAGCACATACTGATCGTAACCATTAATCTCTATTTCGAAGCCTGAATTAGTTCTTTTTACAATAACATCTGGTTTCACAGTGCTTGTAAAATCACTAGGGTCATTTGCAAAAGGTGGTCTGAAAGCACTTCCGGGATATGGAGTGAGTGAGGTTTTTATATATTCTTCTGCTCTCAAAATATGTTCAATGTTAACTTTCAAAGCCCTTGCAATTTTATTAAACTTGCCTGACAGCATCTCCTGCCAGAAGTTTTCTACCATTTCTAGAGCTATTTTATTGCCTTCTCCATCTTCGGCAAGTCTTATAAGCTGGAGTTTCAAGCACTCTCTCAAATCTCTAGCACCAACCCCCGGTGGATCCATTGTTTGTATAATTGAAAGAATTCTTTCTATATCTTCTATACTGCAGCCAAGATCAAGAGCAAACTCTTCTATTTGTCCTTCAAGATAACCGGAATCATTTATATTGGATATTATATAATCTGCTATATCATAATCACTATTAGATATAATAGCTCTCACAGAAGTTGAAAGATAATCTTGAAGTGTAACTTCTGATCTTACATTTGCTACAAAATCACTTTCCTCATCATAATCAGCAGCAAAATCAACTGGCTGTTCTATTTCATATTTACTAATATCAATATCATCTATCTCAATTTTAGGAGCAAATGGGCAAGTTTCACATTCTGATTTTGGCTTGTTGCAGTTTTCACAAGCGTCTTCTTCAGGTAACTCTAATGCAGGGTTTTCAGCAAGTTCCTGTTCTATCAGCTGATGAAGTTCAATATTGGAAAGCTGCAGAATATTATTTGCCATTATAAGTTTTGGATCAATTTTTTGAGAGAGAGACTGTTTTAGACTTTGTTCAAATAACAATTACAGCCACCCCCTTAAGTTAAAAGGAAGATTATTTGCAAACATTAGAAACTACCTCTATTCATTGTAGGCTAATGAACCTATCTTATATTGTTTATGTTTCCATAAACAACTTTTGCAAAACAGAATTAGGCTTTTACTTTATTAATTGGAGTATATCATGAGCATTTTTCACAGTCAATTAAACAATACTTACAATATTTGTAACTATTCTTAAAACTATATTGCTTGTTTCTACAATATTATATTGCCACAAGTTGTGGTAGTTTTGTAGTTTGTTTTTTGTTGAAAATCTTATAAAAAAAATTATCTCATATTATACCATTCAACAAGAGCTTGAGCAGCAGTTTTTTTATCTGCAGGATAAATATTGCCTTCTATGACTTGTTTTTCCAGAAATTTCTTTGCTTCACCAACAATTTTACCTTCAGTGCAATTTATAATTTCTTTTATTTCATTGCCATTAAGCGGGCTGGCGATATTATTGCCTTCAAGTTTTTTCATAACCTTTTCTATATGTTCTCTTAAAGCTTTTATGTCAACTGATGGCATGTCAGGATTAGCAGCATTTTTATCACATTCAGTGAGCAATATTAAATTTTCTAAATCTTTTCCAGCATCTCTGATTAGCCTTCTTACTGCAGCATCAGTCCATTGGCTATCATATTCCCCTACTCTAAGGTGCATTGCTATTATATGGGAGACTTCATCAGCCAAGTTGCTTGAAAATTTTAATTTTTTCAATAGTTTTTTTGCCATATCCGCTCCCACTTTTTGATGCTCATAAAAATGCACATTTCCATTTTCATCAACACTTCTTGTGTCAGGTTTTCCAATATCATGCAATAGTGCAGAAAGCCTCATCACAAGCCCTGCAGATATAGGCATATTTTCTAATACTTTCATGCTATGAGTCCATACATCATAGATATGATATATATTTTGCTCAACTCCATACATAGCAGAAATTTCAGGTGCAAAAACATCAAGAAGTTTAGTTTCTCTTAGTTTTTCAAAACCATCCATTGCAGATTTATCCATCAAAATTTTTACAAACTCATCTCTAATTCTTTCAAAACTGATTATTGATAATCTTGAAACATTGTTTGTTAATGCTGTATATGTATTTTCTTCTATTTCAAATCCAAATCTTGCTGAAAATCTTATTGCCCTCAGCATTCTTAATGGATCATCAATAAAAGTGGTTTCGGGATCAAGAGGTGTTCTTATAATTCTATTATTCAAATCTTCAATTCCGCTTGATGTGAGGTCTAATATTTCATTTGTATGAAGATTCTCAAGAAGAGTGTTTATTGTAAAATCTCTTCTATATATGTCATCAACTAATTTACCTTTTTCTGTGAAAGGTTTTCTGCTTTCTGGGACATAAGATTCTTTTCTGGCACTTACTATTTCTATCTGACAATTGCCTAGACATACCATTGCAGTTTCAAATCTTGGGTATATAACAGGGGTAGTTGTTTTTAGTTTATCATGCAGAAAGTGTGCAAGATCTGCAGAACTGCCTTCAAGCACTAAGTCTATGTCTTCTGAAAGGTGAATATTTAGCAGGCGGTCTCTAACAATCCCACCTACTAAATATAAATTATCCTCATATTCAGTGCCTAGTGTAGCTACTCTTAATTTTTCAATTACTTCTTCAACAGGTTCTTTTTTCACATTATTAACTATCTATGAGGAAATCATTTATCTAATTTTTCAACAGCTGTATTTAGTGCAGTTTCAAGATGCTTTTGTTGTCTTAACAGAGTGATATCTCCTCTCGTTCTTTCCAACACGCCTCTCACCATATCTGTTTGTCTTCTAAGACCTTGAGTAACAGCATCAGGATAATCAAATGTAATTAGAACATAATATACTTCATCCATCACATTAAGTATTCTTTCTGCTCTTTCAAGGTCGCCGCTTCTCATCACATCAAGAACATGTCTTCTGCTTTCGCCAATAGCCTCAGCAAGACCATTCAAATATGCAGGTGGTTCAACATTTATCTCTTCATAAGTAGGAAATTGCTGTTCTCTAATTATTGCATAAGTGAGCTCAGATTCTGCATATTCTTTTTGAGCATCTTGCACATATCCTGTGTAGTATATTTCACCTTTATCTTTCAAAAGTTCTTTTATTTCTTCCACTTTCTTTCTTGCTATTGCTTTCAAGTCACAAGCATCATCACAATCATTTCTATGACTGGCTCTAATTGAATTTGCTGAAAGCCTGATTATTTCTCTTGAAAGTTTTAGAGCTTCTTCTCTCACATTATTTGTTTCATCTAAAATATTTCTTATTACTTCAGAAATTGCTGAAATATTATCCAATTGAATTCTCCTTTGAAAACCAAGATGCAGTCTTTGCTATCTTCTTCTTACTCTCATAAGAAGGTTTTGAATTTCATCTGCACATTTATGTAGTTCTTTTGCTGAATTATCAAGCATTATAATATTTTCTTTTATATGCACTGCAACAGATGAGTCATTCAAAATACCCATCACCTGGGCAATCCTATCTTTAATTTCTCTTATTTTAGCTTCATTTTCATTCATATCAGCTTTATTCTAACACGCATTATGGTTATTGAACAACAAATATTAAAAAAATCTAAAAATATTTTGTAAATGGTATTGACTTAAAAGTTAGGCATGCCCATAATTCAATATTAGGAGAGCCTAACATATATCTGAGAATATTACAGTATAAATATAATTCTTGGATTTATCTTTAGCAGCCATGGGCTTTCTCTAACCAAATAAATGGGTTCATAATGTTCCAGCACTATGAACCCTGAAAGTCGGGAGTGGTAAACTACCCCCATGCCCATCATTCATTAGTTTACCACACTTCGGCTTTCATTCAAAACCCAAAAACGGATGGAGGCAATGCTTATGAACTATATTTTATTCTAAACATAAAGTATATCTACTTTATTGCTTTAGATGCTGTTATCAAAAATCCCAAATACAATCAGAAAAAGAATAAGGAGAAAAGAATGATTAAGAAAATATTTGCAAGTGTAACTCTTGCAGCAATGATAGTTTGCACACCAATATATGCAAATACAATTTCAATAGGTGCCAGTGCAGATAATTGGATAAACTCATGTTCAAGCGGTTCATTCGACAATAACGGTGATTTTGATCAAATAAGAGTCAGATCAGCTTGGTGGGGTCCATCGGGAGGTGAAGTAAAAACTTTTAGATCAATAATGAAGTTTGATTTAAGTTCTTTAGACCCATCTGTTCCTATTATTAGTGCAACCTTAAAACTATACAGATATCGAATAGATGAAGACCCAACAGGAAGAACTTATGATATTCATGCTCTCACAAATAGCTGGACAGAAATGGGTTCTACTTGGAACTATAGAGACAACTATGATATTCCCGGATCAGAGGTTCCTTGGGATTCCTACACAAACGGAAATCCATCATATAAACCCGGTGGTGGAGATTTTATATCAACACCTGCAGCCAGCACAATTGTATCAAGTGAAATTGGTTGGATGGAATGGGATATCACATCATTAGTGAATGCTTGGCTTAGCGGAGACATAGTAAATAATGTTCTAATCATAAAAGACAATGATGAGATAACAACAAAGCCGCAAGGTGGCAAC
>JBDNDK010000037.1:0-16574 GCA_046719185.1 Armatimonadota bacterium
GCTTCATCTATTTTTAGTGTTGTAGTTTGAATTAGTTTTCTTTCTTCTACAGAAGCCACATCTATATATTCTATTGTTTTAAATTGATAGTTTTTATCAATTGTATTTTTATTAACATCTGCAACTTCCCCAAGCGTAGTTTCTTTCCATCCATCTGGAATTGCATGATTCTGATTTGTCATAATTGCTTATTCTCACATATAAAAATATTAACAAGAGGGCTTAATGTTTTAAATGCATGTTCTATTAGTAGTTGGTCTCTGTTATCATCAGGATTTTTACCACCATGAAAAAAATTATTGCGGATAGAATACCAAAACTCAACAATATTTTCCCAATCATCCAAACCATTTATTTTTCCATGATTATTATTGATTCTTTCTCTAGGGATATTGTCCTCAGAATTATTCCACCATTTGATATTATCGCTTTGTAGTGGCTTTTTTTCTAATTCTTCTTTGATGATAGTTAATGAGTTTCTTATGGTTTCTTCTTCCTCAACAATCTTTAAATATCTTTGTTTTATATCCAAGTCTTGCTTTAATTTTTGAATTGCTGGTCGGTCTTTAACTGTGTCTTTATACTTTATCTTTCTTAAATATGCTATAAATGCCATATACTCAAAAGCATATTTAGAGAAATAATCTTCATATGATGCTTTAATATGCCAGTTTTCAATTGATTTGTAATAATCCATACCTACTCCAAGTATGAGCAAAAGATTTTATAAGCTCTAAAATATCCTGACTCTTAATGCTTGTTGTTTCAGGCAACACTTGCTTGATATCATCCACCACCTGCATCAACTTTTCATAATTCGGTATTCTACTGGGATTTATTGTGTATCCATCAACAATATGAGACCGCAGAGTCTGAGTCGCCCATTTTCTAAACTCAATTGCTACTTTTGAATTAGTTTTATATCCAACAGCTGGGATAATATCAAGTGAATAGAACTTAACTGGTTTATCTGAATTTGCAATGTGCATTTTTGGCACATTGCTTTTTTCGTCAGCTTCTTTATTTTTGAAAATACTATTGATGTGTTTGGTGATTACTGTTCTATCAACATCATATATCTGAGATATTTGTGCTTGACTAGCCCAGATATTCTCTTCGTCAAAATCTCCCATAATTTCAAGAGCACCATTATTTGACTGATAAATTACAATTTCATTATCCATACCTACTCCAAGCTAAAGCCTATCTTGCTTAATTGCTTTTGTATTTCCTCATCAAGCCTTTTTTCTTCTGCCATTTGCTCTGCCAGCTTTTGTGTGAGCTCAGACATTTTCTGCTCAAATGGTATTCCGTCATCTTCCTCATCTTTGATTCCGACATATCTGCCCGGAGTAAGCACAAAATTATGCTTTTCAATCTCTTCCAGTGTTGCAGATTTACAGAATCCCTTTATATCCTCATATCCATTATCCGGCATTCTCCAATTATGATATGTGCTGGCAAGCAGTTTTATATCTTCTTCTTTAAATGCTCTGTGGGTTCTGTCTTCCATATAACCAACATCACTGGCATCTATAAATAATATCTCCCCTGTGCGTTTCCTGTCCCCATTTCCTGCTCTTTTTCTGGATATAAACCAAATGCAAGCAGGAATGCCAGTGTTATAAAAAAGCTGTTTTGGCAGTGCCACTATGCAGTCCACTAAATCATTCTGCACAAGAGATTTTCTTATCTCTCCCTCATTGCTGGTCTGGCTGGATAATGATCCATTTGCAAGCACACATGCCATCACTCCCTTTGGTGAGAGATGATATATCATATGCTGAAGCCATGCAAAGTTTGCATTTCCTGCAGGTGGTATGCCATATTGCCATCTTGCATCACTCTGCAATAGCTGACCAGACCAATCACTATCATTAAATGGAGGATTTGCAAGTATGAAATCTGCCTTCAGCTCTTTGTGTAAGTCATTCAAAAAAGAACCTTCTGTGTTCCACTTTACCTGTGAGCCGTCTATACCTCTAATGGCTAAGTTCATACGGCACAGCCTGTATGTGGTCTGATTGCTTTCCTGCCCATATATAGAAATATCATTCACATTTCCTTGATGGCTTTCCACAAACTT
Organism: Armatimonadota bacterium; assembly: GCA_046719185.1. Taxonomy (GTDB): domain Bacteria; phylum Armatimonadota; class UBA5829; order UBA5829; family UBA5829; genus JBDNDK01. Next base: position 2,087 of record JBDNDK010000037.1, read on the forward strand.
CTCACTCATAATAAACATACCGCCACTACCACAGCAAGGGTCAAACACTCTGCCTCTGTATGGCTCTATCATATCTACCATCAGCCGAACTATAGACTTTGGAGTGTAGAATTGCCCGCCTTTTTTCCCCTCAGCATTGGCAAACTCACCCAAGAAATATTCATACACTCTGCCCAATAAGTCTTTGCTTTTTGATGCCTCATCTCCAATAGCTATATTGCCAATTAAATCTATCAATCCCCCAAGTGCAGATTTATCAAGATTTGGTCTTGCATACACTTTTGGCAATATTCCCCTCAAGCTTTGATTTTCTTTTTCCAGCTCTTCCATTGCAGTGTCAACATCTGTGCCTATACTTGGCAGTTTTGACCTTGAAAGCAAATATTGCCATCTGGCAGTGGGAGGTACAAAGAATACATTCTATGCCAGATACTCATCTTTATCTTCAGGATCTGCCCCCTCATAATCACCTATGCCCTCTATAATCTTATTATGCAAAGCTTCAAATGAATCTGATATGTATTTTAAGAATATCAAACCAAGCACAATATGCTTATACTCTGCAGCATCCATATTTTTTCTCAGCTTATTCGCAGCTTTAAATAGGGTTCTTTCAATGGGTTCTGTTTTGTTATTATTGTTAATAGCCATAGTGATATTGCCTTTGTAGTATTAGAATGAAATTTCTTGTTTGAAGTATAACCTATGCATAAGCTTTTGACAATATATATAGATTACTTTTATTGTTAATAATATGTAACCACAATTAACAGAATAGTCATTAAACATTTGAGGTGATATTGGATAGAGAAAATCAATTGAATTTAGATATTATTTGCAGAGTGGTTCCGGGGCTTGGATTCGAACCAAGATAGACGGCTCCAAAGGCCGTTGTACTGCCATTATACGACCCCGGAATATTTAGTTGTGTTGCTGAAATCTGGCTGCCGGACTAGGACTCGAACCTAGAACCTACTGATCCAGAGTCAGTTGTGCTGCCAATTGCACCATCCGGCAACTTTATGTAATTATAGGTTTGCAAGGGGCTAAAGTCAATAGTATATTTAAAACAAATATGGAGGACTGGGTCTTTTCACATACTTCATTGCATCAACTTCAATCACCATACCCATTTCTTTATCTGTTCTTACTGTTCCTGCCACATCCACCCATTGCTTATCTGCTGGTTTATATCCCTCAGGCATTTTAGACATCACATACATAGGCTGAATATGAGCAGCACAGCATGTCATAGTATAATGCATCAAAAAAGCATAACCAGGCTTAACTGCATTACCATCAGTTGATATCTGAGCTACAAAACTTACTCTATCACCATCTTTGATTGGAGATTCAAGCAGCAGTTTCAAATTTGTCTTTTTGAAATCTTTTGATGCAGAGCCATATTGATATATTTCTTCTTTACCAATTATCTTGCCAACTTCTCCATCTCCACCTGCAACACCGGGAATTGTGGGAGCTATTAATAATGCCATCACAACAGGCATCATAAACCAAGGCAGAAATGATCTGTCATTAGGCAAATCATGACAAGCAAACTTTAATCCATATTTCCAAACAGCAAATGCCATTGCAATGCAGATAATCACACCAACCACAGGTAAAAAGGCAAACTTAGGATTGATATAATAACTTAGTTTACCAGATAATAATATGTATAAGAAAAAGATTGTCCAGCAGATTAAAACTGCCAGCTCATAAGGTCTTCTTCTTTGCATTGTTTTATCATCCATAATTTACACTCCCATTTTCAAGAGCAGAAAAGCAAATACAAAAGATAAAATAGTTGCAAAACCAAATATAAATATTGTTGCTCTCTTCTTTAGGAAACTGCTATACATTGCCAATAGCTTCACATCCACCATTGGTCCAAATATCAAAAATGCCAGCTTTGCAGGAATTGAAAACTGCACAAATGATGCAGCCACAAAAGCATCAGCTTCACTGCAAAGTGAAAGTAAAAATGCTAAGCCCATCAATGTTAATATTCCCCCAATAGGATGCTGTCCAATATTTGCAAGAATTTCTTTATTTGCAAATGTCTGCATACTTGCAGCTATAAAAGAACCAAATATTAAAAATGCACCAGCAAGGAAAAAGTCATCTCTAGCTGATAGCAATACAGATGCCAGCTTATTTTTTGTTTGATGAGAGTGGTCGTGATTATAATTATCATCTTCATATGCAATATAATTGCATGTTTTATCATTTGCCTCACTATCCATATCAAAGGTGATATGGTCTTTTGTTTTCTTATCCAAAAACTGCAATGTGAGTAATCCAACACAAACAGCAACAATATAACCACCAAGAATCCTCATACCAGCCATATACCAACTGCCGGCAAATGCAATAACAGTGGATGCAAAAACTATAGGCTGGACAATAGGACCTGCTAATATATATGTTACAGCACAAGATAGAGGCAAGCCTTTTTTGATGAGCCTTCTCACAACAGGCACTATGCCACATTCACATATTGGGAATATTATGCCTAATAGACCAGCCAATGCAACAGCTAAAAATCTATTTTGGGGGAGTTTTCTAGTGATAAGTTCTCTTGGGACAAATACTTCAATTAAACCAGAAACAATAGAGCCAATGAGCATAAAGGGCATTGCTTCCAGAAGTATAGAAGCTAATATAGTTGTGAAATCCGACAGCCACTTTGTATCTGGTGTATATGCCATTGGGTCTTGCGGTGTTGGATTTACAACTAATTGCAGTATTATTAAAGCAATAGCTAACGGTACAATCCTTTGAATCCATGCCATAATAATTTATTATAGCAAAAAATTCAAAGCTGGTGCAGGGTAAAAAAAGGCTGCCTTAGATAATTATTTAATGTCATTCTGAATGACAAAAATTCATTACAAGACAGCCACTTATTTTTTGCATTTGATCATTTAATTTCTGGTACATCTAATGATTTATATGTACTTTCACTTACAAACTTAAAAAGCTTAGATCCATCTACTTCAGCAGTTACAGCATATCTATATTGAATCCCTGCTTTTGTTTGTCTTTCAGTTCTTAATTTTTTAATTTGAGAATCAGGCACTTCTACTTTTTTTCTAGCCTTAACATTGTAAAATTCCATAATGCAATCTCCTTTTTCCTCATTGGTCTAAAGTCTTATTTACCCAAATACTCTTAAATAGGCTCAATCTATTAACTCAAACAGATGACCTTTTATCTAATCTTTTTAGGTTCCAGTGAGCTTGATCCTGCCGTATTTATACCCAACAATTATAAACAGAAAACTACATATAAATAATAATAATACTTAACAATAAGAAAATTTTATTGTTAAAAAAATTTTGAACTAAGTTGAAGATGTTGTAAACAGTGAAAATGCATTAAATGTGTCGAAATATTGGAATTATTTGGGCATAATTCATAGTTTCATGCTACACTATAAATATATCACAATATATATATATGATTGGAGAATTCCATAAAATGACACAAAAATCAAAAAAACTGCAGATTTTATTTATTTTGCTTAGTCTGCTTTTTACATTAAACCTTGGTGCACAATCATCTAATGGGTTTGTGACTTTAGGCACAGAAAAGTTCCTGTATAATGGGCAGCCTGTAAACCTAAAAGGCAATAATTATTACCCAATGTATTACCCATGGGCTGCTATGTGGTCCTATGATTACTGGAGTACATATGAGGCTGATGCACAAAGACTAAAAGATTTAGGCGTGAATTCTATCAGAATCTTGGTTCCATATAGTAATGGTGGCTGGAATGGTGCAAATGTCCCTCAAAGCAGAATAGATTTATTAAGAGATATTATTAATCTATTTGGTCAAAATGGCATTAGAAGTGTTGTAACATTGTTTGATTGGGAAACAAGCTTTCCTGCTGCAGGCACAACAAGAGAAAGTGATCACAGAATATATCTTGGCAAAATTGTAAATGCATTAAAGAATAATAGATATGTGATTGCATGGGACCTAAAAAATGAACCAGATCATCCAAGTAATCTAGGAAATAATCTTGATAGTTGGGATGGTAATCCTGCAAAAAGAGATCAGATAATAAGCTGGTATATAAGAATGAAAAACCATCTCAGAACTATAGACACAAACCACCCTGTTAGTATTGGTTTGAGATGGTACACAAATGTTAAAGACATTCTTCCTTATGTTGATTTTGCAATTTTCCATAGCTACTATGTTCAATATGTTACATGGCAAGACCCTGCTCTTGAAATTGATACTGTAAGAGGTTATATGGGTGCAAACAGAAAACCAATTCTTATTGAAGAATTTGGTTGGCCCTCAAATGGATGGCATCCAAGTTTTAATGAAGAAACACAAAGACAGTTTTATGAATATTACTTTACTGTATTTGAGCAAAAAGGCATTGCTGGTGGACTGAACTGGCAAGCTTATGATTTTAGTGGCAATGATTTTGAAGCATATTTTGGTTTGTGGAGATTAGGATATAGTCAAAAACCAGCATATAATGTGTATAAAAACAGATATCCTGTGATGCAGTTTCCACTAGATCCTGAACCTGATACTATTCCACCGTTGCCTGTTACAAACTTCAAAGCTGTATCAAGTGACAGAGCTGTTTTGCTAAGCTGGCAAAATTCTTCAAGTCTTGATTATAAGGGCACAATGATAAGATATAAGACAACTGGTTATCCAACAAGTGTAACTGATGGAACTTTAGTTGTGAATATGGAAGGTGCAAGAAATCAGACACAAACTTTTGCACATACAAATCTTGTGAATGGTCAGACATATTACTACTCAGCATTTTCTTATGATTATTCAAATAATTATTCTGGCAGGGTTACAGCATATGATACACCTCAAGCATCTACTACAAAAATAGCTCAGATCAAATTTATGCCTGATGGAGCTAATGTAAGTTTATCAGGTGTCACTGTTACTGCATCTTTTCCAGACGATTTGGCAATATATGTTCAAGAGATGACAGGTCTTGCAGGAATAAGAGTTTATACAACTAATGCATCTAACTTTATTCCGGGTGATGTAGTTAATGTAACAGGAACTTTAAGAACAAGAAATATAACACAAAATGCATCCATTGAGAGAGAAATAAACTCATCAAGTGTATTAAAAATAAGAAATGATGATCAAATAAAACCAGTTGCAATGGGCTGTTTATCAATTGGCGGAGCTGATCTTAATCAATATCAGCCCGGTGCTTATGCAAGATACTATGATGCTGAAAAGGACATTATATATTATGAACCTGCTATTGGTCCGAATAATATAGGAATGTTGATTAAGATTACAGGTGTTGTGACGAGAAAGCTTACTACAGTTATTCACATAGATGATGGTAGTGAATTACCAGACATACCGGGTAGAATAGGAGTATTAGTTCAAATAAGAGCTCCAGAGTGGGTTTCTGTAGGTGATGTTGTTAGCGTGACAGGTATTGTGGTTGGCAGTGTGCCATCTGGTTGGACTAACAATAGAAGATGTGTAAAGGCAGTTTCAAATAATCATATTATTAAATATGGAATAAAGCCAACAATTGATCCAGAATAATTTTTTAGCCAAATTAAATATGATGGGGCAAAAATCAAATAGATTTTTGCCCTTTTTATTTTATGGAATAAATATTTGTGGTATATGATTAATATAATTTAACCTTGAGCTGGAAAAATATTTAATTATTTATGAAAAATGGAATATATTACAGTTGACATGATGGGTATCTAAGGGTAGAATGAAAATATTGCATTGTGTTAGATTACATAATGTAGAGAAATATTCACAAAAAAGGAGAGATTTTTGAAGCTGATTTATATTGTCTTTATGGTTGCATGCCTATTTAGCTATGCACACTCAGACACTGTTGTTTATTCTTGGGATTTTAATACTGATGGAAATACAAATGGCTGGATTTTTACACAATTCCAAAATGTATCTGTACAAGGTGGAGTTTTAACAGGTAAAACAACCGGCACAAATGCTAGAATGACACTTGAAACACTTCCTTCTGGCATTCAATATGGTCCAAAAGACTATATTGAAATAAGAATGAGGCAAAAGCTTGATGATAATTTTGGTTACTTTGGCAGAGTAGCTGCTATATTTAGATATCAAACTACTGCAAGCAATGTATGGGATAATGTGAAAGCTACAGAATTTGCTACATATGGAAATGATCATTGGATGATATATAGAGGTTTTTTAGGTAATAAACTTGGTTGGGCATATGACCCATTAAATCCAACTGTGAAACCTACTCAAATAAGATTGCATCCTAATAATATTACCAATGCAATAGTCCAAATTGACTATATAAGAATAATTAGAGATGAAACTCCACCAGAGTTCTCACTTAAAGGAAATTATGGATTTAAAAATGGTGATATAATCACTCATAGCAATCCAGAATTCAGGCTATATGCTTACAATGAAGATGTGAGCAAAATTAATAAAGTTGAATATTATTATAGAGTAAACGGTTCTAATGATTGGATATTAGATGGCACTGTTTATGACACTCCATATGACCCTCAAAATCAACCATCTAATAATTTAAGATATGCATTTAAGTATATGTATAACAGTCTACCGGATGGAGTATATGATTTTGCTGCAAAAGTTTATGATTTGGCAGGAAACTCAAATTCTCTTGCTGAATCCAATGATAAGTGGATAGAAGGTATAGTGATTAATTCACAAGCAGTTCCTAAAATTAAAGTAAAACCTAATGAAATTACACTTCCTGTAAGAAAGGAAATACCAAGTCATAATATCCAATGGAATGTTTGGAGAGATTTATATAATCCTTCAACTGGTGGAATAACCCAAGCAATAGATAATAGAGTAGATCAACTAAAAATTCCAGTTCTCAGATATCCTGGTGGTTGCTTTGCAGATACATTCTATTGGAAACTTGCTATAGGACCAGTTGCAAATAGACCAGCACAATATGTAAATGGATGTAATCCAACATTAAGTAATGCAGGTCAGCCTAAATTTGGTCTTGATGAGTTTATTAGATATTGCAGAGCAAGAAATATTGAACCTATGTTTACTCTTAGATTTAGATATAACAAACTTCCTGCTGATGATTCACCATTATGTCCGCTTGATGGCAGAGATGGTCTAACTCCATTTGAAGAAGCTCTAGAAGATGCTGTTGATTTAGTTGAATATCTTAATTCACCAAATGATGGATCAAATCCAAATGGTGGAATAGATTGGGCAGCTGTTAGGGCTGCAAATGGACATCCTGAACCATACAATGTTAAGTACTTTGATCTTGCAAATGAACCATGGGGACCTGATCCTTATGGAAGTCCAAAGCCATGGGGTGTTGTTGGAGCTGGTGTTTATGCTGCTCATTTCTTAAAATTCTATGATGCTATGAAAGCTGTTGATCCGAATATATTAATATCAGCTGCAAGTAATATCAGAGCTCAACCGGGAACTACTTATGATGATCAATTGTGGGATCAAGTTGTAATGGCAATGGCAGGGCATAAGATGGATGCTTTTTCAGGCCATCCATATTGGCCTTATGCAGCATGGTGGTGTTCTGATAATGATTTGCGATATTGGACAACTCTAACATCTCCTGAAACAATGGATATTGCTCTTGATAATACAAAAACATTAATGAAGAAATACTGTGGAGATAATTATGATAATTTGAAGTTATGGCTTAATGAATGGAATGTTAATTTTACATGGAATAGTTCTGGTGCTTATTATGATGGTAGAAGTTTGATGTCTGCAATGGCACTTGCAGATTATTGGGATGTTATGACTGACAATTCAGATATAATAGACAATTCTGGATGGTGGCATATGTATGGAGGAGGTGCTTACTATCTATTTGATCAATCAGGTAATATTACTCCTCTATTTAATGTATTTAGAATGTTTGTTGATCATTACCAAGATAAAAAAGTTAATTCCTATGTTGAAGCTGTTCCTGTGCATAATTGGACAGGATGGTTCATTGCAAAAGAAATGTATAATGTTCCATTATTATCTACTACTGCCACTATCTCTGATGATGGTAAAAAACTCTCATTAACTGTAGTTAATAAGAGCAAAGAACAATCTATCAGTATTCCTATAGATTTAGGATCATTTGCACCTCCGGGGGTAGATTTGAATACTAGTGTGTATAGATTGACCGGTACAAATCCACATGTTGCAAATTATACTGGTGGAGGCTGGCAGATTATAAATTCTGATGCTGTGATGACTGAAACTGCAGCTACTTTTCAAAACGGATTCACTTATGAGTTTCCAAAACACTCAGTAGTAAGTTTCCTATTTGAGAAGGTTGCTACAGCAGTTAATTCAGTAAAAGAGTTAAAAACTCTTAGTGATGGCGGATATATTAGTATTTCAAACAAAGTTATCACTGCAATCTATGATGAGTTTATTTATATTCAAGATAATGACAGGATGTATGGTATTAGAGTAACTCTGCCATCTGGATTTGCAGGAACTCTTAATATTGGAGATTTGGTAAATTTAACTGGCGTTGTAACTACTAATCAGGACAACGAAAGAGTATTAACTGCAGAAAGTATAGTAATAGTAGCTCAATAGATAACTAATAATTTTATAGCTAAATATTATGCCTCAGGTTTATTCTAATCTGGGGCATTTTTATTACTATATTAAATAGTTTCCAATTTATTCTTAGAATGATGTTTTAATTATGGTATTTTGGGCAACTTCTAGCAGAAACAAAATCGAGTAATAAATTTATTCATAAAAAGTTTTATAATTGGAAAATTAAAAATGGCGGGGATGACGAGACTCGAACTCGCGGCCTCTTGCGTGACAGGCAAGCGCTCTAACCGTCTGAGCTACACCCCCGCGTTTGGGAAAATTGAGATGGTGGGCGAAACAGGGCTCGAACCTGTGACATCTTGCTTGTAAGGCAAGCGCTCTCCCAGCTGAGCTATTCGCCCACATGAATTGTGGATTCATCTGTCTCCCAAGGGTAGAAATATTATACCTATGCCCCATAATATTGTCAACATATTCAGAATAAAAATTTGCAATTAAGAAGAAATAATTTTTATGAAGTTTGAATGATTCACTCTTGCTCATTTGGTTGGGGAAGCAAAGATAGATTACCCAATGAGGCAGAATATGAAAAGCTTCAAGAAGGCATGAAGATATTCAATATCCAAAAGTTTACACTTAATGAGATAATTGGGATCAAGAAAAGTGCAATAACAATGATGATTCAAATCCTTAAGCAGATAGATATCAGAAAAAACAGATAGTTCCTGTAGATAGTTTTTCAAGTGATTTAACTTATTATAATTGTTATGCTAGGTGATAAATTAAGAAAATAGTTTAAAGACAGGTATTGTGATAATTATTATAGAAACACATCAGAAGAAGTTTTGCATAATCCAAAGGGATAAGAAAGTAGATGAGGTCGGGTTTTTTGAGGTGGTAATTTAAGGTTGCGTTCAGAAGACAATCATCGGTGTGTAAAACGAGTCGGTTGTTCTTCAAATGCAAATTGGAATGGTTTTTTGATTGTCTTCGCATAGCTTTTTTTAGTCGAGTATTTTAAGTAGTTGATGAAATATAACAAAAAAGCAGATTGGACATATTCCAACCTGCTTAATATTAATTTATTACTCTCTATCTATCAAAGCTCTGATTTAATATCAGCTATCAGCTTTTCCATTCTTCTGCCATATTCAACATAGTTGTCATATCTTATCTGGTCATCTGTTTTATCTTGATCATCTTCATGATGCACCACTGCAATGTGAGGCTCAATGGAAATTCCGCCATCATAGCCTCTTGAGAACATATCTTTTAATATTCTTTTTACATCACCTTGACCCTCACCGGGGAAAGTGAATTTATGAGTGCCATCTTTAGGATTATATATGCCGTCTTTAATATGAATATATTCAACATAGTCTTTCACATTGCTGTAGAATTCCCAAGAAGACTGCTTAGGATATGGCTTTGGCTTGCTTCTATCATCAGAAAATATAGGGTTTCCTGTATCAAATACTAACTTTAACCCCGGCACATTTTCTAACAGCTTTAATGTGAATGGATAACCCATACCACCATAATTCATGCAGTTTTCATGCACTGGTGTGAGCCCTTCATCATAGAACATTTTCAAAAGCTCTCTTACTCTTTTGAATCTCTCTTCTTCCATTTGTTCATCAGTTTCAGCATCCGGAATCACAGCAAAGCTCATTATTCTGATAAGCTTTGTGCCAAGCTTCTTCATTCTGGGAATAGCTCTTCTAGCCTCTTCTAAGGAAGAGTCAAAAGGCTCTGTTATCTTCTTGCCCCAATTGGCAATGGCAGAACCAAAGCAGTTTATTTTAACACCAGCATCTTGCAGCTTGCCATATACAATATCAAACTCTTCATCAGATATGTCATGTATATTTTTGCCATATACTGTTCTAGCTTCAATATTTTCCCAGCCAAGCTCTTTGGTAGCTTTTATTTGAACATCAATATCTGAACCAGCCTCATCGGCAAATCCTGTTAAATACATAAAAAACTCCTTTATATAAATGCCTATTTGAATGATGCATTCATATCAACTTCTTTTGATTCAACAACTTCCTTTACATAAGTTGAACTAGCAATTAATTCTTTTAATTTTGCTTCATAAGCAGCACCATCAAGAGGCATTTCAACTGTGCTGTCTGTGAAATGAGAATATATCATAGCATTAGCTAATTCAACAGAGTTAATTCCTTCTTCAGCAGGTGCTAAAAGTTCTTCACCATATAATATAGCATTTATAAAATTTTGTGTGATTTCTTTATGAGCTCCACCTTTGCCTCTGATAGGTATTTCAACATTCCAAAACTCAGGAGTTGAGAAACCATTCGGAGTTGTCTTTGAGAATTCTGTAGTTTCAACTTCATTTCTTTTCATTGTAAGTTTGCCATCTTCTAACAGCAGCAAGCCTCTTTCACCAGTGATTTCCAGCCTGTTTGTACCTGGATATTCGCCTGTTGTAGTGGTGAATAATGCAGTAGCACCATTTGCATATTCCATATATGTTGTTACATCATCTTCCACTTCTATATCATGATATTTGCCAATACCAAGGAATGATCTCACTTTTGCAGGCATACCAAAGAGCCATTGCCACATATCAAGATTGTGAGGTGATTGATTCAACAGCACTCCACCGCCTTCACCGCTCCAAGTAGCTCTCCAGCCGCCGCTCTTGTAGTATGCTTCAGATCTAAACCAGAATGTAGCAATCCAGTTGATTCTTCTAATCTCACCAATCTCACCAGTCGTGATTAATTGTTTTATTTTCTTATACACAGGCTCAGTTCTCATCTGGAACATAGCTGTAAATTTCTTATCAGGATGTGCCTTAGCTGCAGCAATAAGTCTTTCGCAGTCAGCCTTATGAACAGAAATTGGCTTTTCTACCAACACATGCAGATTATTCTCAAATGCATCAATACCAATAGTTGTGTGGTCATAGTGTGGTGTAGAAATAATAACTGCATCCACTTCACCAGACCTAATAAGCTCTTTGCTGTCAGTAAACTTTTTATATTTAGGGTCTAAGTCCTTAATTTGTCTCTCATCAATATCACACACAGCAGTTACTTCACAGTTTTTCATATCACCAGAGTTAAGATAACTAAGGTGATATTTGCCCATATTACCTATTCCAATAACTCCAAGTCTTACAATATCACTCATAACAATATTCCTTTCAAGCTAACCCATTATGGGAAATTTTGATAATTAAAAGATTTCACAAATAGTATAACATCAGTTTTTCAAATCTTCCACAAGAATTAGTTCTTTTCCAAATTTTCAAATGCCACCAATAGTTTTTGTATTCCACAGTTGTCAAATGCAATTGTTACTTGCTCATTGGTTCCTTCGCCTTTAGAGTTTAATACAATACCCTTGCCATACTTTTCATGCACCACTTTTTGACCGGGTTTGTATGTGGAAGCAGTTGTTGGTCTTGTGGTTCTTATCTCTTGTTTCCAGTTGTTGTCAGCAGTTCTTTTGCCGTTTGGTTTTTGTGCTATTAAATTAGCTGGGATTTCTTCTAAAAATCTAGATGGATCATTAGTGGTGAGCTGTCCCATTTGGTTTCTTTGATGTGCATAGGTGAATATCAGCTGCTCTTTTGCTCTTGTCATGCCTACATAGCATAATCTTCTTTCTTCTTCCATTTCTTCTCTGTCATTAAGGGCTCTTCTATGAGGAAAGATGCCTTCTTCCAAGCCAACAATATATACAATAGGAAATTCCAATCCTTTAGCAGCATGCAAAGTCATCATAGTTACTGCATTATCTAATGAATCATAACTATCCACATCAGATATTAAGGCAACTTGCTCTAAAAATGCAGAGAGACTAGAGTCCGTATTATCTCTCACAAAATATTTGGTAACATTTATCAGTTCATACACATTTTCAATTCTGCTTCTGGCTTCCATTGTTTTCTCTTCTTCCATTGCATTTATGTAGCCTGTGCGTTCTATAATCTCAGTGGTGAGGTTATCTACTGTAACTATCTGGCTCATATTGTGGAATCTTCCAATCATAGCATAAAAGTCAGCCATTGCATTTTTTGCTTTTGCTGTAATATCAATATCATCTAATTTTCCTAGTGCATCAAAGAGTTTTATTCCGTTTTGCTTTGCATATTCAGATAGCTTTGTGATTGAAGAAGGACCAATCCCTCTGGAGGGAGTGTTTATCACTCTTTTTAGACTGAGTGTTTCATAAGGATTAAGAGCAAGTTTTAGATATGCAATAATATCTTTTACTTCTCTTCTATCAAAGAATTTTAGAGAGCCAATGAGCTTGTATGGTATTTTATATTTCATCATTGCTTCTTCAAAGACTCTAGATTGTGCATTAGTTCTATATAATATAGCAAAGTCTTGATAAGTTTTTTGTTCATAGGCTATTTTTTTTGAAATATCTTCTGCAATTCTATATGCTTCATCAAGTTCATGCAGACAATCTATGATAATTATTTTTTCTCCTTCATCATTGTGTGTCCATATTTTTTTATCTGCTCTGCCTTTGTTTCTTTTAACCAGATTATATGCAGCATTTAGAATTGTTTTTGTTGATCTATAATTTTGTTCAAGCTTATATATTGTGGCATTAGGATAATCTTTCTCAAATTGGAGAATAATACTAATATCAGCACCTCTCCATTTATATATGGATTGGTCATCATCACCCACACAAAAGATATTTTTATGTTTATCAGATATTGTGCTCACAAGTTGGTATTGAGAATAGTTAATATCCTGATATTCATCAACTAATACATACTCAAATCTATTTTGATAATGCTCAAGGACATCTTTATCATTTCTCAACATTAAAACAGTTTTCATTATAAGGTCATCAAAATCAAGAGCACTGTTTTGCTGCAGTCTGTTTTGATACTCTATATATACTCTTCTGGCTATACTTTCAACAGGACCAGAGAAGTATTTTTCAAATAAATCTGGAGTAATTAATCTTTCTTTTGCTTTTGAAATTAGCTCAAGTATTCTTCTAGGATTATATTCCTTAGTATCTATTTCCATATCGGACATACATTCTTTGATGCAGACAAGTTGGTCATAGTCATCATATATCGTGAAATGTTTGCTGATGCCTGCAGTTTGTGCATTCTCTCTTAATATTCTCACACATATTCCATGAAACGTGCCTGCCCATAACTGCTTTGAATCATGACCTAGAATCTGTTCAATTCTTTCTTTCATTTCATTAGCAGCTTTGTTTGTGAATGTTACTGCCAAAATATTGTATGGATGAACATTATGATTAAGCAAAAGGTTTGCTATTCTGTGAGTGAGAACTCTTGTTTTACCGCTTCCAGCACCTGCAAATACCAACACGGGTCCGGTGGTATGCAAAACAGCTGATTTTTGTGTTTCATTGAGATTATTTAATATTATGTTATTCATAGTGGATATATTATAACAAAATAAGCAGATGATTATGGGTTATATATTGCATAAAAAATAAAAAGCTGTGTTAAGGGTTGTTACCTTGATAGGAGCAACAATGTAACTCACAACGAAGTGAAAAGTCTTTTTTATTTCACCTGAGCGAAGCGATAGGGTCTTTTATGATTGAAATTATATCATACTGCAAAATTGCAGGGAATTATAACCAAAATTTATGCTGCTTTGTGCTCATTGGACATTATCATTTTTACAAATTCAATGTTGTTTATTGCTTCATGATAATCTGGTCTGAGTCTAACTGCATTTTCATAAGCCTGCAAAGCAGATGTAAATTTACCTGTGTGATAGTAGCAATTTCCCAGTGCCAAATATCCCGGAGCATGGTCTGGTGCAAATGATAGTCCTGTTTCGTATGATTTTATAGCTTGGTCCTTCGAACGCATCCTCGCGCTCCGCCTGCAGACTCAGCACGGCACGAATGCCGAGCGAGTGCAACTGAGGCC
>JBDNDK010000038.1:0-16379 GCA_046719185.1 Armatimonadota bacterium
TTGCATTTATTGAGAAAACAAATATGGGCAGACCAAATAATCCAAATCTAGCAAACAAAGGTCTTGCACCTGCTTGGAGAGATTCAAGAAATGCTCCCATTGATAGGCTTTGGGTTCTTTGGAGGAAATCTGGTTCTGGTGTTGCTGCAAGCTCTATTTATTACAAAACTTATAGGATAGGTATTGATCTTTCTCTTCTTGATCAGCCTGCTATCAATATGAACAATGATGGAAGTCCTGCAAGTTTGACAGTATCAGGGAATTTGGGTGCTTGGTTTGTTGATAGAACAGGAAATAAAATTTACTTAACAGAAGCAGATGAACACTATAGATCTCTAATAACTTCTGGAAGCAATATTGTAACAAGAGACCCTGGTCAAATAAGCATTGAATATGAATACACTGATTCACAAGGAAACAAGAAAACAAATAGGCTGGATAATTTAGATACTTTCTGGATTGAGGAAATACCTGAACAGGCATTACTGACTGCGACTGCGGATACTGTGGTTAATGAAGGAAGTATTTATGCATTTGCTGATCCTGTTGATGTAATTAATGGAACATTACAACCTAGTGTTTCTTCAAAGATATGGGTTTTTTGGACAAGCACAAGAGCGGGAACAACAGATCTCTTCTGGCAGACAGTGAGCCCTGGAGTTTCTGTTCAATAGAAAATATGATCATTGATGCCTGCAGTGATTTATTTTGCAGGTATCAATTTCAATAGTTCAAAGATTTTGGTTATAATTTTTTTTATAAAGCTTTAGTTGTGATTTGCTTGATTTTATTGACAGCTAGGCTTGTAAGATGATACGATAATCACCGCAATGCAAATTATATTTGTGTTGCGTTTTATTATAAAAAATACATTTCAACTAATAAATAAATAGGTTGATTGATAACGGGAATATTGCGGAATATGAGTCCCTCAAAAAAAATACCATCAGCTGTGGTAGGCATTGATATAGGATCAAATTCTATAAAAGTTGCCGAAGCAAAACTTACAAAAGAAGGCGTGACAATAACATCTATTGCAATGGCACCAACACCTGAAGGTGTCATTCAAAATGAAATGATTGATGATCCTAAGAGATTAGGTTTGGCAATTAAAGATTTATTGTCTCAAAATGGAATAAAAACCAAAAAATGTGTTTCTTCTGTATCTAGTCCTACTTTAGTTGTTGTAAGAGTGGTTGAAGCTCCCAAAGGTCTTTCTTATGCTGAAATGAAAGAGACAATGAAGTGGGAAGTTGAGAGACTTGGACACTTTTCTTCTGATGACATAATGGATTTTCAGGTTCTAAAGAAAGAGATTGATGATCCTAGTGTACAAAATGTGGAAGTTTTATTAGCCGTTGCAAACAGGAAGTATATTGAAGCACATGTTGAAGCATTAAGGGTTGCAGGGCTGCAGCCAATGGCTATTGATATAAACCAGCTTGCTGCTAGCAGAGCATTAATAGATTTGGATTCTAATATTAAAAAAGATCAGGTTGTGGCAGTTGCAAATATTGGAAGCAGCACAAGTGATGTTAGTATTTTTGAAGAAGGCTTATTGATGTTTCCTAGTCCTTCAATTGGAATTGCAGGTTCCACTTTTACAAATGAAATTGCTGAGGCTTTGGGAGAAACTCCAGAACAAGCAGAAATTACCAAGAAACATTATGCGAAAGTTTTGTTAGATGCTTTTGATTTTGGTCAAGATTTTGATACGGGATCTGATCAAGTTTATAATATTGGTGCAGACATTCCTAAAACAATTTTTGATATGGATGATACAGATGAAGGGATGTCAATATCATCAAACACAGTTGCAGATATTCCGGCTAGCGAACCTGAGTTGCCAAGTGTTGATTTAGGTGCTGAGGCTGCCAATTTATCAGATTTTGGGTTTGATATAGCTGGTGATATTGGTGGTGGAGCTCCATCTTTTGATTCTGCACCTCAAGATGAAGGACCGGCATTTGATTTGGGAATTGATGAGGATCAAGAAGAAGCATCTGCAGAATCTGAAGAAACAATTTCACATACAGAACCTGCAACAGAGGCTGTGCCTATTGATGATGTTCAAACATTTTTTGATCAGCCTAAAGAAGATGAATATTCTTCAATAAAAGAAGATTTTGAAGGGTTTGCGGCTCCTGAAGCAGAAAAAAAAGCATCTTCAGATGATATGGAATCCAGAGTATTTTATGCAATATCTGGTGCACTCACAAATTTAGCAGTTGAGCTAAGAAGGTCTCTTGAGTATTATGTAAATAGATATTCAAAGATGCCTGAAAAGATATATATATGCGGTGGAACTGCAAGGATGAAAAATTTAGATCAATTCTTGACAAGAGAGTTGGGAGTACCTGTTGAAGTTGGAGATCCTCTGAAGAATATAAGAGTGGATGTGCCTGCAATATCTCCACAGCATATGAAAGAGATATCTTCAATGTTGCCGGTATGTATTGGTTCAGCAATTAGAGATATGATTGGTTGATGATTAGATAAATAGCTTGATGATAATTAATAATGTAAGGTTTTTGAAACAGGTTATAATTTATAAAACCATTTTGGTTTTGTGCGGAGTGTCAAAAAAAGAATATGTTAAAAATAAATTTACTGCCAAAAACAATAAATGAAATTCAGCAGAAGAGAAACCTTTTATTTTTGATGCTAGGTTTGTTGGTGGCAGTTGTTGCAGGTGGACTGACATATTGGTATATTCTCAGCAATCAGGTTACAGCAAAGGAACAGGAGGCTGCTGAGGTTGAAGCTTGGGAAGCTAGAGTGAAAGCTATAATTGCAGAAAAAGATGAAGTTGTAGCAAGCATTGCTCCAATACAAAAGAAAGTGGATTTTATAAATAAGGTGTTGGAATACAATTTGAAGTTTCCTGAATTATATGAAGAAGTTGCAAAATGGACTTATGAAAAAGTTCAATATGACAGTATGTCTAGTGATGGAACCAATCTAAATATGACAGGTAGAGTAAAGAATTTAGATGATTTAGGTAGATATATTCTAAATATGTATAGGGCAACAGATTTGTTTACAGAGGTGCAAGTATCTGGTGTGCCGGGTTATCCTATAAGGCAGCAGCAGGCTATTGGAGAAATGATGCCGGAGGGACCTGAGATGACTGGACAAGGTGGAAGTCTTGCTGGTTTAGGTGCAATTGCGATGGGAGTGGTGAGAAGACCTGCTCCTGATGAGATAACATTTACTGTTGCTTGCAAACTGAAGAATGCTTTTTCTGCTCCATCATTTGAAGATACTGGTGCTACACCACCTGCTGATCAAGGGGCAGGTATGGTTGATGAAATGGCTGCACCGCCACCACCTGGAGGTGCTGGTCAAGCGGAAGGGAATATTGAATAAATGAGTCTTACAAAACTTAAAAAGATTCATATAGTAATAATTGGTGTATTTTTGATTTTGGCATCTGGTTTTGCAATATTTTGGTTTCTTATAAAACCAAAGCAAGCAGAGCTTGAGGCTGCACAAGCAAGGATTGATGCTGCTAGTGTTTTAGGAAATGCTGCATCAGAGGCTCAAGCTAAAAGAGATTTAGAAAAGGCAAAGCTTGATGCAAGACTTGCTCAGCAAACACTAGATGCTGAGATGCAAAGAAGAATGCCTAACTTAAGTTTTGCAAGAAGAGATATTGGTATGCTGCAGTTGTGGCAAGAACAAATATATACACTTGGTCCTTTGATTGAAAAATTTGCTCAAGATAAGAATGTTAGAGTAACACCGCTTAAAATCACCTTGCCGCCGCCGCCGTCAAATCCGAACTCTGATGTATTTGATAAAGATGTTTTGGTATTTAATTTGGGCACTGTAACTGTTAATGGTGATTTCCCCAATTTAATGAATAATATAAGAAAATGGAACAACTGTGAAAGACTTGTGATGGTAACAGAACCGAAATTAACTGGGGTGAGTCCGGATTTGCAGTCAACATATAATTTGACTTGCTTTATATTCCCTGTTGATAAAGGTGGAGAAAAAATACCTATAGCTGGTGAAGCTAGTGTTGCTGGAGACCAGTTTACGGGTGGATTTACACCTCCTATGTGATAATATTTTAATGAGGCTTATGAGTTGCAACTATGATAGAATGGCTTAATGATAAGAAGAATTTGCCAATTGTAGCAGCAGGTTTGGCTGTGATATTAATTGGTGTTGGTGTGTTATTTTATTTTATGTATTTCAGACAGCCTGCACCACCAGAACCTGCACCTATGGAAGATATGAGTGCAATGCAGCCGCAGGATGCTCAAATGCCAGAGGCTCAGCCTGAAGCTCAGCCTGAGGCTCAAGTTGCACCTCAACCTACTGAGGATGTTGCAAAGGCTCAACCTATGGAGGCTTGGAGAAGAGATCCATTTTTGCCTATAGGTTATGTTCCTCCAAAAAAAGGACCAAAACCTGTGCCTAGGATAACAGATTTTCCATTTTTCAGGTTTCCTGTTCCTCATGTGAAGAAGGAAGAAACTCTGCCTCCAGAGCCGGAGCAGCCTGTGAGAAGAATGGCTGGAGTTTTGATAAATGACAGAATATTAGCAATTATTGAGACAGATGGAGAACAGGGAAAAAAGACAGAAATTGTAAAACCTGGTGATACACTGAGTGATAGACTTGCAATTGTGGAAAAAATAGAAAAAGACAGGGTAATATTAAAAACAATTAGCCCAAGACCAAAGTATATAGTTGTTAGAATGGCATCATCACCTGTCCAAAACACTACATCGGGATTGGACGGTGCAAATGTTACAGGTGGTGGTATGTTGCCAAGACCTGCAGCTGGTCCGGGTGGTATGTTGCCAATGTAGAGGTGTTGGTTTTCATTGGAACACCATGTGCTTTGTATGAGTCAAATTATATTGTTAATCATCTAGTATATCGGTTCTAGCCTAAATGGGCAGGAGGTAGTAAAATGAAAGCGATTAAAGCAAAAGTATTAATTTTAACAATTATTGTGTGTTTATTTGCTGGTGTTGGTTTGTATGCACAGAATTCAGCAAATGATCCGCTTGTGAGTTTAGACCTAAGAGATGTTGATGTTAGATCTGCTATTGATATGCTTTTTAGAGGCACAGGAAAGAATTATACAATAGCATCTGATGTGCAAGGAATGATTGCTTCATTTAAGGCTACCAATGTTCCATTTGATACGGCATTAAAGAGCCTAACAAGAAGTGCAAACCTTGTATACAGAGTAGATCAAGGAATGTATCATATAACAAACAAACCGGATCCAAGCACCACTGGTGCTATGGGAATGGGTGGAATCCCTGGTGTTGGAGCTGCTGCACCTACAACAATAATTGAAACAACTGCAACTAGAGAAACTATCATTGATAAGATTCCATTAAACCATATTGGAGCTACTGAACTACTAGCTATGATAAGTGGAGGTAGCATGAGTGGTGGTGGATATGGTATGAGCCAATTGGGCAACCGCTTTGGAAATTCTGGTTTTGGCAGTGGTGGAATTGGTAGTTCTAATAGATTTGGCACTGGAACATCCACTTTAGGAAGATCTAATTATGGTAGTTCCAGTTTTGGAAACTCTAACTATGGAAGCTCAAGGTCAAATTATGGCGGCTCATCTACATCTAGATGGTAGAAAATTTAGATTTATGAAACCTATTTAGGTTATTTGCAGTCATTTGATTGTGATGTTTTGCCATTTGGCATAAATATTTATCTTGACGATTTAGAGAAAAGTCTGTATTCTACGGATAGTTCTTTAATTCTCAATAAAGACTTGTTTTTTTATTCAGGAGGAGAATAGAATGTGCTTTTTTAACTGGCTGAGGTTATCGCGTGTCTCTGCTATTGTTTGTATATTAATTATTTGTTTTGCGGCAGTGATATTTGCGGTGACACCAGTGCGTGCTAATTCTGCAGAAGACAGAGGTATAGTTTTGCAGATAACAGATGCACCGCTCAAGGATGTTGTGATGTTGCTTACACAACAAAGTGGAATGAATATTATAATTGCAGATGATGCTAGCATAGATAGAAAAGTTACAGCATATCTCAATAATATTCCTCTTGAAAAAGCATTAGATTATGTTGTGAAGAGTGCGGGTGCATCATATAGAAAAATGGATGACGGCACATTTATTATCAGCAGTTCTCTTCCTAATGCACCGGTGATAAGTGCAAATGAGGCATTGCCCAATCTTGCACCTGTTGCTCCAATTGTAAATGAGATTACTAATAAAAACACTGAAATCACAAAGATTCAATTAGTTCATTCTACTCCATCAGATATTTTGAGACTTCTTGGCTGGAATCTTCAAACAGGTAGAAGTTATAAGCCTGCAAGGTCGCAATTTAATGAAGAAAATCCAAGAAGTAATTCAACATCAGGTTATAGGAAAATTCAAAATAGAGATAACAATTTATTTATGGTAGGACCTGATGCAGAAAATAGATTTGCTCCAGTGATTCCTACAATTGATCCAAGTGGCAGACCTATGGGATCTGGAAGAACTGCATCTGAATACGAAGGAGCAGCTCAGATACCTGGTGGAGGTGGAGCTTTTCCGGGTGCAGGTGGTTTTGTGCCTGGTGGAGCAACAGGTATTCCGGGGCAACAACCACAGCAACAACAGACTACTACTCAACAAAGCACTCTTTCTGGTGATTTTCTGATGCCCGAGGGTGTTGATGATATAAGACCATTTGATTTAGATAATTCTCTTATAGTAAAAGGCACCCCAGATGGAATTGAGGCATTAAAGAAAGTTGTAAGAATGCTTGATATACCTCCAAAACAGGTTCAGATTAAAGCTGAGTTTGTGGAGGTAACTACAAATGATGTGAACAGATTTGGTATTGACTGGAGTATGTCAAGACTTAATGAGACAGTTAGAACGGCATTAGGCGGAAGTGATGCAGGTACAATTGCATTAGGTTTGAGAACTGGTAATCTGTCGGTTCAAATGGCTGCAACTTTAACAAGAAACTTTGGAACAGTTATAAATGCACCTATTATTTCAACATTAAACAATATGCCTGCAGAGATATATATAGATCAGACATATCCTATATGGATTCCATATAGTGTTGTAAATGAAACACAAGTAAGAACAGAATATAGGCCCGAAATTCTACCAATCAGCACTGGTCTTACTGTTCTTCCAAGAGTTAATGGTGATGGTTCAATCACTATGCAGCTTCAGCCGCAGGTTTCTGATGTTGGTAACTTGGTTGAAGGTCCAGATGGAACAACATATCCTGAAACAAGAGAACAAACTCTTACCACTACAAGAAGAGTAGCCAATGGGGAAACAATGGTTGTTGGAGGATTCATCAGAAGAAATGACAGCACTGATGTAAGTAAAGTTCCAATTTTAGGTGATTTGCCTATTATTGGAGGATTATTTAGATCAACATCTAAAACAAGAGTTGATAGAGAGCTTCTTATTTTTATAACTCCAACTATCATTCCTGACAGCACGGGTTCAGCTTCAAATCCGGGTGGTTTGATGCCATAGAACGCTAATGATTGAAATTTGAAATGAATATTAGTTTTTGATTAAATAAAGGGGATTGCTGCAGGCAGTCCTCTTTAATTTTTATATAAAGGTTTATATGATGACTGAAGTAAAAGTAAATCTTGGTGAGAGATCATATAATATAATTATTGGAGTTAATATACTCCATAATATTGCAGATATGGTAAAATCTGTCTGTAATCCATCAAATGTATTTATCATCTCAAATCCTCAGATTGCAAAACACTATGAAGCTGGTGTAGTTTCAAGCTTGAATGATGTTGGAATAAAGAGTTTTACTATGCATATTCCATCAGGTGAAAGATACAAGACACTTAATACTATTAAGAAGATGTATGAGCAGATGGTGTTTGCAAAGCTTGATAGAAAAAGTGTTATCATAGCTCTTGGTGGTGGGGTTGTTGGTGATATGACAGGTTTTGCTGCTGCAACATATCTAAGAGGGATAAATTATTTTCAGATACCAACAAGTTTATTGGCTCAGGTTGATTCTAGTATAGGTGGTAAGACTGGTGTTGATTTACCACAGGGCAAAAATTTAGTTGGTGCTTTCCATCAGCCAAGAGGAGTGTTGATTGATATCAGCACATTAAAGACTCTTCCTGTTCGTGAACTGAGGTCTGGTTTGGCTGAAGTTATTAAACATGGTATAATTTATGATCAACAGTATCATAATTTTATCAAATCCAACAGCAAAAAATTATTATCAAAAGATCTAAAAGCATTAGAGGAAGCTGTAGTAGGATCGGTTAATATTAAGAAAGATGTTGTTGAAAAAGATGAAAATGAATCTGGGTTGAGAGCAATTCTAAATTATGGTCATACAATTGGGCATGCTTTAGAAACTATTGGAAAGTTCAGCAAGTATAAACATGGAGAAGCATCATCAATTGGGATGGTAACAGAAGCAATACTTGCAGAAAACATAGGTGTTGCAGAGAAATGCACAGCTAGGGAAGTGTATAGTGTATTATCTTCTGTAAATCTGCCTGTTGAGATGGATATAAGTTTTTCTGAAGAAGAAATATTAAGAATAATTGAGCTTGATAAAAAGACAATTGGTGGGAAGCTAAAAATGGCAATTCCAGAGTCCATAGGCAAATGCAAGATAGTTGATGGATTGAAAAGAGAAGATGTTTTTGATGCAATCAAAACTCATAAAAGCTGGAATGGGTTATGAAAAGCAGCTATAAAGATGCAGGCAATTCAAAATCAATATTAATATCAGCTTGGTTGTTAATATTTAGCATGGGCTTTTTTATAATGATATTTTCTGAAGGCAATGAAGCACTAGTGAGTATGATATATACACTTCGTTTAATATATTCTATTGGTATAATATTATTGATAGCAAATTCTGCATTATGCTGTGCTAAAGTTTTACCTTTTATAGGGAGAAATAGGGATTGATAGGTCAAATAATAAATTATAGGTATGAAATACAGGAAAAAATTGGAGATGGTTCTTTATTTTCTGTATATAAATCTAGAGATAAAGTATTAAATAGACTTGTTGCTCTGAAGGTATTAGATAGAAATTTAAGTATTGATTCTGAATTATCTCAAATAGTAAGAGATGGTTATAAGCAGGCATCATCCCTCACTCATCCAAATATTGCCAGAATTTATGATACTGAATATGTAAATAATATCTGCTATGTTGCATGTGAATATGCAAGAGGAATTACAGTTAAGGATAGGATAAAAAGAGCAGGACCTATGGGTGTTTCTCTTACATTGGATACGATAATTCCTGTATTGCAGGCTTTAGAATATGCACATGGCAGAGGAATGGTGCATGGTGATATTAGACCTCAAGATATAGTGGTGAGTCCAGATGGTGAAGTAAAATTAACAGATTTTGGTCTTTCTGTGGCTCTTACAAGACAATCAGGAAAGTTAGATGAACATCTAAAGAAATCAATTCCATATCAAGCACCAGAAATTGCAGAGGAGCAATCTCCCTCTGAGGCATCTGATATATACTCAATAGGAATAATTCTATATGAAATGCTAACAGGTTTTGTCCCGTTTGATGGGCACAATGCTATAGCTGTTACAGTTAAGAAAATAAAAGAGAAACCTAAAGCACCAAATTCTATAAATGCAGGTATTCCTAGACAACTTAGCGATCTTATAATGAAGGCAATTGAGCCTTCTGCAGATGACAGATACACAAGTGTATCTGCAATGCTTCTTGAACTTAAAGCTCTAAGAGATGCATTAAGAACAGGCAGGAGCACAGCTAGTGTTAAGAGGGCATCTGAATCAAGGGAAGTTGTAGCAGAATCATCAAGTAGTTCATTTGAGGATTCATTTAGATCAAGATTTATATGGCTTATATTACTTTTTATAGTGGTTGTATTATCAACTCTTGGACTTACATTGTATTTCTCAACAAGGAATTCACAAATTACGGTGCCTGATATGCTTGGAATGACATGGGAAGAAGCGTATGAAGAGGCACAAAAGAATAATATAAAGCTTATAGACAATGGCAGAATGTATAGTGACAGATATGATATGGATAGGATTTGCTCTGTTGTTCCTCCTGCAGGCACTTTGATACCTAAGGACAAAGCAGAAGTGAGAGTGAAGATAAGTTTAGGTCCTAGTAGAAAGCCTGTGCCGGATTTAGTTGGTTTGCCTGAAAATACTGCCACAATACAGGCAATGGACGAAGGCTTTGCAATAGGTAAAAAGACGGAACAATATAGTGATACTATTCCTGTGAATGCAGTTATTTCACAAAAACCATCTGCTGGTGATTTGAGAGCACCGGGAACAAACATTGATATTGTGCTTAGTTTGGGACCAAAGCCTCAGGGTATAACTGAGACTGCACCATCTGATAGTGAAGAGACAATAAGACCTGTAGAAGTGCCAAATAGAACATTTAAAGTACCAGTAGAAGTGCCTGCAGATGCTGAAGGCAAACAAGATGTTAGAATTGACCTATTTGATGATGATGGTGAAAGAACAGTATATGAGAAGAAACACAATCCTGGTGAAAAGTTTGATGTGAATATAAATACAAAAGGTTCAAGTGTTTCAATTAAACTTTATATTGAAGAAAGATTGGTTTACGAAGAAGTTAATTAATATGAAAAATATAGTTTTATTACCTTCACTTTTATCTGCAAATTTTGCAAACCTATCTGCTGATGTAAAAGTATGTGAGAATGCAGGAGCAGATGGTCTTCATTGTGATATTATGGATGGTCATTATGTGCCAAATATCACTTTTGGTCCGTTGGTGGTTGATGCTGTAAAAAAATCAACAAAGCTTCCGCTTGATGTGCATTTGATGATAGAAAAACCAGAGCTTTATATTGATAATTTTGTTAAGGCTGGTGCGGATACACTTACTGTGCATGTTGAAACTTGTCCTCATGTGCATAGAACACTTCAGCAGATAAAAGATTATGGTATAAGATGTGGTGTATCTCTCAATCCATCTACTCCAATTTGTATGATAGAAAATATCATTAAAGATATGGATTTTCTTCTTATTATGACAGTTAACCCTGGATTTGGTGGTCAGAGTTTTATTGAGAGTATGCTGGATAAAATAAAAGCAGCCAGACAAATGGCAGAATCAGCAGGCAAAATGCTTGATATTGGTGTTGATGGTGGTATAGACTCTAAAACAGCTCCTTTGGTAGTATCTGCTGGTGCTAATGTGTTGATAGCTGGTTCATCTGTATTTGCACATCCAGATGGTGTTGATGGTGGATGCAGGGCTATTAGAGACTCATTAGATAGAGTGTAATAATTTGGGAGATATGTTATGCCTGTTCAAGTAATCCAGTGGGTTGCTTTGTTTGGGATGGTTTCTCTTGGTATTATCTTTGTTTTGGAGATAAAAAGATGGAACCAACTCAAAAATGTTTTAGAGCCTAGGCAGAGATACACCAGAATTGCTCTAATTCTTCTAATTCAACTTCTATTTTTGCTGATTATATTTGGTCCATTGATTACAGGGCAAGACAATCCTCTTAGATCTCTTATTTATTGGAGTGTGTGTGTTCTGATTGCTTTGGTGGTGGTAGTGGTGGCAGCAATTGATTTAAGGTATGTTTTGAGAAGTGTCAGAAGGATCGCGTCAATCACTTTTCAGGAGACAGAAGATTGCAAAAAGAAAGATTAGAAAAGAATGAGAAGTACATGAAAATGGCATTAGACTTGGCAAAGTTGGGCAAAACAAGTCCGAATCCCAAGGTTGGTGCTGTGATTGTAAAAGGTGGAGTGGTTGTTGGCAAGGGTTATCATAAAAAGGCTGGCTATGCTCATGCTGAGGTGGAAGCATTAGAGAGTGCAGGAGAGTTTGCAAGAGGTGCTGATATGTATGTAACTCTTGAGCCTTGCTGTCATTTTGGCAGGACTCCTCCTTGCACAGATGCTTTGATTGATGCTGGAATAGCAAGAGTGTTTGTTGCTATGCTTGATCCTGATCCTAGGGTTTCAGGAAAGGGTGTTGAAATACTTAAATCAGCGGGCATTGAGGTTGTTTGCCATATTCTTGAAGATGAGGCAAAGAGTCTGAATGAAAGCTATATTAGACATAGGCAAACAGGTTTGCCTTTGGTTATTCTAAAATCAGCTATGAGTCTTGATGGTAAGATTGCAACTCATACTGGTGATTCAAAATGGATAACTGGTGAGAAAGCAAGAAAATATGCTCATAGCATAAGGCAAAATGTAGATGCTATTGTAATTGGTGCTGAGACTGTAAGAAAAGATAATCCAATGCTGACTGCAAGAGTTGGGAAAAAGAAATGTTATCCATCTAGGGTAGTTGTAACAAAGAGCCTTGATATACCATTAGACAGCAACATTTTCACGGAATCTGGAGATGTTTACGTTGCATGTCCTTATAATGAAAATGATGCAAAAGTTGAGAAACTTAAAGAGGCAGGAATTCGTATTATTCAATTGAACCTGAAAAATGACTCTCTCTCAATGAAAGATCTAGTGGTGAAGCTGGCAGAGTTGGGAATGCTTAGCATATTGATTGAAGGTGGGGGAGAGCTTGCAGGCAGAGCATTAGATGATAAAATAGTAACTAGAGTTATGCTTTATTATGCTCCCAAAATTATTGGTGGCAAAAATGCTGTAATGGGCATTGCAGGTTTTGGGGTTGATAAAGTGGCTAATGCTCCATATATTAAAGAAATAAAATTCAAAAAGCTTGGTGATGATATACTAGCAGAGGGATATGTTGAGTATCCTGAAAATGAAGTGTGATAATGTTTACAGGGTTGATTGAAGAAACTGGTGTTTTGAGAAAAATAACACCTGGGACAGTTTATAAACTTGAAATTGAATCTGATATTGTTTCAAAAGATGCTAAAATTGGAGACAGTATATCAGTTAATGGTGTTTGTCTGACTGTTACAAGTATATCTGGCAAGTATCTTACTTTTGATGCAGTGCAGGAAACAATAAATAGAAGCTCACTAGGCAATTTGAAACCAAGCTCAAAAGTCAATCTGGAATCAAGTTTAAGAGCTGGTGGTAAGATTGGTGGACATTTTGTATTAGGGCATGTGGATGCTGTTGGTGTAGTTGAAAATATTGAGATACTTGCAGATTCTTATGTATATACTTTTTCTTGTGAACCTAATGCTATGAGATATATAGTTGAAAAGGGTTCTGTTGCAGTTGAGGGTATAAGTTTAACTGTAGCAAAATGTATGATGGATAGATTCCAAGTAGCTGTTATTCCACACACAGCACAAGTTACAACTTTAAGAGACAAAAAACCTGGTGATATTGTGAATATAGAGACGGATATTTTGGGAAGATATATTGAAAAATTCACTCAGCCTGAAAAAAGCGATATTACTGAAGAGTTTTTAAAACAGGCTGGTTTTATGTAACATGTAAACAGATAATAAAAGAAATGGATATTATAATGCAAAGTGATAATGTATTTGTTGATATTCCTGAGGCTTTAGAGGAATTAAAAAAAGGCAAAATGCTGATAGTGGTTGATGATGAGGACAGAGAAAATGAAGGTGACCTCATTATGGCTGCCAGCAAAGTAACTCCTGAAGCTGTTAATTTTATGACCAAAGAAGGCAGGGGTTTGATATGTGTGTCAACTACTGAAAAGAGGCTTAGAGAGCTTGATTTGCCAATGATGGTGAGTGAAAATACAGCAAGACTCAGCACAGCCTTTACTGTAAGTGTAGATGCAATTAAGGGCACAACAACCGGAGTTTCTGCAAGTGATAGAGCTATAACAATTAGGGCATTTGAGGATCCTAATACAAAACCAGAAGATTTGGCAAGACCGGGTCATATACACCCATTAAGATCTGTTGAAGGCGGAGTTCTTGTAAGAGCAGGGCACACTGAGGCTGTAACAGATCTTGTGAGACTGGCTGGTTTAGGTGAGTCTGGAGTATTATGTGAGATATTGAGTGAAGATGGCAGCATGGCAAGGCTTCCAGAGCTTGTAGAAATAGCAAAGAAATTTGATTTAAAAATAGCTACCATTGCAGATTTAATAAAGTATAGAAGAAGAAATGAAAAGTTAGTTGAGAAACTTGCTGAATGTAGGATACCAACAAAGTATGGAGAGTTTACAGCTTATGCATATAAGGCATCTGTTGAATCTAGTCCATATATTGCTTTAGTTATGGGTGATGTGTCAAAAGATGAACCTGTGCTTGTGAGGATACACTCTGGCTGCTTTACAGGTGATGTATTAGGTTCACTTAGATGTGATTGTGGCAATCAGCTACACAAGGCTATGGAAATTATTGCTAATGAAGGTACTGGAGTTATTATATATATCTATCATCATGAGGGTAGAGGAATTGGCTTAGTAAATAAATTCAAAGCTTATGTGCTTCAAGATCATGGTGCTGATACTCTTGAAGCTAATCATATGCTAGGTTTTCCTGGTGATATTAGAGATTATAGCCTTGGTGCACAAGTTCTGGTTGATTTAGGATTAAAGAAAATAAGATTGATGACAAATAATCCTCAAAAATTAGCTGGTTTACAAGGATATGATCTTGAGATAGTTGAGCATGTGCCTCTAGTTTGCGGTGTTAGTGATGATAATATAAAATATCTTAAGACAAAAAGAGATAAAATGGGACATTTTTTGAATGAAGACCTTTTTCCTGATGCTGATAATGATAATTCAAGTATATATTGCAAGAGTTTTGATGAAAGTGTATTAGATGATAAAAAAGAATAAATAATTAACAAATCTAGTGTTTTCTGTGTGCAAGTAAGAATCTGCTTGGTTTCGGGAACAAGTTTGCAAAATACCTTTGTGTGTTGGTTTTTCAGAGTGATATGAAAAGAATCTTACAATTATGGGAGGCAAATTATGCCTAATGTTTTTGAGGGGCAGTTAGTAGCAACTGGTCTAAAGTTTGGAATAGTTGTATCAAGGTTTAATGAGTTTATAACAAATAAATTGCTTGGGGGTGCTTTGGATTGTCTTAGAAGACATGGTGCATCAGATAATGATATAGAAGTAGCATGGGTGCCGGGAGCTTATGAAATACCTCTTGCAGCACTAAAAATGGCTGAATCTAATAAATATGATGCTGTGATATGTCTCGGAGCTGTGATAAGAGGGTCAACTCCTCATTTTGATTATGTGGCATCTGAAGTGTCAAAGGGAGTGGCTCAAGTAAGTATGACTACAAGAGTTCCTACAATCTTTGGAGTTATCACGACAGACAGCATTGAGCAGGCGATAGAGAGAGCTGGCACAAAATCTGGAAATAAAGGCAGTGATGCAGCTAGTTCTGCAATTGAAATGGCTAATCTACTTGGGAGTTTAGGTTAATGAAGAAGTTTATATCTTATGTATTTGTATTTGTGTTAGGTTTTGCAGCTTGTGCATATACATTTTATCATTTTTTTGGTTCACCAAATACTGGAGCATTTATACAAACAGTGCCTGCAAGTGGAGCGGGACTTAAGATAGCTGATGGTGAAGACAATCAAGTCAGAAAAGCTGCAAAATTAGTGAGTGAATATGTTGTAAACATAGATACTCTTGCGAGACCCAGAATAATGGGTGGACCTTTAGATTTATTCTTCCCAAATCAGCAGCAGCCCACAGAACCTGTTCCTCAAGGTTCAGCTTCTGGAGTTTTATTTACTCAAGACGGCTATATTCTTACAAATAACCATGTTGTAGCTGGTGCAGATGAGGTTATTGTAACTCTTAAAGATGGTAATAAATATAAAGCAAAAGTTATAGGGACTGATCCTAAGACAGATATTGCTGTTATAAAAATAGATAAAAAAGGCAATAAATTTGCTAAATTTGCAGATTCAGACCAGCTTGAAGTTGGTGATTGGGTTATAGCTGTTGGTAATCCATTAGGTTTACAGTCTTCAGTGTCTTTAGGAGTTGTTAGTGCAACAAAGAGAGGTCCTATAAATATTGAAGGCACGGTGTTGGATCAAGTAATTCAGACTGATGCAGCTATTAATAGAGGAAATTCTGGTGGTGCACTTGCAGATATAAGAGGCAATCTTGTTGGTATAAACACTGCAATAGCTTCTCCATCTGGTGGAAGTATAGGTATTGGGTTTGCAGTTCCAAGCAACACAGTAAAGAACATTGCTAAGCAATTGGTTGAGCATGGCAAAGTGATAAGACCTTGGCTTGGAGTTGTTTATACCGACTATAATGCTGAAGTTAAAGCTGAACTAGAAAAATCAGGTCTTAAAAACACACCAAAACCGGGTGGTGTTTGGATTCAGAGAGTTGCACAAAATAGTCCGGCTGCTCAAGCTGGCATTCAGCCTTATGATGTGATTCTAAAGGCTGATGGAAAAAGAGTTAGAGCAATTTCAGGTGGTCCGATCA
>JBDNDK010000039.1:0-16118 GCA_046719185.1 Armatimonadota bacterium
CTCAAAGCCATTATAAGTTGGTTTTTGAATTGTTTTTTCAATTTTTTGATCACTATCAACATTCTGTTTGAATATTTTATAGTATGATGTATGCAAAGTTTTAGGTGATAACCAGTTTAATATAACTTTTTTAGTGCCTGCTTTTATATAAAGATCAATATCATCTTTAATATTAATATCTGGAATTGAATAAGTTATAACATCAGACTCTGCTATAATTTTATTATTTGAAATTGCCTCGATTTTATAATTTGATTTAATGTGTAATGGTGAATCAGGATATATACAAACTGCTGTCTGAGCAATTTTCTTCTCATCTCTTTTTATCACATACCAATCAGCATTATCTACCATATCCCATGTAAGAATTACTGGTGCTGTATTATCTGTTTCTATTTTTACACCAGTTATTTTTTTGCCAGTTGCAATCTTTTTCATCTGTCTTATTTTTGACGGTTTTTGTGTTGGCATAACAGTGATTGCTTTTTTTACGCTTTCAGATGAATCAGAAGTATTACTGTATGAAAAATTAATTTGAAGAATTGGAGAGATAACATCTTTTGCTGGAATCTTGTATTCTTTTACCCAACCTTGTGCAGTATTCATTTTTACAGTTTTCCAAAATTTTGATGTAGAATTTCTATAACTTAAGTATATGTCCTCACCACCCAATGAAATGCACTCAATTCTAAAATCATTGTTTTCTTCAATGCTCCCATAAAAAGAAGGTAAGATAATTTTTCTTTCGGGTTTCCATTGATTATCTTCTTCTTTATTATCAATTCCTAATATCTCTGCTAATTTAGCTTTGTCTTTGTTCCATTTTACCCAAGCTTTTGTGATAACGGTTGCTAATACACCATATTCTCCTCTGGAATTAATTCTAGTAGTGAATGTGTGTAATAAATCAGCAAAATCAACAGAGTTCATCAAATCCAATGCTGTTTTGGCTGATTGTTTAACTGTTGCCTCATCGGATATTGCAAACTGATCTATAATACTATTAACTTCGTGTCCAACTTTTTCAATTTGATAATATTTAATGACCCAATCCATTACATTTATCAACCATTCAAGCTGAGAGGTGTCAGATTGAGATTGATTTAATAGATTTTCAGATTTAATTTTGAGTTCTTTCAGCAAGTCTATTTTTTCTTTTGAACCATGATGCCAAGTGAATATACCGCATTCCATCTGACCAAAGCCGCCGACCCATCTATACCCAAGTTTATCTAATTCCTTATGAATAACAGCCATTTCATCAGCAATATCTTTTCCATATCTTGAAGCGGAATATTGTTCAAAAAAATCATCTGCAGACAGATTTGGATTCCAAGATTTTTCTATCATATAGGAATAGTTTTCATCAAGGTCTTTAGTTCTCCAATGTATTCCTAACACTCCCTGCGAACCGCTGTCTAATATGTTCTTCATCATTTGTTCATATACATAAACATAAGGTTGGGGTTGCCATTGATCACCATCATATTCAATCCAAGGAATAGGCCATCTTTCTCTGGTTTTCGGAAGTTCTGAATAAATTTTGTCAACATAAGGCAATGGTATAATATTATCAAGTGAAGAAAAAATAATATCTTTAGGCAATATTTTATCCAAACCTTCGTAATACTCTGCAGACAACAATCTTTTGTCGCCGCCCCATCCAGAAATTATAAGTTTTGGGGGATTATCGAACTTTTGAAGCTGGTTATATGCTAACATTGTAAACTGTTCCATTCTTACAGCTTCATTTGCTCTATTAGTTTTGCCTAAATTATCTAATCTTATTAAATGATTATATGCCTCTTTTAAATCTACAATTCTTTTAAATAGATCCCTTCTCAAACAATTGTATTTATTGATATTATCAAATGGATACATCAAATCAGATTCAATTGATTCTTCATTTTTTACTATTTTATATCCTGATGCACCAACTGCTTCTGGTTGCCAAATCCAAATATAATCACAATCTGGGTAGGTTTTGATTAAATTTTGAAATCTTATTGTGAATGCATTTTGTGTGTTTTTATCAAATGGGTTTCCAGAGTATTCAATGCCTATACATGTTTTCAATCCTCTTTGTTTTGCATATCTAAAAGCATCCGATAAGATTCTTTGTTCTTCTTTTATTGCAATATCATTATCTCTAATATTTAAGCTAGATTCTGCACCAAAATATTCATTTGAAAAAATATTACTCAACCTATAAGGAAAGTCCCGTGTCTGCATTGGAGTTGTTCCCCAGACTGATTCTGAAGTGTTTTGAAGCCTTTTCCCAAGAACCATTTTTCCATCATCTTCATAGGCACCAAAGGGTTCATGATCATAAGTGTGAAAACCAATAAAATTTGCACCACTTCTAACTAACAAATCTACAAAGGATCTATAATCAATGGGATTCCAATTTGTTGGTGAATTCAGAAAGTTATACCAAGGAAGCACACCTCTTGTTTTAAGAGCAGGAGACTTAATAATTGGGTTGTTAGGCATTATTTCAGGAATGCTATTGGGTATTGATTCACTTCCTAGATAAAAACCAAATCCTGCCCATCTGAGCAGTCCATAAATACCATTAAAAAGTCCTATATCAGTTTTTGCTGTAATAACTAAAACTTTATTACCATTAATTTCAGTAGGATATATAATATAGCCTTGTTCATTTATAGATGATTTATCGATATCTAACTTTTGAATGATTTCATTATCATCATCTAATCCAATCATAATACATTCAGTGGTGCTTAATTTCCATAACTCAGTGTATTTTAGATTTGGAGTGATGCCATTTACCTCTGAAATATATCTTTGTAAGTCAGAAATAGCATAACATACAGATGAAGAATTATTATTAGTTACTATAGTATTCCAAAAGGAGTTTGCATACAATTTAGAAAAACATAGCAAAATAATAAATGAAAACAGTATAATTCTATTCATATTAATTTCCTATTTTAAGTGTTTTGTATATCATTATATTTTATAAATGTGTTATTGTAAAGCTAAAATTATGTGACATCACAAAATTTAATATTTATCTAAAAAGTATAGATGTGGAATTATTATATTTTTCTTGCTGCATTTGACAACTTTCAAGTAAAATTGTATACTATTGCCTTAGGGAACCCAAGTAATTGTAGTATTATAACTGCAATTTCCTGAGTTCCCTGTTTTAATGATATATGGTAATCTTCCCATTAATAATTTATAATGGATAAGTTGTCTTTATTTTAGCTTTGTATGGAGAGTAATACTAATTGTTTGAGAGCCTTTCTGATAAACTGCAAAATGTTTTTAAAAAGCTCCGCAGTCATGGCAGCCTTACTGAGAATGATGTAAATGAGTCTTTAAGAGAGATAAGACTTGTATTACTTGAGGCTGATGTAAATTTTAAGGTTGTCAAAGATTTTGTTGCTAGGATAAAAGAAAAAGCTATTGGGCAAGATATTTTCAAAGGACTGAATCCTGCTCAGCAGGTTATAAAGATTGTAAATGAAGAACTTATTGAGCTTTTGGGTGGTGAGAATGTAAAATTAAATGTTGCTCAGAAACCACCTACTGTTATAATGGTTGCTGGCTTGCAGGGTGCTGGTAAAACCACAAATGTAGCAAAACTTGCAAATATGTTCAAAAGCAGGGAAGGCAGCCTCTTTTAGTTGGTGCAGATGTTTATAGGCCTGCTGCTATTCAACAGCTGAGAACTCTTGGTGATCAGATTGGTGTTGAAGTTTTTGATATTGGAGATAGGCAAGATGCTGTGGCTGTTGCAAAAGCTGCTTTAAGCTATGCAGAGAGAAATATCAAAGACCCAATACTAATTGATGTTGCTGGAAGACTTCATATAGATGAAGAGATGATGAATGAGCTAATTAGGCTCAGAAGTGCTATTGATGTAACTGAAGTTTTGTTAGTTGTTGATGCAATGACTGGTCAAGATGCAGTAAATGTTGCAAATGAGTTTAATAAGGCATTGCAGATTGATGGTATAATAATGACCAAAATGGATGGAGATGCAAGAGGTGGAGCAGCTCTATCTGTGAAAGCTGTAACAGGCAAGCCAATAAAATTTATTGGAACTAGTGAAAAGATGGATGGAATAGAACCGTTTCATCCAGACAGAATGGCATCTAGAATATTAGGGATGGGTGATGTTCTGAGTTTGATAGAGAAAGCTCAGGAAAATATTGATGTTGAAGATGCCAAAAACCTTGAAAAGAAATTCAGAGAAAACAAATTTGATCTTGATGATTTTCTGAATCAATTAAGACAAATGAAAAAGATGGGACCGCTGGATCAGATTTTGGGAATGATACCCGGCTTTGGTGGTCTTAACAAGCTTAAAGATGTGAAAGTTGATGAGAACCAACTAAAGCATGTTGAGGCAATTCTTCTTTCTATGACAAAAGAAGAAAGAGCAGATCCAAGTATATTAAATGCAAGTAGAAGAAGAAGAATTGCTAATGGCAGCGGAACAACTGTTACTGATGTAAATAAAGTAATAAAGCAGTTTGAAGATATGAAAAAGATGATCCGTATGATGACAGGATCACTTGATAGTAAAGGGAAAAAGAAAAAAAGAATGCTCAATTTCCCTTTTTAGATAAAGAGAAATAAGCGATTTTCAAAAAGACCTTGGGAGGCAATATCTAGTGGTAAAAATCAGACTTAGACGAATGGGTGCTAAGAAAAAACCATTTTACAGGATTGTGGTTGCAGACAGCAGATGTGCGAGAAATGGCAGATTTATTGAGAACATAGGATACTATGATCCATTAAAAGAGCCGCCAGTGATTAAGCTTGAAATAGAAAGAGCAGAATATTGGCTAAAAAACGGTGCACAGCCAACTGATATAGCAAGACATCTTCTAAAACTTCAAGGTTTACTTGGTGGAGCAAAGCCAAAGCCGGAGAAGGCAGAGAAGAAGTCTAAGAAAGTATTGGAAGCTGAAGCAAAAGCTGCTGCAGAAGCTGCAGCTAAGGCAGAAGAAGAAGCAGAGGCAGCTGCTAATGAGCCTGAAGCACAAACAGCTGAAGCACCTTCTGAAGAAACTGCAGAAACTGAGTAATTATATTATAATTAACACTGGATTGGAGCTGATAATTTGAAAGAACTAATTGAAGTGTTGGTGAAAGCTCTTGTTGACCAGCCAGATGCAGTTAATATTGAAGATAATATGGAAGGCACTACTGTTGTTTATTCTGTGACAGTAGCACCTGATGACCTTGGCAAGATTATTGGCAAGGGTGGAAAAGTAGCAGATGCTTTAAGAACAGTTGCAAAGGCAGCTGCAATAAAAGAAAAAAAGAATGTTCATGTTAAAATTGTATCTTAAGAGATTGCTAACATAATGGTTCAGAAAAACTATGATATTTTAATTGGCAAAATAACTTC
Source organism: Armatimonadota bacterium (assembly GCA_046719185.1). Taxonomy (GTDB): domain Bacteria; phylum Armatimonadota; class UBA5829; order UBA5829; family UBA5829; genus JBDNDK01. Next base: position 5,393 of record JBDNDK010000039.1, read on the forward strand.
ATCTTTTGGTATAAAGGGAGAAGTTAAGATACAAGTATTAACTGATTTTCCTAATAGGTTTGATGTTGGAAATGAAATAATTATAAAAAAGCCTGATGGGTCTTTTATAAGTAAAAAAATATTATCTTCAAGAGAGACCAAAGGAAATATAATAGTTGGTTTAGATGGTGTTGAAGATAGAAATGCAGCTGATGATTTAAGAGGTTATGAGATAGTTATTTCTGATGAGGATTTAGTAGAGCTTCCTGAAGATAGATACTATCTTTTTGATCTGATTGGCATAAATGTAGTTACAAATGATGGCAGAGAGATTGGAGCAGTAACTGAGGTTATTCAGGCTGGCGCTAATGATGTTTATGTAACATCAACTGATATATGTATTCCAGCTATTAAACAAGTAGTATTGGAAGTGGATATAAAAAACAAAAAAATGGTAATATTCCCAATGCCGGGATTGCTGCCGGAAAATTAAGATATGTTTTTTGATGTTATAACCACTTTCCCTGATATAATTGAATCTGTTTGTGCTGAAAGTATAATAGGCAGAGCTAAGGATAAAGGCATTATAAATATTAATGCTGTAAATCTTAGAGATTTTACACATGATAGGCACAAAACCACTGATGATGAACCGTATGGTGGCGGACCTGGAATGGTGATGAAATGTGAGCCAGTATTCTCTGCTGTTGAATCAATTATATCTAGAAACAATGCAAAGAAACCAAAAGTTATATTGATGACTCCACAAGGGAGAACATTCAATCAGAAAATTGCTGAAGAATTATCTAATGAAAACCATATAGTTTTAATATGTGGTAGATATGAGGGAGTGGATGAGAGAATAAGAGAGCATCTTGTGGATGATGAGATTTCTATTGGTGATTATGTGATAACTGGTGGAGAGCTTGCAGCATTAGTTATAATAGATGCAGTTGCAAGACTTGTTCCGGGGGTTTTGGGTGATGATGATTCATCAGTGAGTGAGTCATTTTCTAGTGGATTGCTTGAATATCCGCATTATACAAGACCTGCAGTATATAAAGATTATAAAGTGCCTGAGGTGTTGCTATCTGGCAATCATGCAAAAATAGCTAAATGGCGTAGGCAGCAGGCACTGATAAGAACATATAAAAAAAGGCAAGATTTACTTAAATCTGCAAATCTGAGTGAAGAAGATAAACATTTTTTAAAAGAATTAGAAGATGTTTCCAATTTAGAGGAGGAATAAAGTGCGGCTCATAGATCAAATTGAATATGAACAGCTGAGAACTGATGCACCTGAATATGGACCTGGTGATACAGTAAGAGTGCATACCAGAGTGATTGAAGGTGGCAAAGAAAGAATTCAGGTGTTTGAAGGTACAGTTATTGGTAAAAAAGACGGTGGACTCCGTTCATCTTTTACTGTGAGAAAAATTTCTCATGGTGTTGGTGTTGAGAGAACTTTTATGGTTCATTCACCTAGAATAGCAAAAATAGAAGTAACTAGAAGAGGTGCTGTTCGCAGAGCTAAACTTTATTACCTGCGAGACAGAGTTGGAAAAGCTACAAAAATTAAAGAGAGACAAGATTCTTAATGGGAATTACAGAGCGTCTTGCAAATTTGAGTATTCCTGCAGTTCTTACAATAATTGCAGTTTTAATGGTTATACGATATGCATTAAAGCAGGTTGATCAGCCTTGGGCAAAGAGTGTAGGGGAAACTGCGGAGTCATTAGCATTTGCATTGGCACTAGTTTTCCTTATTATAAAGCCTTTTATTGTTCAGGCTTTTTTTATACCCTCAGCTTCAATGAGACCTACTCTACTAGAGAGGGATCATATAATGGTTAATAAATTTATATATAGATTCAAGGAACCACAAAGAGGCGATATTGTTGTTTTTAGAGCACCTATGAATGCCACAGGTGGGATAAAACAAGATTTTATAAAAAGGCTTGTTGCTGTGCCAGGAGATGAAGTTAGAATAACGCCGGGATATATATTAGTTGATGGAGTTCCTAAAGATAGAGCTGAGTTAAAGAGTATGCTAGTGCCTTTAGGTGAGGAAGGCAAGCTACTACTTACTGATAATAAAGTATATATTGATAGAAAAGAAATATCTATAAAAGAAATTGCAGATAAATTTGATACTGATCCAGAGAATATAAAAATTGTCCCGGGCAAACTGTATATAAATGGTGTAGCACAAGATGAACCATATATTGCTGAAGATCCATCAATGCCATATCCTAATGAGAGAACTGATAAAAAATGGATAGTTAAAGATAAAAATGGCAATGATGTGGTCAAAATCCCGGAAGGTAAGTTGCTTGTCATTGGAGATAATAGAAATGAATCAAATGATGCAAGATTTTGGGGATTGTTGGATAGAAAAAGAATTTTAGGCAAAGCAATGTTTAAATTTTGGCCACCTAGTCGAATTGGCTTGATAAAATGAACTGCTGTTATGAAGATAGGGCAAGAGCTAATGGGTATTTGAATGTTGCTGGTGTTGATGAGGTTGGTAGGGGACCATTAGCAGGTCCTGTAGTTGTTGCTGCTGTTATTCTTCCAATAGATTTTAATCCCATAGGAATTAATGATTCCAAAAAAATGACTCAAAAAGCTAGAGATAGAGAATATGAAAGAATAATTTCTAGTGCTATAGATTATTCAATTGCTATAATTGATAGTGATATAATTGATTCATTGAATATATTGAATGCTACACATAAAGCAATGAAAGACGCTTTAAGTAATTTAAAAATCCAACCTGATTTTGCTCTAATTGATGGCTTATATGTAGATGGTCTTCCTTGCAAATCTTCTGCAATTGTAGGTGGTGATTCAAAATGTTTATCAATTGCATGTGCATCAATACTTGCAAAAGTTACCAGAGATAACATAATGAATGAATATCATATAAAGTATCCGCAATATTGTTTTAATAGAAATAAAGGTTATGGTACAAAAGATCATATTGATGCACTAAAAAAATATGGTCCTTGTCCTATACATAGATATTCATTTGCACCAGTTAGAGAAAGGGCAAAAAGTTGTGTTCTTCCAAATCTAAACTTGGATTAAGTGCAGAAATATTAGCATCATCATATTTAGCAGAAATAGGATACAAGATTATAGATTCTAATTATCATTCAAGATATGGTGAGATAGATATAATTGCAAATGAAAATGAAAATTTGGTATTTGTTGAAGTAAGATGCAGAAGAACTAATACATACGGATCTCCTATTGAATCAATCACAAATAAAAAGAAAAATAATATTATATTAACAGCTCAGGATTATATAGAAAAGAAGCAGCTATATGATATGCCATGTAGGTTTGATGTGGTTGAAGTGACATCAAATGAGGGAAAATTATCTATAAAGGAAGTTGTAAAGGATGCATTTACATTAGATTGTTGATTGGAGACAGTTATTATGGAAACTCAAAAAGAGACTAGAAAATCATTCCTGCAAAAAAGAATAACACTAAAAGTATTTTTGATAATACTAGCTATTATAATTATACTTTTCTTTGTTCTTCTTATAAAGCAATTTATGATTACAAGAAATATAATAAGTTATGCCAACAAACAAATAATAGAGATTTCCACACAATCTGCAGAAAATATGGCAAGAAGTATAGCAGTAGTTGGAAATGAATATTTACTAGATGAAAATTATGAGCAGATGCAAAGATATGTTGATGACTTGGTAAAGACTTCAAATATTGCATATATAGCAGTTTTAGATAAAAAGAATATTGCAAAAGTGCATACAAATAGAAATGATATTGGCAAGAAATTAGATGATTTAAATAAAGATAAAAATATGATTCATGTATCTGTTCCTGTGATGAGTTTTACTGAGCAAATAGGAATTGTTGCTATTGGAACGGAGCAACCTTCATCTATCTCATCAATTGTGAAATAACTATGTGAAGTATTATCAATAGTATCAGATTTGCAATATTGTTGATTGACATGTTAAATTAATTAAAAATACTGTCATATAATAAACATCGATATTCTTTCAATCTCCATAAATTTACATTAAGTATTATTTTGCCCCCTTGACAATTGCTCAGTCATAATACATTATGTATATTGTAAAGCTAAAAAATTGTGTATATCAAAATACAAGTATAATTACTGTATTTTGGAGTAAATCAAGAATAAAGATAAAATAATAAGAATCCGAAATATAATAAAAAAACTACAACAATCGAGGTGGCAAATGAGGGAGGTTTGTCGCAAAATGCAAAAAAATCCTGCCTCTTATTGCAGGATAATAACAATATACTTTGTGTTAGCCTTGATTTTATTTTGTGGAAATGTATATGCGGGTGGTGGACCCAGAAATATAGCTGTTATTATAAATAGTCAAAGTGAAGAATCTGTTGAAATCGGAATGTACTATAAAAATGCAAGAAACATTCCTAACAGAAATATATGTTTTATAAATACATCTACAAATGAAACTATTTCTAGTCAAGATTGTGAAACCTCAATATTAGAACCTGTAAGAAACTGGCTATACAATGTAGAATCCCAAGGTGCTAGAATTGATTATCTTGTAACAACAAAAGGGATGCCTCTAAAAGTGGATTATGGACATTCTACTGGACCGCACTCATTGGCTTCAATTATGGTATCAATTAAGCATCCAGACATTCAACAATATAGAGGTTGTCCCTATGGACCTTTTGCACAATCATCTTGGGGTGTACCACAGCCATTAGTGGCTTGGTCACATTCTCTATCATTTAATGGTTATCATTTTTATCTTGTAACAAGGCTTGATGGTTTCACTGTTGAAGATGTAAAAAGAATGATTGACAGAGGATTGGAACCTGCAAGTGATGGAAAGTTTATATTAGATAGAAATCACCTTACCACTGGTCTCTATGGTTCTGCAAACAATAGGCTGGGTACAAATACAGGTTCAGCATATCAAATTCTCACAACAGATGGATATGCTGTTAGCTTTGATAACAATCAGGGATTTATATCTAATCAAAGTGATGTGATGGGATATTTCAGCTGGTCTGCACATGATAACTATTATACCTATGAAAAGTATATTAGCAATGAATTTAAACCAGGTGCTATAGGAGATACATATTATTCAGTAAGTGCAAGCACATTCAATAAGACTTCCACAAGTGGAACACCTTTAATTGGTGAGTTGATAGCTAAAGGAATAACAGGTGCTGGAGGATATGTGTCTGAACCCATGATAAGTGCTGCAACTTTGCCTAATCTGCTTTTTGATAGATACACATCTGGCTACAACTTGGCAGAAAGTTTTTATGCTGCTATGCCTTATATATTCTGGAAAACAGTTGTCATTGGTGATCCATTAGTTGCTCCTTATGCAGAAAAGCCAAGTGTACAATTAAATATTCCTATATCCAATATAAGCGGTGTAGTAAATATTGAGGCTATTGCAGAACACAGCTCAGGTATTGCAATGGTTGAGTTTTATTTAGATGATGATTTAATTGATGTTAAATACAATCCTCCATATATATTGCAATTTGATTCTACACAATATCCTATTGGCATTCATGTGCTAGAAGCAATTGCTTATGAAAATTCAAATCTTCTCACTCAAGGTTCTGCATCTAGCCCAATTAATGTTACAAACGTTGTATCAACTGTCACAAATATTGCGCAAGCTAAAAATTATGAGCAAGGTCAATTGGTTAGAATAAAAGACAAAATTGTTACAGCAGGAACAGATGAGTTAGGTAATTGTTTCTATATTTCTGAATCAGATAGAACTAATGCAATAGCATGTTACACCAGTCAAACTGTGCAGAAAGGAAATATTGTTGATGTTACAGGTGCAGTGAGTAATGTGGCTGGTCAAAGAGTGCTTGTGGATGTATCTATTAATATTACTGGTCAATCTGAAGTTATACCAAAGCCATTATTTATGGTATTAGATAATCTAGGTGGTTCTCCAAAGAATCAATATGAAAGCAAAATAGGCTCTAATGGTGGTGCAAGAAACACTGGATTGTTAGTGAGAGTTGCAGGAAGAGTTGAAAATCTATCACAAGATAAGAAGAGTTTCTGGCTGAATGATGGAAGCAAGGAATCAGTTGCAGCATATAGCAATATACCATGCAATGTTCAGGATGGAGATTTTGTGGCATTTAATGCAATCAGTTCATCATGGACAGTAGATTCACAAAACAAACCACTACTGCTGATCTGTGACCATTCCAACTTCCAGATAGTGAGTGAGTAGGCATTAATACATTGGTCTAATCCCTAAAATCTTTCCCTTCAAACCCATGAGTTTTCTTTTCTATGTTTAGGTGGATTAGGCTGGCTCTTTTTATGGAGAATTCACCAAACCTATTGTTTATTTCATCCATCACTTTGAGGGCTGCTCTCATTTTTTCTGTTGCAAAGAGATTAAGTTGTCTTATTCCTTTTGCTAGGTTAGACATAGATACTCCCACAAGCCTCACTGGTCTTTTGTCTGATTTTAGTTTCTTCTCCAGTATCAAAAGAGCATATTTGTATATATCAAACCCATCATCAATATATTCTGAAATGCTTTTTTGCTGCATAAATCCATGCATATCTGAGAATCTAAGATACAAATTCACAGTTCTACCGGAGTAGTTTTGCTCTCTCATTCTTCTACCAACCATTTCTGAGAGTCTGAGCAAATGAGATTTTATGATAGTCATATCTCTGGTGTTTTTGTCTAGTGTATATGAATGACCAACAGATTTTGCATCAGGCTGCAGATTGTATGCTACAACAGGAGGGTTGTAGATGCCGTTTCCCATTTTATGAAATACTTCTCCCATCACTCCGAACTCTTTTTTTAGCCTATCTTTAGAAGCTCTGCCAAGCTCACCAGCAGTTGTGATGCCTAGTCTTGCAAGTGAGATTTTGAGCCTTTCACCTATGCCATGCAGTTCTTCAACCGGCAAGTTTTCTAATAGGTCTTTCACATTTTCTCTTTTAATCTCATAAAGTCCATCAGGTTTTCTCATATTTGCTGCCAATTTTGCCAGCATTTTATTGGGTGCAATGCCAATTGAGCATGTAAGTCCCATTTCAGATCTGATTCTTTTTTTGATAGCAAGTGCAATCTTATCTGCACCTCCAAACAAATCTTTTGTAGCTGTTACATCAAGAAAACATTCATCAATAGAGTATATTTCTAGTTTGTCTGTGTAATCTCCGCATATTCTAAATATTCTATGTGCTACATCAATATATTTCTTTAAGTTTCCTTCAACAGCCACTGCATGAGGACATCTTTCCATTGCTTCTGAAATAGGCATTCCAGAATGTATGCCATAAGGTCTAGCTTCATAGCTAACTGCAGCAGCAACAGATCTTGTGCTTCTAGCTCCGCCAACAAGCACAGGTTTTCCTTGCAAAAATGGATTGCATTGCTGTTCAACACTAGCAAAAAATGCATTCATATCTACAAGCATAATCACAGAATCAGCCATAGTTATTTAGCACAAACCCTTCCAAGAGTCCACTCTAATGTGAGTGAGTTAAAGCAAAGCTCATACATATTCACACCATCTGTTACAGCATAATGATAGAGTTTTGCATTGCCTTGACTGCTGCTCCAATTGAAGTTAACTGCTTTCACTTTATAGTATCTTTCTCTCCAAAAAAACCAGACAGGCACCAATTTTCTATTGTCAAAAGCTGCTCCAACTCTGATGTGTTCATCAATATCGACTGCTTCCATATTCATCTTCCTTTGCAGCCAAAGTTATAATAGGATATTCTAGTATTTACCCTGTAATTTATTATACACAAACACATGTTCGTATGTCAACTAAAAAATATTTCTAAATAATAATTATTTCTGGATTATTGGGGATAATTGAAGTAAAATAAATTAGGCTGCGGTAGTTTTAATTTCATTTTATCTGTAGAGACAGGTGTGAAGATGCTTCGAGAGATGCATATTGAAAATTTTGCACTGATAGATGAACTTTGCATAGATTTTGACAATGGGTTTTGTGTGCTCACTGGTGAGACAGGAGCTGGCAAGTCTATCATAGTTGATGCATTAGAGGCTGTGCTTGGAGGGAAAACAAGAAGTGATGTGGTGAGAACAGGCACAGATAAATGCAGAATTCAAGCAGTTTTTGATCTTTCCAATTCACCAGAAGCATCAAGGATTTCTTCTGAGTATGGATATGAACCAGATGAAGATAATTTGCTTATTATATCCAGAGAAATTACAAATCAAGGCAAGTCTTCATATAGGATAAATGGCAGGTCTTGCACTGCAGCTGTTGTTAGAGATATTACTTCCTATTTGGTAGATATACATGGTCAGCATGAGCATCAGTCTTTAATGTCTTCTTCATTCCATATGGATATTTATGATCATTGGTGTGGAGGATATGTTCTTTCTCTTAGAGAGAAATGTGAAAGTATATATAGACAGCTTGCAAAACTTTTGGCTGAAAGAGAAAGCTTGTTAACTGATGAAAGAGAAAGAACAAGACTTCAGGATTTATACACTTTCCAGATTGATGAGATAATATCAGCTAATATTCAGCCTAATGAAGATGAAGAGCTTTTGATAGAAAAAAATAGGTTGGCAAGTGCTGAAAAACTGCAGGAGCTGACAAATGAGATATATCTATTGCTCGGCACTGAAAATAATGGTGCATCTGAGAAATTAGGTGATGCATTAGGATTATCAATAAGATTATGTGATATGGATTCATCTTTAGCTGATGTATCTGAAAATATCAATGCTGCTCTTGCATCTACTGAAGAAGTTTTAATAATCTTGAGAAGATATATTGATAATATAGAATTTAATCCTGCAAAGCTTGAACTTGTTGAAGAAAGACTTGATTTGATTAGAACCCTAAAGAAAAAATATGGGGATACAATAGATGATATTCTAGCTTATGCAGAGAATACTAAAGAGAAGCTTAAAGCATTAGAGACAAGTGAGGAAAGATCATCTGAGCTTGATACTATAATTGCTAATACTGAAAATGAATTAAAAGAAATTTGCAATTTATTAAGCAGTGAAAGAAAGAAGAAAGCAAAAGAGTTTGAAAGCTTGATACAAAAAGAGCTTGCAGACCTTGCAATGGATAAAACAAAATTTGTTGTTAGTATAACAGAAAGTGAGATTGGTCCTACAGGATCAGATATGATAGAATTTTTAATATCACCAAATCCGGGTGAGCCTGTGAAGCCATTAATTAAGATAGCATCTGGTGGAGAAATATCTAGGGTTATGCTTTCATTAAAGAGTGTAGTATCTGCTAATAGGGTGCCTACACTAGTATTTGATGAGGTTGATGCTGGTATTGGTGGAGTTACTGCTCAGGAATTGGGAATTAAGCTGTCAAATCTTGCAGACAGCTGTCAGGTGTTGTGTGTTACCCATCTTGCACAGTTGGCATGCAGGGCAAAATGGCATTATGCTGTGGATAAATTGGTGGATGATAAAAATAGGAGTGTTATAAGGCTCCGAAAATTAGAAACTGATCAGCGTGTTACAGAACTAGCAAGGATGCTGGGAAGTGAGAACAGTGTCAGTGCCTCTGAGCATGCAAGGGAGATGCTTGAACTTGCGGATAAAGGGAGTAGTAAGACTAGATAAACGCACAAAAAATCTTGCAAAAAGAATAAAACCCGGTGAGATTGCGTTAATTGACCATGAGGATATTGATTCTGTAGCTGCCAATATGCTTGTGGAGTCAAAAGTTAAGGCAGTGATAAATATTGCTAAGTCTTGTTCTGGTAAATATCCCAATTTAGGTCCTCAGATATTAAATGAAGCTGCTATACCTATTATAGACTCTGCAGATCCTAAGTTGTTTGATCTGATAACTGAAGGAGATCAAATAGAAATAAAAGATGGTAATATCTATTCAAACGGTGATTTAATAGGTTCTGGAAAAATTTTAACTACAGAAGATATACAAAGATTAAAAGAAGAATCTTCCTTACATCTTGGTGAAAGGCTTGAGGAATTTGCTCAAAACACTCTCTCTTATGTAAATAAAGAAAAATCACTTATATTACATCCTCAAGATTTTCCTCAGATAAAAACTAAAATAAATGAAAAGCATGTGCTTGTGGTAGTGAGAGGTGAAGGATATAAAGAAGACCTTCAGATGATTAGGACATACATTAGAGAAGTGAAACCTGTTCTTATTGGTGTTGATGGTGGAGCAGATGCACTTCTTGAAATGGGACTCAAGCCACATTTAATTATTGGTGATATGGATAGTGTGAGTGATAAGGCATTAAAATGTGGTGCTGAGATAATTGTGCATGCTTATAAAGATGGCAGAGCACCGGGTCTTGCAAGAGTTAAAGAGCTTGGATTAGAGCCATTTGTGTGTGCAATACCGGGCACTAGTGAAGATTTAGCACTTTTGCTTGCTTTTGAAAAAGGTGCCAAAATGATAGCTGCTGTTGGCACTCATTCAAATTTAATTGATTTTTTAGACAAGGGTAGAGCTGGTATGTCCAGCACATTTTTGGTGAGGCTAAAAGTAGGAAATAAACTAGTTGATGCTAAAGGTGTAAGCAGATTATATAGAGCTCAGCCTGCAATGAAATATATATGGCTTTTAGCTTTTGCTGCTGTTACAGTTATATTAGTTGCATTTAGTTTATCTCCAACTATTCAGGATAGATTTGAATATTTGATGGATGATATGAGGTCATATTATTGGAATATATACACTCATTATAGGA
>JBDNDK010000004.1:0-31409 GCA_046719185.1 Armatimonadota bacterium
CGGTAGAGCACCTGCCCTGTTGGTGATTTTTTTGCTTGTGGATGGCAAAAATTTGCTCCTGTGAGTTCTTTAGCAGTTTGTGTGAACCCCGGTAGAGGTTTCAACTGCTATTGGGAAATGCCTTTCAGAAAATCTTGTGTTATTACAATGGAAAACATGGCTGAGGATCAAATTACACTATATTATCAAATTGACTACACTCTTACAGAAGTACCTGAGGATGCTGCATATTTCCATGCACAATTCAGAAGAACAAATCCTTTACCATATAAAGAAGTCTATACAATAGTTGATGGAATAAAGGGTAAAGGTCAGTATGTTGGAACTTATATGGCTTGGCAAGTAAATAATACTGGATGGTGGGGTGAAGGTGAGATAAAGTTTTATATGGATGGTGATGATGAATTTCCCACTATCTGTGGAACAGGTACAGAAGACTATTTTTGTGGAGCATACAACTTTGATGTTGGTGGACAATATATGGAATTCAATACACCTTATGCAGGTATGCCTCAAGTGATAAGACCAGATGGTACATATCAAGCACAAACCAGATTTGGTTTATACAGATGGCATATAATGGATCCTGTTAGGTTTGAAAGTGATTTAAGAATTACTATTCAAGCATTAGGATGGAGATGTAATCATAGATATCTTCCGTTGCAAGATGATATTGCAAGTGTTGCTTTCTGGTATCAGACACTTCCTACTGCTCCATTCCCTCAATTACCAGATAAAGATTATTTGGAAGTAATATAGTTAATATCTGGCTCTAATATATTTTGTTGTTAGGCTGTCTATTTTCCATAAATTAGGCAGCCTATAGTTACATTATAAATTTTAAGAAAGCATATTTGAGATTAACAGTTTACTGATAAGTGTTTTTTATGATATTCTTTACCCTAAATATAGTGTTAGCTTTTGATGTTTTAGAATCAATATGTATAGGAAGGCGGATACGGGATTGATAGTCGTTCAAAAATATGGCGGTAGTTCCGTTGCAACACCTGAAAAACTTGCAAATGTTGCAAAAAGAGTTGCAAAAAGAGCAGACGAAGCCCAAATGGTTGTAGTTGTATCTGCAATGGGTGATACAACTGATGAGTTAATAGAGATGGCTAAATCACTATGTGCTCAGCCTGATGATAGAGAGCTTGATAAACTTTTGGCAACTGGTGAACAGGTTTCTAGTGCACTTCTTGCTATGGCTCTTCATCAGCTGGGAAGAAGGGCTATTTCATTAACTGGTGGGCAGGCAGGAATTATAACAGAGACAACTGCTGGAAAAGCAAGAATTATGAACATTGACCCAAAGCGATTAAAACTAGAGTTGGATAGAGGTAATATTGTTGTTGTTGCAGGTTTTCAGGGAGTAACTGAGGCTGCAAGCTGGGCAGAAATTACAACACTTGGTAGAGGTGGTTCAGACACTACTGCAGTTGCTCTTGCAGCAGCATTAGAAGCTGATTTGTGTGAGATATATACTGATGTTGATGGTGTTTTTACTGCAGATCCAAGAATTGTGCCCAATGCAAGAAAACTAGATACAATTTCTTATCAGGAAATGCTTGAAATGGCCGGTCAAGGTGCTAGAGTTATGCATTCCAGAGCTGTTGAACTGGGCGAAGTATATAATGTTGAAATACTAGTTGCAAACAGTCAAAAAGAAGTTCCCGGCACTATAATCAAAAAGGAGGACCCAGATATGGAAATAAGAAATCCTGTGCAGGCAGTTGCTCATGATACAGATGTTACTCGTTATACGGTTGTTGGGGTTCCAGACAGGCCGGGAATAGCGGCACAACTTTTTCATGAGTTAGCTGTGCAAAATGTAAGTGTTGATGTTATAGTTCAAAATGTTGGTGATGAAGGAAGAGCAGATGTTTCATTTACCACAAGTGATGCAGATTATGAGAAAGTATTAAAAGTGATGGAATCATTTGTAAAAACAATTGGTGCTAAAGCTTTGAATACTGATCAAAACCTTGCAAAAGTATCTATTGTTGGAAGCGGAATGAGATCCACACCCGGTTTTGCTGACAAAATGTTCACTACACTTGCAGAAAAGGGAATAAATATTATTTCTATAACAACTAGTGAAATAAGAATTACTTGTTTAATAGAGAGAGATAAGATTAAAGAAGCTGTTCAGGCATTACACGAAGCTTTTGAATTAGATTCTTAAAATTTTAATTCAATTGAAGTAGTAATACTGCCCATGCTTTAATGCATAGGCAGTATTATCTTTTTTGTAGTTTATCAAAAATCTGGGTGTGTGAATCTTGTTGCTCTTTCTGATATCCTAACTGATTCCAATGCATCTTCAAGGGTTATTTTCATTTTATGGTTTGGGTCTTCAATTTTTTTAATCAAATCACCCATAATTTGTCTTAGACTTTCTGCATATACTTCTGATTTGTTTTCAATTAAAACTAATTTTGCATCAATATCATAATCTACTTTATATGTAATACCTGATGATAATACATCTCTTGATTGAGTTCTTTTTTCCATAAGCTCAATTTCTGGAATACTTTTCAATTTCTCATATCCATCTTCGCCTACCCAACCCCATAATGAGAGTTCTAATGGAATCCAGCCAACCATTTCAAGCTCACCTAAATCAAAAGCAAAGTGGAATGTGGTAGTTTCAAGCTGTCTTGGTCTAGAGAAAGAATGCCAAAATGTGCCTGCAATATTATTTTCATAAACAACTGCAGCAAATACTTTATCTTCCATTCCTTCTTCTCTATCAATACCGAAAGAAAAAACATCTTTTGCTTTTGAGCCAATGAGATTGTATGCCATATCAAAAAAATGAACTCCATGCTCAATCAAAATTCTACCACTTAGGTTGGGATTCCAGAACCAATGAGGTTTTGGCAGAGAATCACTTGTGGCATAATTTCTTAAGTCAATTCTTCTAAGTTTGCCTAGTACTTCTGAATTTATAATTTCTTTTAGAGTATCAACTATAGGATTATATCTAAGTACAAAATTAACTGAGGCAGCTCTTTTTGTTTTTTCAGAAGTTTCTATAACTTTTATTGCATCTTTTTCATAAAATGCAAGAGGTTTTTCTATTAAAACATGTTTTCCTGCTTCCATACATTTTATTGCAAGTTCAACATGGGTGGATGGGGGAGTAGCAATTGATACAATATCCACATTTTTATCATATAAAAAATCATCAATATTCAAATAAAATTCTGCATCACTTTTTGGATTTCTTTCTAGTATTGAATCACAAATTGCTGTTACATGAGCATTGTCCATTTTATTCCATGCCTGATGAATAAACTCACCAAACCCGCCATAACCAATTATACCAATTCCTTTTTTTTCAATGATTTTAGTCATAATAAAACCTCCTGTATATATATAGCACATAAGCAACTTTCCCAAAAAATTGTATGTTATAACAAATAAATGGGTAAATTTTTAGTAACAATGTAACCATAATGTAAGTATAAGCTGTTTTCTAAAATGAAGAGTTTAATTATTTTATAGTTTTTATTATGTGCATAGATTAAAAAAAATAAAGAAGAAAATAAATTTTGCCACTTGACATATCAAAGAACTGGGGATAAACTGCAATTGGGTAGCTCTGTGTTTACTCAATGTTACAAAACATAGGCTATCGTCAATTTTATTTGGGGGTGCGGTTGTGAAATCGGTAAAATCTGGTTTCACTATAATTGAATTATTAGTTGTAGTTGCAATTATTGCTATTCTTGCAGCAATAATATTCCCCGTAATTTCTGCTGCAAAAAATACAGGCAAGACAGCAACTTGTAAAGCAAACCTCAAACAAATTGGCACTGCACTTCAGTTATACAGAGATGACTGGAACAGCCTTCAAATGATGAGAGATATAAAAGGTTTCTTAGTTTGGGGTGGAGAGCAGAAAGGATGGGCTGAAAAACTTTTCAAGTATCACAACAAAATTGATGTTTATAAATGTCCAGCTAGAAAAGTTAACTTTGCTTATTCACTTAATGAAAGACTAAGTAATCCGGCATCTTCTTTTCCTGTAAGACCAAGTGCTTTTATGGCTGTTTTTGAAGTTCCCGGAACAGGAAAAGGTACAATTGATGTAACTGGTCAAACTAAAAATTTACCAAGAACTGGTGATGCTAATTTAGCTGATGGTTTTCAGGAAGATGGTTATGTATATGGACCATCACCTAAAATGAATCCAAATATAAAAATATCTACATATCAGTGGTATTCAGATAAAGATACTTTTCCACAGCCACATAATTTCCATAGATTATATTTTCCAGGTCCTCATAATGGTGCATCTAATGTATTATTCTATGATGGTCATGTTGAATCATTCAAAGACTGGCAAGCTGGTTTGATGACATTCAGACCTAGACCAAATATTAGATAATAAATATAATGCTTATTTAATTATCCATAAGTATAAACTGAATTAGAATCTCTTCATTTGACATTAAGCTCCCCCAGTATTTATACTGTTTTTATTATTTTATAAATAGTTTATGGATAAGGTAATAAAAACATGGCTTATGTAAATTCAATTCTTTCAAAAATGATGCTTTTCATTTTCATTTTCTCAATAATTTTTGTTGATTCTAGTTTTTGTCAAATTAATAAAGAACAGTCAAACCAGATATCAAATCTAGACATAACAACTCTACAGCAATTGACATCATCGAGTACGGAAACTGAGGCAGAATCTGTAAAAAGACAGGAAGAAGAGTTTTATGCAAAAGCTTTAAAAGTAAATAATGCTCTGGAATCCCAAAGAAAAAGAATTTTTGAAATTAGAAAACTCCCATACGAACCTTCTCAATTAGACATAGAAATAATAGATAAAGATTTATCTTTGATAGAGAATGAAGCAACTCAATTAAGTTTACTAACTATTTCACCAATTCTTGAACTTCAACGAAACGAAATTTTTAATAAGCTAACAGATCTTAGACTTATACTTGAGCATATGAAGAAAAGATGGGGCGGAAGTTGGACTGTTTATGGAATGGATTTTTTCCAAACATCAGTTTCGCTTTCTGGTGCAGAGAAAAGACCAGTAAGTGATAGTTATCAAATAAGAATAGGTGATACTCTTTCAATAGCTTTAATAAGCAATCTTGGTGAAAGAACTCAAACAAATCCAGTTGTTGAAAAAGATGGCACAATATCAGTTTCACCTGTAGGAAGAATCAGTGTTGCAGGAAAGACTCTTGGTGAAGTGAAAAGCAATCTTGCTAGAAGAATATCATCAAGATTTCCACAATTATCTGTTGAGGTTAGAATTGAACAAACAGCAGCTGTTAGGGTTCAAATTACAGGTGAAGCAGCAAGACCCGGTACTTATGAATTATATGGTATGCCAACTATTATGACAGCATTAAGAGAAGCTGGCGGTCCAAAAGAATCAGGTAGTTTTAGGAATATCACTCTTTCAAGAACAGATGGAACTAAAAAAACTATTGATTTATACAAATTTTTAATGCATGCAGATAGATCTCAGGATATACCTTTAAGAGAAGGTGATTTAATACTAATAAATCCAGTCAAAAATACAATAGTTGTTTCTGGTGAAGTAGTAAGACCAGCAAGATATGAGGTTGATTTACCTATTAATCTTGGTCAGGCATTAAAGCTTGCTGGCGGAGTTAAACCAACTGGACTTTTGCAAAATGTGCAGGTTGAAAGAGTAGAACAAAATGAGTACAGAGTACTTTTAAGTGTTCCTGTCAGTGGTGTAGAAGCTCAATCATCATTTGCAATTAGGCCTGGTGATGAGATAACAGTCAATTCTGTAAGACCAGATAAGACTAACCAGGTTAGTATCACAGGTCCTGTGTCTGTTCAGGGTGTTTATGGTTATAAAACGGGAATGACAGTTAGAGATCTTATTAATTCTGCTCAAGGTCTTGCTGCTGATAAAGAAGTTTACATGGGAAGAGCTGATATTTTGAGAATTGACCCTGTAAAAGGAACAGAAATAATCACATTTAACCTTGAAAAAGCATTGCAAAATGATAAAGATAACAATATTGCACTTTCAAAATTAGACAGAGTTTTTATATACACACCAGATCAAATAGAGTTTAGGCCAAGAATGGTTAGTCTTGAAGGTGCTGTATCAAGACCGGGTGTATATAAGAGAACACCAGGTATGAAAGTTAGAGATTTGATAGCTGCAGCTGGTGGTGTTTTGCCAAATGCATATCTTGATAGAGCAGATCTTGTAAGGTATGGTAATGGTGATATAACTGAATTATTAAGAATAGATCTTCAGAATGCTCTCACTGGTGTTCCGGAAGCTAATATAGAAATAAAAGACAGGGATAGCATAAAAGTATATAGTGTTGATGAGGTTGCTTGGAACGATAGAACACTCAGAATTGAAGGTGCTGTTCAGAAACCAGGTGTGTATAAAAGATCTGAAAATATGATGCTTAGTGATATAATTTTTGCTGCTGGTGGTACTTTACCTGAATCTGGGAATATTGCAGAAATTGGTAGAGTGAATTCTAAAGGTGAAAGCAGCATTATAAAAGTAAATCTGGAGTTGTTATTCTCAAATCCCGAGTTTGATATAGAATTACAAGACAGAGATATTATAACAATTCCAACTCTAAATTCTGCATTAAGATCTTCAGAAGTTGTTTTTATAACTGGTGAGGTTCAAAATCCTGGTCCTTATATTATAAAAGACAAGAATGAAAAGCTTTCAGATATCATTCAAAGAGCAGGTGGATTAACTGATCAAGCAGATTTGAAAGGATTACTATTTTTAAGGCAGAAAAGTCAGTTTGAAAATACACATCAGGAAAATGATGCGGATATAATTCTCAATAAATCTCAACTTTTTGCAAGCAGACAGTTTTTAGTACAGCTTGGTAAATTAGGAATGCAAATTCCTGCAGAATTTTTAAAAGCAGGAGGGTTAGCTGAAAAAGAATTGGCAAAACCAGCTGATGTAGTTGCAGATGCTAGGATTGAAGAAAAAACAGAAATAAAAGAAGAAAGAACTGATATAACTAAAACAACACCTGAAGAGAAACCCATCAGTGCAATGGGTGAACCTATTAAAGATATTAATGATTCAATTGAAGCTATTTTTGCAGGAAGACAACCATATTCTGAAATTACTGAGAGTGCGAGAATTTCAGTCGATTTGAAAAATGCTATTACAGATTATAAATCTGCAGACAATTTAACTTTAAGAGATGGTGATAGGTTATATATTCCAAGAATAAGTAATGTTGTAACTGTGATTGGTGCTGTCCTTCATCCTCATTCTTTTGCAGCAGCAGAAGGCAATACAGTTGAATACTTTATAAAAAGATCTGGTGGATATTCACAAGATGCTGCTAAAAAATACACTGTTGTTATTCATACAAATGGTGATGCTCAACTAGCTTCAAATGTGAAGTCTGTGGTTCCAGGAGATATAATAGTGGTTCCTAATTCTGGTTTAATAGATATTGCAAAGAGCTGGGAAAAAGCTGGAAGTATAAGCAAAGTTATATCTGATATCCTTAGCAGTGTTTATATTTTAACAAGATTCTAATGGAATTTTTTCAGTTGCTTTTTATTTATAAAGCTATGTTAAAAAAACAACATAGCTTTTTTGTATGTCTCCTAAACATTATTTAATGAATAAACTCATATTGATGTAATTTTATCAATGAACAGGGTATAAATATATATAAATTGTTTTTATTTGGGGGAAAAATGAAAGAAAATATCTCTAAAGCTTATTTGATAATAATTTTATTGCTAATAGTTTCAAATTTACATGCCTCACCTGCATTCATTAGTATAGATGGAAGCAATTTTTCTTATAAAGATTATATATATAAAATTAAAGGCTCTAATTATGAGCTTGATTTTAGTATTAATCCATCTTTATGGGATATGAATGCAATTACTACACAAGCTAATATTCTTGATTCATTGGGAATAAATGTTGTTAGAATAAAAGTGCCATATAATAAATATGGCTGGGATTCAGATATTTCACAAGAATACTTGGATAAACTTGAAGCAGTTGTAAGTATTTTTGGTACAAGAGGAATTGCTACAGCATTAGTCCTTTTTGATAAAGACAATTCATTCCCTGCTGATGGTGAAACAGAAGAAACTCTTCAAAAACAATATCTAACAGCTATAGTTGAAAAGTTTAAAAACAATCACTACATAATATATTGGGATGTGAAAAATCATCCTGACCATCCAGATAATATTGATGGCAGTAATAATTGGAATTCTTCTCCTGCTAAAAAAGCAGTTATAATCAATTGGTTGGATAGAATGATCTCACATATAAAATCTATAGATTCTAACCACCCTGTTTCAATAGGTATAAGATGGTATGAAAATAATGCAGGCATTGTTGATTTAGTAGATATTGTATCAAGCAGTTCATATTGGACTTATGGTTTTTTTGGCTGGCCTGCATCTGATACACAAATAGTATATCTCAAGAGTATATCAAATGATCCTGTTTTATTATCAGAATTTGGCTGGCCTTCCAATGGTGAAAATAATGGATTAGTTTATTCAGAATATTCCCAAAATATAAGCTATCAAAGCAATGTTTCATATTTCTCATATTACAACACTGCTGGTGGCATTCAATTTAAAGGTTTTGATAATTCTGCTTATGGTGGACAAAGCTGGCAAGACTATTATGGAATTATAAAATTTGATAATTCTCTCAAACCTGCTGCTATATATTATAGAGACAACTATTCTGTAAGACAGTTTCCTTGGGATGATTATACACCACCAGATGCAGTAACTCAACTTGCTTATACAGGTAAAGGCAGTGCTATAGCATTATCTTGGTTAAACCCATCTGATTCAGATCTTAGAGGTTGTGTTGTAAGATATTCAACAGATTCATATCCAGAAACCCCTAATGAGGGACTATTGGCTTTTGATATAAATACTGTTCCATCAACAGAATCATTTTATATACATAATGATATCATTCCCGGCACAACCTACTATTTTTCAGTTTTTGCCTATGACTTTAATATGAACTATTCCACAGTTGCAACAATTCAAGCTCAGACACAAGAATTAACTTATGCTGATGTAAAAAGTCTACCTGATAATAGTATTATTGGAATAGACTCAGTTATAGTTAGTGCAGTCTTTGGTTCATATATCTATGTTACTGATGATAATAGAATAAATGGATTAAGAGCAACTTATGCTGCCGGTGGATTGGTTTCTGGAGATGTTATAAACATATCAGGTATATTAAGAACAATATATATTAACGGTGTGCCTGCTGAAAGACAATTGAATGCTCCTAAAATAATCAAAGTATCTAATCAAGATCCTCCAAAACCAATGGCAATGAATAATAGTGCAGTTGGTGGAAGTCCATATAAAGTCAATGGAACAACATATATTGCTGGAGTTAATAATGGCATTGGTGTAAATAATATTGGTCAGCTTGTAAAAACAACTGGCAGAGTAACAAATATCACTGGCAATATTGTTTATATTGATGATGGAAGTGGTGTTTCAGCTGGTTCAGATAAAATAGGTGTTGCTGTAAACTGGCAAAGTACACCAAATGTTAATGTTGGAGATTATATTTCAGTTGTTGGAATAATTCAAGGAGATGTTCCTTCAGGATGGTCAACATCCAGAAGATACATCTTAAAAACTGAACACACTCTTTATTCAGAAGAATAATTATAATTCAATATAACCGTTTTTTATTGGGACTTTTTTACCATTCAAAGCAGCATATGTTCTGCCCATTGCTGATATTTTTATATTAGCTAATTCATCGGGTGAATAAATTGCTGCTTTTTCTTTTTCATAATTTATGGTTAAGGATTTCAAATTGCCTTCTGCTATGATTATGTTGTTTTGTTCAATTTTTGATCCATCAACAATACTTATTGATATTATATCATTATCATTGTTCATTCTAATAACAGCTGACCTAGCAGAAATATTAAGTGAATGCTTATCAGATTTAAAATCAGCATTTGTATTTTCAACTTTTGAGTAGAGTATAATATCTTTGCCTTTTGAGTGGGTAACTAAAGATACTTTTACATCATCATTTCTGAGCATTGTCATATCAGCACTTGGTTTAACTCCAGTAGGTGCAGGATATAGTAAGCTTACAAAACTTGATTTGTCAGATTCTTTATTCCAAAATGTAGCAACCGGCATATTATCTATGACTTCTTTATTATACACTCTTACTGTGGCATTTCTCTGAGCAATTTGATTTGCACCTAAACACTGAACTAATATATTCGAACCTTCTGGTTCTGATGAAATTACTTTAAAGTTATCAGTGTCAACTTCAAGTTCAGGCGGAGTTAGCATATAATTAACACCCATTTTCACAGGGTTTTGAGAAACAGCATTATCAAATAACAAATAATAATCTGGTTTTACAAATATAACAGCTCTTCTATGATTAACACCGTTGTATAAATTTACATATTCATTATCAATAATATCCATACCATTTAATGTCTGCCAATAGTGAAGAGTGGGATCTACATTATTCATTTGCATACCATCAACAAGCAAGACATTATGTGAAAAAGCTTTTTCTAAATCACTTTGCAGTGGAGTGCCGTAATGTGCTCTGCCGGGGTCTATTAAAAGCTGTCTGCCATAAGCATATAAAACTATACTGTTGTAATCATAATGACCATGACCACCGGGATAACCTGCTCTAAACAGCATATATCTTGCTTGTTCAAAACCCTCACTATTCCAATCAGATCTCAAAATGGCATATTTTGTATATGGCATAAAAATAGAAGTGTAATCAGGTTTTTTACCGTCTTTACCTGCAGTTCCTATGTAAAGAAGATCATCTCTATTAAATTTTTTTGCTCCCTCAACAATAGTTCCATCCCTTGTTCCAGTATGTCTCATTTTATTTGGTCTAAATTCACCAAAATTAGTGTCACCATTTGATGCTGTCTGACCATCCGGCATAAGCATTATAGCCATAAACTCATAAATCTTTTCAAGTCTAGGAATTATTTCATCAGGAATTTCTAGATTATGTTTTTTAGCAGTTTCTATGCCTCTTAATAGGAAACTGAGAGCAAAGCCTTGATAATTCATAGTAGGCTCTTCACTACCGCCATCAGGTCTAAAGAGCTTTAGTGAATTGCTCATTAGTCTGTCATAGCCTTGAATTTGCCATTTTTCTGATTCTGCAAATTCTGGAAATCTTAATGCAAATTGTAGAAGTGCATCTGCAGAGGAATTTTCTTGATTAGCACCAGAAGGCTCTAACTCTATATACTTAGCCATTCTTGCTTGATAGTCTATCCATCCAAGCTTTACATCATCTGTAAATCCCTCAGACTTACAAGCTGCTCCCCAGCCTTCCCATGCATCACCCAATCTCCATCCTTGATGCAAAGAAACCCATCTACCACCTCTCATTCCTCCATCAAATGGAGAGGCATTATCATTTATATAATCATACATAAGCTGATTAAGTTTTCTGGCATATTTTTCATTTCCAGTGGTTTGATAAGCTTCACCTAAATATCTGAAGATATCATTTTGTCTTAAATACTCTGGGCTGTCGGGCCAAGTTTCTCTCCAAGTGGTTTGATCATCCATTCTTACAAAAGGATCTGTCAACTTGCCCGTTTTGTAATATCTGCCTAAATCAACTATATTATCAACATTTGGGAAATTTATATGTTCCAGAGGCTTTGCCTCTGGAATAAGCGAATCGGGTTCTGTTCTGTTTTCAAAATGCCTCAAAATTAAAATGCAAGTATCTTCAAGATTACCATCTTCATAAGCTTTCTTTGCAGCTGATAATGGTGGATAATCTAAATTTATTCTTGACAGAAACTTCTCATAATTTGCTTTTTTATTGCCTAGTGGTTTTACAATGGTTACAAAGTATAAATCCAAGTCTTCCTGAGGCTTTCCTGCAAGATATGCTATTCCATCTTTATAATCATTTCCATCAACTGTTATGATATGAATAGAATTATCATCATCACCATTTGTTGTTAACTCAAGATAAAAAGAATCTCCTTTTTTTGCTGGTATTTTTACATCAAAAGGAATATCCCATTTATACCATTTATCCTCAAAAGTAAGAGTTCTTGAGTATAATTTTTTATTTTTGATAGGACTATCCCAAACAGTCATTGTAAGAATTTCATTTTCTGTCCAACAGTTTGGATAATAGCAAATGCCAAGACAAATTCTCCATAACATCTGTGCATTTGACATATGCACTTTTATAGTTTGCCCTACAGGATTATTTCTTGAAAGAGTTACATAGCTGGCAATACCTCTACCGGCAAGTGAAAGTCCCTCTATATGATTTCTGTCTTGTGGACACTCAGTATCAACAATTGGATAGTTTAATATATCATCAAATACTGCTAAAGCAGTTCCGCTTACAGACAATGAGGTGATAAAAACTAATATAAGAAGAATATTGAAAATAAATCTGAACATAATATGCCAGCCTCTCAAATTATATATAGGTTTATAACATATATCTTAATTGACTGGCATTTTAATTACAACTATATCCACTAATAGTTTTTCAAAACTAACAAAAAGCTGGATTATTTGGTTGCAGCTTTCAATGCAGATACATATTTAACAGCTTCATCAATTAATTTTTCTCTGTTTTCAAGGTTATTGCTTACTATGTTTACAAGTGCACTGCCCACAACTGCACCATCAGCAAAAGAAGATACCTGCTTCACATGTTCTGGTTTGGATATTCCAAAACCAATCACAACGGGTGTTTTTGTTTTTGATTTTATAAGGTCAACTAAATCTTTTAGTTCTGTCGGCACATCTTGTCTTGCACCTGTAACGCCAGTTCTTGATACACAGTATATAAATCCACTTGCCATTTTAGCTCCTAAATTAAGTCTCTCTTCCGTGCTTGTTGGAGCTATTAAAAATATAGTTGCTAAGTTATTCTCATCTGCTGCTTTTTTCCATTCATAAGCTTCTTCTGGAGGCAGGTCTGTCATAATCACTCCATCCGCACCTGCATTTTTTGCATCTTTTGCAAATGATTCCACTCCATAAGCTCTCACTGGATTGAAATAACTCATCAAAACAATAGGAACATCACAAGTTTCTCTGATTTTTTTTACACTAGCTAATACTTTACTCACACTAGCTCCATTTGAAAGAGCCCTAAATGTTGATGCTTGTATGCTTGGTCCATCAGCCAGTGGATCTGAAAAAGGCACCCCAATTTCTATTATATCTGCACCTGCTTCAGCTACTTTCTGCACTAAACCTTCACTCAGTTCAAAGTCAGGATCTCCACCTGTAAGAAAACAAATAAGTGCTTTTTCATTTCTACTTGCAAGCTCAGCAAATTTATCTATTATTCTTTTCAAAGCTCTACCCCCAAGCATTTAGCAACAGTATTCACATCTTTATCACCTCTGCCGGAGAGGTTTATTACCATTATTTTATCTTTAGACATACTGCCGGCAATCTTTTCAGCATATGCAACAGCATGAGAAGATTCAAGAGCGGGTATAATGCCTTCTGTTTCAGATAACAATTGAAAAGCAGATAAAGCCTCAGAATCAGTTATATTTACATATTCTGCTCTTCCTGAATCTTTGAAATAGCTATGCTCAGGACCAACCCCAGGATAATCTAGTCCAGCTGATACACTATGAGTAAGCTGTACTTGTCCATCTTCATTTTGCAATAAATAACTCATACTGCCATGCAAAACTCCTGGCTTTCCTAAGCTTAAAGTTGCACAATGTCTATCTGTGTTTGTTCCTTCTCCAGCAGCTTCAACACCTATTAATTTCACATCTAAATCATCTTTGAATGGATAGAATATGCCTATTGCATTGCTTCCACCGCCAACACAGGCTAATACATAATCTGGCAGTCTGCCTTCTTTTTCAATTATCTGCTCTTTAGTTTCTTTGCCAATAATAGACTGAAAATCTCTTACCATCATAGGATATGGGTGTGGTCCAACAACTGAGCCAATAATGTAATGTGTATCTCTTACATTTGTTACCCAGTCTCTAATTGCTTCACTTGTGGCATCTTTTAATGTTTGAGTTCCGCTTGTAACAGGTATCACTTCAGCACCCAAAAGCCTCATTCTAAACACATTAAGAGATTGCCTCTCCATATCTTCAACACCCATATACACATAACATTTGAGCCCAAAAAGTGCACAAGCTGTTGCTGTAGCAACTCCATGCTGACCAGCACCTGTTTCTGCAATTATTCTTTTTTTGCCCATTCTATTAGCTAGAATAATCTGACCCATAACATTATTTATCTTATGAGCACCAGTATGGCAGAGGTCTTCTCTTTTTAAGTAGATTTTTGCTCCATCTAATTTTTCTGTGAGTCTTTGGGCAAAATATAAACCTGTAGGTCTGCCAATATACTCTTTATAGTAGCTATTTAATTCATTTTGAAATGTAATGTCATTTTTATATTTGTTGTATGCCTCACTGAGTTCTTCAAGAGCAGGCATTAGTATTTCTGGTACATACCTTCCTCCAAATATCCCAAAATGCCCTTTATCATCAGGAAGCTGAGTCTGCTTTTCTGACATTTTCTATTAACTCCTTCAATTTATTATGATCCTTTATACCCGGTGATGATTCCACTCCGCTTGATATGTCAACCCCAAATGGCTTAACTTTATCTATTGCATCGCAAATATTATCCGTATTTAATCCTCCAGACAGCAAAAAAGGCTTTTCAAGATTGTGAGCTAACAGTGCTAAATCCCAATCAAATATCTCACCTGTTCCTCCTGCAAGTCCTTTTTTGTAGGTATCAAGCAAATAAAAACTAGCACAAGAATAATTTTTTAGGTTTTCTATATCTTCAGCATCTTTCACTCTTGCAACTCTTATCACACTTTCACAACCTATTCTTTGAGCCATTTGTTCACTTTGATTGCCATGCAGCTGTATATATGAGAGTCCACATTCATCTAAAGCCCTTAAAATTTCTTCTGTTTCTTCTACAAAAACACCAACTGTTTTTATGTCTGGTCCTATTATTCTGCAGATATTTTTTACAGTAGATATATCTACTCTTCTTTTGCTTTCTGCAAATATAAAACCAAGCATATTAGCACCAAGCTCTACAGCTTTTATTGCATCTTCAGCATTTGTTATACCGCAAATTTTTATGCAGGTCATGTTGTAAACTCTCTTAATTTGTTTATGATATCATCTTCTTTCATCAATGCTTCACCAATTAAAACGGCATCCACTCCAGCTTCTGCCAGTTTCTTAACATCATCTCTAGTGAAGATACCGCTTTCACTAACAAATGTGCAGTCTTTTGCAAGAGGTCTTAATTGATATGTGATATTAATATTAGTTTCAAATGTTTTTAGGTTTCTGTTATTTACTCCAATAGGATCACATTTGCAGTCTATTGCCATAAGCATTTCTGCTTCATCATGCACTTCCACCAATACATCCATTCCAAGTTTTCTTCCTATGGTTTGCAGTTCAATTATTTTATCTTTAGAAAGAGCACTAACAATCAAAAGAAATGCATCTGCTCCTGCTGCTCTTGCTTCATATACTTGGTATTCATCAATAATAAAATCTTTTCTAAGAATGGGAATTGACACTTCTTTTTTTATTTCTTTTAGATAATCAAGGTTACCTTGAAAAAATTTCTCATCTGTAAGTACTGAAATAGCACTTGCTCCGCCTTCTTCATAAATTTTTGCTATCTCAATCGGATTAAAATCTTCTCTTATTATTCCTTTAGATGGAGATGCTTTTTTCACTTCTGCAATCACAGCAGGTAAACCATTTTTTTGATGAAGAGCTTTTTTAAATCCACAAGGTTTAGGAATAGTATTAATAATATTTTTCAGCTCAGAAAGTGATATATTATTTTTTTTCTCATCCACTTCTTTATATTTAGATTCTATAATCTTATCTAATATCATTTATCCAAGCTCCTGAGTTACCTTTACAAAATCATTCATTGCTTTTATTGCACAGCCATCATCAATACTAATTTTAGCTTTTTCAATGCCTTCTTCTATGCTATCTGCATTACCAGCTACATATATTGCTGCTGCTGCATTAAGTATTGTTATATCTCTTCTAGCTCCCTTTTCTCCTTCAAGTATGCTAATTAGGGCAGATTTATTTTCTTCTATTGAGCCATCACCTGCTAACAAATTTTCAACAGAAGCGGTCTGAATTCCAAAATCTTTTGGATAAATATAGTAAGTTGAGATTTTCGCATCATCCAGCTCAGTGATTTTTGTTTCTCCAAGTGTGGAAATTTCATCAAGACCATCTAATCCATGCACAACCATTGCTCTTTGTGTGCCTAGATTAAAAAGAACTTCTGCAACAACTTCAGTATATTCGGCAGCAAAAACACCCACAATCTGCCTTTTAGCCCCTGCAGGATTAGTCATAGGTCCCAATAAATTAAAAATTGTTCTTATTCCAATTTCTCTTCTTGGTCCTACAGCATTTTTCATTGCTGGATGCATATTTGGGGCAAACATAAATCCTAACCCAACATCATCAATGCATTTTGCAATAGATTCTGGTGATAAATTAAGATTAGCACCCAATGATTCAAGAACATCCGCACTGCCGCATTTGCTAGAAGCTGATCTATTACCATGCTTTGCAACTTTTACACCAGCACCAACCACCACAAAAGTTGATGTGGTAGAAATATTAAATGTGTTTAGTTTATCTCCACCAGTTCCGCAAGTATCAATAAAATCATCTGATTTTGGATTTACTTTAATGGATTTATCTCTCATCACATTCACAAATCCTGTTATTTCTTCAATTGTTTCACCTTTCATTCTCAGAGCTGTGAGAAATGAAGATATCTGTGCAGGAGTTGCAATGCCATCCATTATTTCTGTCATAGATTCTATTGCTTCTTGCCTGGTCAAATCTTGCTTTTCTATTAATTTTTTTATGCAGTCAACAATCATCTTCTCTCTCCAAATATTTAATAGTCCTATTGTAGTTCTGATTTATTTTCATCTTGAGATTTTTTTACTTGACTTGGGAAACTAACAAAGTTTTGAAGTATTTTCTTTCCTTCTTGGGTGAGAATTGACTCCGGGTGAAACTGCACACCTTCTATTTGGTATTCAACATGCCTTACTCCCATAATTTCACCTTCTTTAGTGGCTGCTGTTATTTTTAGACACTCAGGTTTTGTTTCTTTTTTTATAATAAGTGAGTGATATCTTGTAGCAACAAGAGGATTAGGAACATCTTTAAAAACTCCCTGATTGTCATGGACAATATTAGAAACTTTTCCATGCATCAGTCTTTCTGCTTTTACTATCTCTCCACCAAATGCCTGTCCTATTGCCTGATGCCCCAAACAAACTCCCAAGATTGGCAGTTTTCCAGCAAAATGCTTGATAACATCAACTGAAATACCAGCTTCTTTTGGTGTGCAAGGACCAGGAGAGATAACAATTCTTTCAGGATTAAGAGCTTCTATTTCCTCAATAGATATTTTGTCATTTCTAAACACTTTTAGTTCTTGACTCATCTCACCAAGATACTGCACAAGGTTGTATGTGAAGCTGTCATAATTATCAATCATTAAAATCATTTTCTTTCTCCTTATTCAAGACCAGCTTCAGCTATTTTTAGAGCATTTACCATAGCCATAGCCTTATTTACTGTCTCATTATATTCTCTTTCTGGCACAGAATCTGCAACAATTCCGGCACCAGCTTGAACATAGGCTTTATTGCCTCTCAATAGAATAGTTCTAATTGTAATGCAAGTGTCCATATCTCCAGAGTAGCTGAAATATCCTATAGCTCCTGCATAAGGTCCTCTCCTTGTGGGTTCTAATTCCTCAATAATTTCCATTGCTCTAATTTTAGGAGCACCTGATACTGTTCCAGCTGGAAAAGCTGCTCTGAGCAAATCAAACTGATCATAACCATCTTCAAGTTTTCCCCTCACATTTGAAACAATATGCATCACATGCGAATACTTTTCTATCACCATCAATTCATCTACTTCCACAGTGCCATATTTGCAGACTCTTCCTAAGTCATTTCTGCCAAGATCAACAAGCATAATATGTTCTGCTCTTTCCTTTTCATCAGCAAGCAATTCTTCCTGAAGAGCATTATCTTCTTCAATAGTTTTGCCTCTGGGTCTTGTGCCTGCAATAGGTCTTGTGGTTGCAATATTTTCTTGACAAGTTACTAAAATCTCTGGAGAAGAACCAATCAATTTTGTTTCTCCAAGCTGCAGGAAAAACATATATGGAGAAGGGTTGAGACTTCTTAGAGCTCTGTAAATATCTAATGGTGGAGCATTAACAGTTGTTTGGAATCTTTGAGAAAGCACAACCTGAATAATATCTCCAGAGGAAATATAATCTTTGCACTTTTTTACTGCTTCTTCAAAGTCTTCTTTAGCAATATTAGACTGCACATCAAGGTCTGGCTTTCCTTTGTATTCTGAAGACATATCATACGGAGTTTTTAATTGTCTAATTAAAGCATCAATTTTTCTTGTTGCTTTGTTATATGCATCAACTGGGTCTCCTTGAGTTGGAGTATTGCATACAACTCTTATTTTATGCTGTATATGGTCAAATATTAAAATAATATCTGTAAAAATAAACACACTGTCTGGCATATTAAGATCATCTATTGTGTCTTCCGGAAGTTTTTCAAAAAATCTAACTAAGTCATAAGAAAAATATCCAACTGCACCTCCACAAAACTTTGGAAGATTTGGATCTGGCACATATTTTAATTTTGCCATTTCTTCTTTTAGAATATTCAGCACATCTTGCCCATCTTGTAATTCTATATGGTCTGTAGAATTTTCTCTGTGAATATATACCTCTTTCCCTTTGCTTTTTATGATGATGCCTGCACCGCTTCCAAGAAAAGAGTATCTTGCCATTCTTTCTCCACCCTCTACACTTTCTAGCAAGAAAGAATAGTCACTTTTATTTATTTTTCTAAATGCAGATACAGGTGTTTCCATATCAGCTAATATTTCTTTGTAAACAGGTGTAAGGTTTCCCTTTTCTGCTCTTCTTTTAAATTCATGAATATCTGGAAAATATGTGCTCATTTGCACACCTCACATTCTCAATTATTTTAATTATGTCACTATTTATAATTTTGGCATTTTTTATAAACTTTTTGGGTTAAAAACAAAAAACCGAGGTAATGTTAATTCCTCGGCTTTTTTATATACCCAATTATTGTGTTATAAAAAAAGCCGCAGACTTGCCATGGAGCATTCTGCAGCTTTTATATTTTTATATAGAAGTCACTAAGCAGCGAATGCACCACCAGAAATGGAGCTTCGCCATACCCAGTTGCTTTTACCGCCAAAAACAGTTATGTAGTGACTATTTATATTCATAATTTCATAATATTCCAGATAATTCCAATTGTCAATAGCTAAATTAAATTTAACAATTATTTAACATCTCAATATATGAACAATAGAATTTATTTATATATGTTTGACATCACTCAAAAGGTTATTTAAAATTGGCTTGAGTGGTATAATAAAAAAATTATAAAGGCAGGATTGTTAAAATGAATTTCTTTTATAATGGTCACTCAAGTTTTGTGATAACAACAAACAGCGGGACAACTATTTTAACTGATCCATATAATCCTAATGCCTATGATAATAAATTAAAATATAAAGTTTTTGATGATGAAGTGGATATAGTTACAATCAGCCATAGCCATGCTGACCATGCATATTACGATGAAGTAAAAGGTAATCCAATTATTTTAAAAAATACAGGAAAGTTTACTGTAAAAGAAGTTGAAATATTTGGTGTGCAGACATACCATGATCAAGAGCAGGGTAATGAAAGAGGTGAAAATATTGTTTTTGTGATGAAAGCTGATGATATTACTATTGCTCACCTTGGTGATTTAGGACATGTTCTCACATCTGAGCAGGCTGCTGAAATTGGAGCCGTAGATATTGTGATGGTACCTGTTGGAGGCACTTATACAATAAACTCACAAGAGGCTTGGGAAGTTATTGGTCAATTAAATTCAAAGGCAGTAATACCTATGCATTTTAAGACAAAAAAATGTGAGTTTCCGATTCAGAAAGTTGACGAGTTTTTAACAGGGCACAGCAACATTGAATACATAAATGGTCCATCATTTGATATTTCTGCAGAGACCATTTCTGATAATATTAAGATATATGTTGCAGAGCCTGGATTGTAAAATTTTATATTCTGTAATAAATAACTATGCAGCCAGTTTTTCTGATCTATGTTTTAGAATGTCAACACAATGGCTAAGAACTTCTAAAATTGTTTTTCTCATAGCATCTTGAATACCGGATATTTCTTTTAGAGGTTCTTCCATTGTGGCAAGTTCAATTGCAGCAAGGAAAGTACCCATTAGCTCATGTGATGGCAATTCTAAATCACAAATTTTGTTACAAAAATTCGGAAAATTATGATCATAATAACCGGGAGTGTTGCCCATATTACCAACAGATAGCCTTATGAAATCAGCAATTAATTCTGCCCTAAGAAATTGTCTTTCAGCAGAAGTAAGCATTTTGAATCTGCCAGTTGCTAGGTCTAATCCAGTTTTTGATGCTGCTGATTCATACTCAAGCATAATGCTCATAAGTTGGTAAGTATCAGATACACTAGATAAACGGGAATCTCTTAATTTTGCAGATTCATTTGTTTTTGTCCCAGTTTTGTTTGATTTAATTCTTGGCATCACACTTCCTCCCGAAAATAAATGCCTTTTATAAGGCTTCTTGACTCGATTATCGGCAGGAATTTTATTTTTCTTAAGTAGTATAAAATTAATATTGGTTAAATATTACTCATAATATACTTAGGTAGGATTAGTTTTAATGATATTTTTTGGAGGCACATTTTGCAGGAAAAAGGTTCTGGATTTATTAGATTAGCTCTTGCTCAGCTCAATTTTACTGTAGGTGATATTGAAGGCAACACAAAAAAAATAATTGAAAATATTGAAATTGCAAAAAAAAGAGGTGCAGATATAGTTGTCTTTCCAGAGCTTGCTATCACTGGCTATCCTCCAGAAGATTTACTCCTGAAGAAAAGTTTTGTAAAAGATAATCTTGATGCTATTTCTAGAATAACACAGTCAACAAAAGGCATAACATGTATAGTTGGGTTTGTGGATGTTGAAGATGATATTTATAATGCAGCAGCTGTTTTGCATGACGGAGAATTAGCTGGAGTTCATCATAAATATCACCTCCCAAATTATGGAGTATTTGATGAAATTAGATATTTTCAATATGGTAGAACAAAGAATGTATTCAAAATAAAAGATTTTGTATTCGGAGTTGAGATATGTGAGGACACTTGGCATGCAAATGGTCCACATGTTTTTCAAACTCTATATGGTGGAGCTCAAATGGTAATTAGCATTAACTCATCTCCATTTTATTCTGGGAAATGGATGTATAGAGAAAGAATGCTATGTTCAAGAGCTTATGATAACACTTGTGTGATGGTATATCTAAATACTGTTGGCGGACAAGATGAGCTTGTGTTTGATGGTCAGTCTATGATAGCAGGTCCATCAGGAGATATAGTATTCAGATGCAAAGCTTTTGAAGAACAGCTAGCTATCACAGACATAGATCTTGGTCCAGTGAACCATAAAAGACTAATTGACACCAGAAGAAGAAGTGCAAAGCTTGCTGGCGAATGTTGTGAAGTGAATCAAATATCACTTGATCCTGTGCCTGCAAAAGATATTTCGTTCAAACCGACTCAAACATCTGAGCCTCCAAATGTGTATAGGGAGATTTATACAGCATTAGTAGTTGGAACTAGAGATTATGTAAATAAAAATGGTTTTGCAGGTGTGGTGCTAGGTTTGAGTGGTGGTATAGATTCAGCACTTACTGTAACAATTGCCTATGATGCTTTAGGACCTGATAGAGTAAGAGCTTTGATTATGCCATCTATGTATTCTTCAAAAGAAACAATGAGTGATGCGGAATTGTTGGCTCAAAATCTTGGTATTAGATATGACAGAATACCAATAAGTGAGCCTTATTCAGATTACATAAGAATATTGTCAGATGTGTTTGAAGGGACAAGCCAAGATACAACAGAAGAAAATCTTCAAGCAAGAATTAGAGGCAACTTATTGATGGCTGTGTCAAATAAATTTGGTCTTCTAGTGTTGACAACTGGCAACAAAAGTGAGCTTGCTTGTGGATATTCAACATTATATGGAGATATGGCTGGTGGATTTGCGGTAATTAAAGATGTTCCTAAAACGCTTGTTTTCAAGCTTGCAGAATATAGAAACAATCTTAATTATGTGATACCTCATACAATTATCACAAGGCCTCCAACTGCAGAACTGAAGCCAAATCAGACAGATCAGGATACTCTTCCACCTTATGAAATACTTGATCCTATTCTAATGGCTTATGTTGAAGAAGATAGAAGCATAGATGAGATAGTTAGCATGGGTTTTGATCAAGAAACTGTAAAAAGAGTTGTAAAAATGGTAGATACAAATGAATACAAAAGAAGACAATCTCCCATTGGAATAAAAATTACACCAAAGGCTTTTGGAAGAGATAGAAGACTTCCTATCACTAATAAATATAAAGAATACGAATTTAGAGGTTAGAAATAAGATTTTAGAAGTAAGAGGTAAGATATTAAAACATTCTTATTCTTACCTCTTTTATTAGACTTTTTCTAATCACTTGCAGAATTATAACTTTTATTTGCATCAGCTTTTGCTTGATGATAACTTCTAAAATATTCTATCAGCTCAGCATCATTGTGTGGTGATTTTGCAGGCTGTGGGAAATTTTGAGCTATTAAATCCCACCATTCATAATCTCTTACATATACCAAGTCAAAAAACATAATACCTTCTGTTTTATCTAAAACTTGTTTTACAGCTTCCATAAAATCCTGTGGCCTGCCATTATATTGTTTCAAGAAAAGGCTGCCGTATACAAAAGTTTCTTCTTTTACAGCATTAACTGACATTTCAGCAGCAGCTTCCACACTTTTCCATTCCTCACTGCCTCTTGCTATGGCATGATTTCTAGTAGGATGGAAATAATAACATCCTGTGGTGATATAATCTACAAGGTCTGCATATCCTGTTGATTCATATCCTTCTGGCCACCAATCATAATCAGCAGCATTTCTAGGACTTCCCCAGTTTACTCCAACATCATAATATGTATGATACCAAGCACCTACATACACACCTAAAATTTTGTTTGCATTTTGGTTTTTTACAATTTCTCTTGCTTCAGCAAGATAGTTCCTAATTACAGTGGCTCTAAATTTTTTCCACTCTTTTAACAAAGGACCTTCTACAATATCTATATTAGGGTTTGCATCTCTTCTATAAATATCTTCTGGCCAATTTTCTACTTTATGACCTAGATAATCTTCAAATGCTTTTCTTGTTATATCAGAAAAATCGCTATAAAAATTTGGATATCTCATTCTATCCAACACTATTCCATCTACATCATAATTTTCAACAAGTTCTCTGATGATATTAAGTGAATATTCTCTTGCTTCAGGATGAAGAGGATTTACAAATACTGCATGATGCAAGTTGTTTAATTTAGAAACATTAACAAAATTGTTTTCTGAAGATAAAGTAAGCTTAACATTATTTTCTTTTACTTCTTTTAACCATTCAGAAGCATTGCCAGTGCCAACAAGCACATATCCTCCCTTTGGTGCACTAATATTCGCTTTTCCACTTGCAACACCCAAAAGTTCTGGTTTACCATTGGAATAAACTCTCAAATATGTTGTGTTCCAAGGCAGATTTGAGTCATTTGATGAGGAATCAAAAAGATATAAATTACCATCATCTTTTGGAGAATTAGTTACTACAATTTCCATTGTATCTCCACTAGGAACAGACAAATATCTTTTAACATCATAATGCACACACTGCCAATCAGGATTTTGCCAAGCAGGTCCGCCTTTTAATGTTTGAGAGCCCTCAGAAAACACATTAATAGCTGCATGCACTTCAATTCCTGCTTTTCTGCATTCTTCTATTGTTGTTTGAAGAAGGTCATAATTTGCAGGATATGGTTTACCGTTGAAATATTTCATTTTGGGAGCAATTTTACTATTATAGAGAACAAATCCCGATAAAGGTTTCACATCCACAATTATTGTGTTGATGTTTGCTCTTTTGCATTGTTCAACAGCTTCTTGCACACCTTGCCTTGTGGAAAGCTGCCAAATATTTGCATTTGCATCAAACCACATCACCCTGCCTTGCAGACCTCTTTGCTTGCAGGCAATATTTACTCTTGTTGTTGAATAAGCTGAAGAAATCACTAATGTGTATACTAATAATACAGCTAAAATTCTAAAATACATTTATATAAATACCCCAAAAGAAATTTCTACTATTTTTTTATTATATGTTCAGTTATTCGGTTTCAATCATTAAAACCATAAACATGAGCTAAAAAAATATTTTCATAAATCATCATTATGACTTTACTATCACTGTAATTGGATAATTAGAACCAGCTAAAGGAATTGTTACAATCCTTATATTCCTTGTTTCACCTGGTTGTATATTATAAGAATTTAAAGTAATTTCTTTAGGTGGGGTGGCATATTTAACAACAGATTTTTTTCCATCAACATAAAATATACCAGATGCCATTCCAGCACTTGGTTCAAAAGCAACTTCCACTTTTCTTGCTCTATTTGTTGGATTTTCCACTTTTACAGTGATATCATATTTGACTCCATAATTGCCATGTAGAGTTTTTGAATTATCAGCAGAAACTAATGGATGTCTGCCTACGGAAATAAATGTCCATCTGCCTCCAA
The DNA here is from genome assembly GCA_046719185.1 of Armatimonadota bacterium. Taxonomy (GTDB): domain Bacteria; phylum Armatimonadota; class UBA5829; order UBA5829; family UBA5829; genus JBDNDK01. Next base: position 24,889 of record JBDNDK010000004.1, read on the forward strand.
CAGTGTAGGTTTCTGTGATTTTCTTAACAGGTTTTTCATATACATGCTGGTTATACGGTACAACCAATGATTGTGGAGCTGGAAGTATTTGACCAACACTAACATTATCAATATTTGGCTGTGCGGCAGTTATTCTCACCAATGCAGGATTACTGCTGATTTGCTTAATTTGAAATATTCCACTTGAAGTATCATGATTTTTTAGCATATCAGAAACTAATATTAGTCTTGAATATGGCGGTACATTTTGCATATAGCTGATATTTGATAGCTCACTGTTAAAGAATCTATCTACTGCCACATATCCTACATGGTAGGTATCAATATTTGGAGCAGATATTCCATCAGAAATTCTAAAGGTTGCTGGAATATCGGATGTGTTTACAATTTCTACTATAAAATGAATTCTTTGACCCATAAAATTTTGATGATGGTATAAAACTTTTGTTGGAGTGTGTAATTGAAGTCTGGCTGCATATAATAATTCAAATTTCCTAAGTGATTCAGGATCATTTGAATAAAATATTTGCTCTGCTTCCTCTCTTGGAAGATTTATATTTTCAATAGGTATTGCAATTTCTGCATTCACTGGTAAATAACCTTCACCAGTAATTCTGTATGCCACTTTTGCTTCTCTTCTTGCACCAGTCTCAAGAGCGGTTTTTCCTGCATTTACTGATAATATGCTTACCTTTGTTCCATATTCTAAAATCACTGACTCCATAAATTTTTGTCGTGCAACAAATTCAAGTAGTGATATTGGAGCAGGATTTCCTGTTACTTGTGCAGGTGATGTAACTGAAACTCTGCCTGCATACCTTTTTACTTCTATTAAGCATTTTTCAACAAATTCATTTACACAAACATCTAAAACAGTCTCACCAATAGTTATTCCAGTAACGGTGATAACTCTTGTTTGTTGATCAATTTGAATGCTTGCAACAAGCTCATTTTCTATTTTTGCTTGTATTTCACCAGTGGATGTTCCACCAACTTTAAGTCTTCTATTTTCTTTTTCAGGGACAGTTAAGGAATTTGTGCTAAGCTTTAATGGAGGCAATGCGAATAGTCTTTTTATATTTGATGTCCAAGATTGTGCAAGAGCAAGCGGGGTAGAGTTTGCTGCTTTTGCGTCTTCAGGATTAGCAATGCATATCACTTGATCTCCTGCATAAACTAATGCCCTTGCACCATCAGCTTTTGCAGTAAATGCTTCAGCTTTTACACCTGCTTCTGATTGAGCAATCAATCTTTGAGCTGTTAGTTTTGCTCTGTCTTCTGGAGTTAGATTTCCATTATTAACTCTAAATCTTACTGCCACTTCTTCATTTATATAAACACTACCATCTTTATCAATAGCAATTCTTGGTTTATAATTTGCTCCAGCAAAATTGGATAATATTATTATAAAAATCAATAAGTAAAAAACAGTTGAACGATAGAGCATTAAAACCTCCCTAATAGATGGATAATTATGTTAATGAGGATCTATAGTTTATAAATATATCTATGTAGGTTTAGTAAGTATCTCTACTAGTATAATAGATAATTATAATTCTAAATTTATATATTATATAATGTCAATCGAATAGTGGTTAGATTGCCTTTATTTTATAACTTAATATTAGATTACAAAAATATTATGAAAATAATGGAGTTGTTTATATGAATTTAGCATTTAATGTGGTTGATCACAATTGTGATGTTTGTGTTGTCGGTGGTGGCATGGCTGGAATTTGTACAGCTATATCAGCAGCAAGACATGGAGCAAATGTTATTTTGATGCATGATAGACCTGTATTAGGTGGAAATTCTTCAAGTGAGTGCAGGGTTCATATTAGTGGTGCAGACATTCATGGCAAAAATCCTAACTTGAGAGAAACGGGCATTTTAGAAGAGTTAAGACTTGATAATGTAAAAATGAATCCTAATGAATATTATCCTATTTGGGATTTTGTGTTATACAATAAAGCAATCACCCAAGATGGATTAAAATTATTGCTCAACTGCTCTTGCCAAGATGCAGAGATGAAAGAAAACTCTATTGAATCGATCACTGGCTGGCAGTTAACCACTCAAACATTTCAAAAAGTAAAGGCAAAAGTATTTGTTGATTGTTCAGGTGATGGTATTCTTGCTCCATTAACTGGTGCCTTGTATAGAATTGGTAGAGAAGCAAGAGATGAATTTAATGAATCTATAGCACCGGTAAAAGCTGACAACAAAACAATGGGTATGACTTGTCTTTTTCAAGCTGTTGATACAGGCACTCCACAAAAATATGAGCCTCCAAGATGGGCTTATTCTTATGAATCTGATGATGAGCTTCCTTATGGTGCAAATGATCATAACTGGTGGCGAATGGGCTATTGGTGGATTGAACTGGGTGGTGAGCAAGATTCAATAGCAGACACAGAAAAATTAAGAGATGAACTTTTAAAAATCACACTTGGTGTATGGGATCATATTAAAAACAAAGGTGATCATGGAGCAGAAAATTGGGCTCTTGAATGGATTCAATTTCTACCAGCAAAAAGGGAAAGCAGAAGATATATAGGAAAACACATACTTACTCAAAATGATATAGAATCAGGAGGGCAATTTGATGATGTGGTAGCATACGGTGGTTGGAGTATGGATGATCATCATCCCGCAGGATTTAATGCTACAAAACTCGGGCATCCAGCTACTATATTTCATCCTGCTCCGTCTCCGTATGGAATTCCTCTAAGAGCTTTTATTTCCAAAAATATTGACAATTTAATGTTTGCAGGAAGATGTGCAAGTGCCACTCATGCTGCAATGAGTTCCACAAGAGTTATGGGCACTGGCTGCAGTATGGGTCAGGCTGTTGGAACCGCAATAGCTCTTTCATTAAATGAAAATTTAAAAATAGATACCTATGAGGAATTTATAAAAAAACTTCAGCAGGCTCTTTTGAAAGATGATTGCTATATACCAAATATCAAATATGAAATTTCAGAGATTACAAAGAATGCTGAATTGTCTTCAAATCAAGGCAATCCAGAGCCAATTAGAGATGGAATAAATAGACCAATTGGTGAGGATAATCATTGTTGGGAGTGCAGTGAAGGAGATTGGGTTTCTTATACTTTTAATCAAGAAATAGATATATCAGAAGTCAGATTGATTTTAGACAGCTCACTTGATAAGCACATCACTCTCAGCCTTCATAAGCAATATAATGAAAGAATATCTCAAATACCTATCACTCTACCAAAATCATTTGAGTTAGAAGCATTAAAAGATGAATGTTGGAATAGAATTACACTTATTGAAGATAATTACCAGAGGCTTGTAAAAATACCTCTTTCAATAAGGACCAGAGGAATTAGGTTCAAATTGCATTCAACTTGGGGAGCTGAGAAAACTAAATTATTTGCTTTTTATTTAGATTAAGAAGCTATTGTGATAAGGTGTTAAAGTTGTTTGATAGATTCTATTGTGGGTAATCTGAGAATAGGTATGATGTTGCATAGAAATTTTATCATACCTAAACTTATGACTGCAAGATAGGAGGCAATAGAATTGACAAACAGAAATCATGTGCAAATTAGAAACACTGTTTCAACTGACTCTGAAGTGCAGGAACTCTCAAATCAATTTCCAGACAAAAGTGTGTGTGAAGAATGTAAATCTGTATATTCATTAGGCAGATGGTATTCAAAAGATGAGTTTTTAGCAACTCATAAAAGAGCTGAGCTTGGCGAAAAAGTAATATGCCCTGCTTGCAAAAGACTAAAAGAACAATTTCCCGGTGGTGTGCTGACATTAGAAGGTGATTTTCTACTTGAACATAGACAAGAAATATTAAATTTAATTAGAAATGAGACAGAAAAAGCACAAAATTTCAATCCTCTTGAAAGGGTGATGAGCATTGATTTTGATGGAAGTGTAATGGAGATCACAACCACTAATGAAAAACTAGCCCAAAGGCTTGGAAAGGCAATACATAAAGCCTATAGTGGAGATATAGAATACAAATGGTCTCAAGGCAACAAACTAGCTAGAATCTATTGGCAAAGAAACACACTATAAAAAACTTTTTTCATAATATTCTGCAAATTGCTAAAATATGTCCATATAAGCTACAATTTGGGCACTATAATAATAATAATTTTCGTATGAACTAAAAATACAACAGTTAGTTTTTTTGTTTAAAAAACAAATTGGAGGAATATAATAATGACTATAACTGAAATGCTAAAAAAAACAATGAGCTTTGGATTGGGAGCAGCAGCTTTTTCAATTGAAAAAATTAAGAATTTTACCGAAGAAATGGTGGAAAAAGGTGAAATGACAAATGAAGAAGCAAAAAAAGTGATTGATGATTTTTCTAAGAAGATTGAAGAAGATAAGAACAATGTTCAAAGTTGGATGAAGCAGCAAGCTGAAAAAATTATTGATCAAGCTGGTGCTGCAAGAGCAGAAAAAGTAGAAGAGCTTGAAAAAAGAGTTGCAGAACTTGAAGCAATGCTAAAAGATCATAAGCATGAAGATTGTTGCCATTAATTTGCTAACATAATACATCTGACTAGGTATTAATTTGATACTTCAAAAAAGTAGAAGACATTTTGCAAGATACAAAGAAATAGCAAGAGTAATAGCTCATCACGGATGGGGCTGGGTTCTTGGCAGAATGGGTTTCAGTGAGTCAGGAAAAAAGCTAGAATCCAAAAAAGAAGCAACTGCAGCTTCTGCACATCTAAGAGAAATGCTGGAAGAACTTGGTCCCACCTTTGTGAAACTTGGTCAGATTCTTTCTACAAGACCAGATATTATTCCAGATCCATATATTACTGAACTTAGCAAACTTCAGGATACTGCCCCAACTGTTCACACAACAGAAATAAAAAAAGTAATTGAATCTGAATTAAAAGCAAAAATTGAAGATTTGTTTTTATTTTTTGATGATATTCCTCTTGCTGCAGCTTCTATTGCTCAGGTGCATAAAGCTACATTAAAAGATGGTACAAATGTAATAGTAAAAGTACAAAGACCAAATATAAGAGAAACAATAGACACAGATCTTGAGATATTATACAGCAGAGCAAGATTTTTAGAAGATCACTGGGATGCAGCAAAAACTTTTGGGGTTGTGGATATTGTTGATGAATTTGCATTAACTCTAAAAGAAGAATTAGATTTTATAAGAGAAGCTAGAAACAATGAAAAACTTGGTAGTACAGGAAGTGATAAAAATTCTTTATGTGTTCCAAAAGTATTTTGGGATTATACAACTAGCAAAATATTAACTCTGGAATTTATAGATGGAATAAAAATAACTGATATTGAAAAATATCCTGAAAACATAGACAGAAGCCAAGTAGCAAATAGGCTAGCTACTTCTTTTATGGAGCAAATATTTATAAATGGCTTTTTCCATGCAGACCCTCATCCCGGTAATATCTTTATAAAGAAAGATGGATGTATAGTGCTTTTAGATGCTGGTGAAGTAGGCAGATTAGATATGGACAGCAGAAGTGGTGCTGTTAGAATGCTTATGGCATTTGAAAGACAAGATACAAGATATCTTGCTGATGAAATATTAGAGATGGGTATTTCAAGAGAAGAAGTAGATATTAGAAGATTTACTTATGATCTTGGAAAACTTATAAGAAATTACTATGATCTTCCTGCTCAAACAGTAGATATGGGGGAACTGCTTATTAGAGTGCTTAAAGTATCAGCCTCTCATAAAATAAAACTTCCAGCTAACTTTGCAACTATGGGGAAAGTATTCAGCAATATTGAAGGAATTTGCAGAGTGCTTGACCCAGATCTTAACTTCACCGAAGTATTAAAGAATTACATGAGCAAAGTTGTTAAAAGTGAACTGAAATCCAGCGGATTATTAACTGAACTTTTCAGCTCAATAATTGGAGTTAGAGGATTACTTCTTAGTTTACCCGATCAGCTTGACAGGCTAATGAGAAAGCTTGTTGAGGGAACTCTTAGAGTTGAGTTCAAGCATCAAAATTTAGAAGGTGTTTCTGAATCTTTTGAAAGAGGAGCAAATAGAATTTCCATTTCTCTTATTATAGCATCAATAATAATCGGATCTTCTCTAGTTGTTAAAAGTGATAAAGGACCAACTGCTTGGTATGGTTTATCTACTCTTGGTCTTGTGGGATATATGACTGCTTCAATTTTTGGAATATGGTTGATAGTCTCAATAATAAAAACTGGCAGACATAAATAAAATCAATGCCTGCCCAGATTATTTTATTCTTCAATTAAGTTTACTTCCACAGCTTTTCCATTAGATATTCTAAGTGTTTTAAGCTCATTTGCTTTGATAGAAAGGTTATACTGCTGGTTAAAGAATCTGAAAACAAAGTCAGTATCTTTCCCTGAGCTTTCAAAAAGTCTGACTATAAAACCATTTCCATCTTCAGCTTGCTTCATTGCAGATATTTCAACATTTTCTGATGATATTTCACATAAAGACTGCTCTTGAGGCATTGAGCCCTTATGAATAAATGTTCCACGTCGTCAGG
>JBDNDK010000040.1:0-16103 GCA_046719185.1 Armatimonadota bacterium
GCGGCAGTCCCTGGTTGCTTGCTGAGTTTATAAGAAATAAATTCCCAGATATTAAGTTAGATATTAGTGTAGATGGCAATCTCCCAGAAAGATTTCTTGCCATTGAATCAGGCATTGGATGGAGGGGAAAAAACACACAAATATATGTTAATAATTTTGGGTCATATGTCTGTCTTGGAGAAATAGTAGTAAATATTGAAATTCCATTTGACACCCCAAAATATGAAGATTATTGTAATGACTGCACAATCTGCATAAATTCTTGTCCAACAGGTGCTATTTTACCGGGAAAACTCTTAGATTCAAAAAAATGCCTCTCATACATCACTCAGAGAGGATTATTTATACCAAAAGAATTTAGAGCTCTTATTGAAAATAGATTGTATGGGTGTGATATATGCCAAGATGTTTGTCCACACAATCAAAAAATATCTAACACAACACCAGATTTTGCTCTTGATATTTATCCAATCTCAAACCCTGATATGGAATACTTTCTTAATCTCTCAATTTCTGAGTTTGAACTTAATGTAAAACACACTTCAATTGGCTGGATTGGATACAATAAAATCAGAAGAAATGCAATTATAGCAGCAGGAAACTTAAAATTGATTTCAGCAGTTCCATCACTAGTTAAATTATTAAATGACTCAAATCCAATAATTAGAGAACACTCTGCTTGGGCATTAGGTCAAATTGGTAGTTCTGACGCAGTAAATGCTCTAGAGAAAAGATTAGAAATTGAGAATGATAAAGAAGCAATTAATACAATAACAGAGATAATTTCTAATTTCCAAAAAAAATAGAGACGCACTAAAGTGCATCTCTATTTTCATTATTTTCATTTTTTAATCAAAAGGCGTTTCTATTGATTTTCCTTCCTTTGATGATCTTTCAGCATAATCAATCACCATTATAACTCTTCTAGCCTCATCTGGCTTGACAAGCAAATCACCGCCTCTTAAAAGATGATCTGCCAAATTGTGATAATATTTATTCCATTCTGTCGGCTTATATGGCACATCCATTTCTGCATTGTAGCCATCAACATCTACATAAGCTTTAAAACTTCCACTCCAAGTATCAACTATAGCACCCTTTGTTCCAAGTATTCTCCATCTTGGCTTTGGTGCTTTGGAAATGCTAGAGATTGTAATATCTGCAACTGCACCATCATCAAATCTAATTATGGCTTGTGTCTCATCTTCATTTGTAACATCTTTCCAAACTCTCTTATGGAAGAATCCTGTTACATTCACAATTTTCTTACCCTCTAAGAAATTAAGCACCCAATCAACCTGATGAGCACCCCAATCATAGAAATTACCTCCAGAAATCTCTTTTATTGATCTCCACCAATGACCAGGATGTGAGTATCCGCCCATAAATGCTTCCACTCTAAAAACATCTCCAATCATTCCTTTATCAATAAACTCTTTAACAGCTAAGTAATCACCATCATATCTTCTGTTGTGATAAACAGTAAGTAATAATTTCTTTTTCTTTGCAATATTTATTAAATCTGTAGCTTCATCAGTTGTAAAAACCATTGGTTTTTCAAGGTTGACACCTTTGCCTGCTTCCAATGCTTTCTTAGCAACTTCATAATGCAGATTGTGAGGTAAGATAATTACAACATTATCAATATCCTTATCTTTCAAGATATCTTCTACTTTGTTGTATGTTTTAATCCCAGAAAGCTCATTTTTTGCTGCTTCTGTTCTTTTGGGGTCTAAATCACAAACTGCAATAGTTTTCATTCCATTACTTTCATTTATACAGTCTGCATGCAGCTTACCCATATTAAATGCTGCACCATAACCAATAATTCCCCAGTTTATTACTTTTGCACTTGATTTTGTGCTTTTGGCTTTTGTTGTTTTTGTAGATTTAGCCATTTAATCCCTCCGTTTTAATCTTCTAATTTGGGAATTTGTAAATCAATAGTTTGGATATTGCTTCCAAGGCTCTCTCTTTAATTCATTGTCATCCAATTTTTTATCATCAACAGGGGTATTATCTGCTGATTTATCATTATTCATTATGCTATTTTCTGAATTATTTTTATCAATGTTTATATCTTTATTCTTGTTTGATACTACCTTAATCTGAGGATTATTACCAAGATTTATCAATCGTTCTGCAATATCTGACTCAATTGTTAGACCATCAACTCCCATTATAGAGCTAAAAGTTACTCTTGTTTCATCTCCAGATAGCTTTGCAAATAATCCATTGTTTGTATTTACAACAGAAGATGTTACAGAAACCCTTCCACCTGATATTACAAAAGCGGTTGCACCCCTCTTTGCATCATTCCAACTATGTACATTGCAGCCTACCATATTCAGAGTGCCTGATTCTACAACAGCCAAGTTATCTGCAACTGCCCAAAAATTGCAATTAGTGAGCGTTATATTACCTGAGTTTGTATTTCTTAAATAAACACCTATAGTATCAACACCACCAAATACAGCAAATTCTCCATTAATAACACTAATTCCTATGCTAAAACTATCTTCAATATCAATCCCATATTTCACACAATCAGCACCAATTCCAACAAAGTTTCCATTTGTTGTGCCTGCAGGATATACTGACTCACCATGTTTAACTTCATCAGTTGCAAAAAACCTATAGCCAGTTTTGTATCCATAACAAAAAGTGTTAAAGCAATATTGCCAGTCACTTCTTCCAAATTGGAATGCTACACCATGTTGCTGAACATAAGTTCTAAGAGGTTTATTGTTTGTAAAAAATGGCCAGAAGTGTATATTTTCTATTCTACAGATATCATATATATGATCAGCATGAATACCAATTCTTAAAGGTTCTCCCTGCACATCTCTAACTACACTTGCATGTGAACCATCAAGATCTAATCCTTGATATGGATTGAGTAAAAAAATATTTTGAACTCTGCTATATGCACCAACTTTAATAGCAAACGGATATTTAATTGCTTCTTTTTGTTGAGCATCTTGTTCTGGATATTCAATTACAAGATTTCTCAAAATATTATTTCCAGATCTCATTACAATAAGACCTTCACCAGTTTCTTCACCTTTGCCTTTTGTAGAAAGCAAAACTGTTGAGTCTTGTTTTCCAAAACCAGTATAATCTCCATATACTTCCACATCTGTAGGAATATAAAGAGTTCCATTAATTAAATATCTACCAGTTGGGATATAAACTTTTGAACCTTTCACTTTAGCAGCTTCATCTAATGCATTCTGAATTGCAGCAGTATCATCAGATTTAGCATCTGCTTTAGCTCCAAAATTTAAGACATTATACTCTGCAGCATAACATGCCATTGATATAGCTGATAAGCATAAGCAAATTATTAATTTTTGCATAATTACACTCCTCAATAAAGTTATAATAGCAGGATTATGGCAATATAAACTTTTATTGTCAAGTAAAATAATATAATTATACAATTTTGCACTGTATAATTGCTTGTGATAAACTTATAGAAAGGAATATGCTTAGAAATCGTCTTAATAAATAGAGGTATTTTCCTCAAAAAATATGAAATGGTAGCTCCAAATTGTTAAACTTTGTTTTTTCTCAAAAAAGATTACTATCTATAATTGCTTTGCTTTTTGTATTCATAATATCTGGCTGCGTACAAAAAAAAGAACTAGAAAATAATAATATTAGTCCATCTGAAATCACTCAGCCTGTGCAGCCTAAAGATAATAAAACTGACAATTCAAATGATTCTGAAGACAGATTAGAAGATGAGAAAGCTCAAAATAATAATATAGATGCCCAAACACCAAAACTAGAAATCACACAAAAAGGTGTTACATTAAAATGGACTGATAAAGGCAAACCCAAAATGGAAGCATCTGCCACAGAATTAATTGGCAATGAAATGGATAGAACAGGTACACTTCTAAATTTTTCAGCTACATTATATGAAAATGGAAAAGCAACTTCCACATTCAAATCAGATAAAGCTGTTGTTGATTTTAACAAGAAAACTGTAACTGCAACCGGTGGAGTGGTTGTAAAATCTCTTGAAAGAGCTACAACAGTTACTGCAGAATGGATAAAATATGATTCAAATACAAAAAAAATAGTAGGCAATGGCGGAATTGTTATAGAATCTAATCTAGGAAAGATAGAAGCTGCAGCATTTATTGCAGATACAACATTAAAAACTTATACTGTCAAAGACTCTGGCAAAGGATTATTATAAATATGATAAAAAATAAATATCACTCAATTTTGTCGCTTTCAACTCTAATGGTTTTTATATTTCAAGGATTGGGTTATTGTGCTACATATACATCTGCTGATAGAAGTATTGTAATTACAGCTTCCACAATTCAATATAGTGAATCTGGAAAAAATTTCACAGTAACAGCAACAGGCAATGTATATGTAAAAGCCAGCAATACTGCAGATAGGACATTTATTGAATTAAATACAAAAGCAATAAAAATGCTAATTAAACAAAGTTCTAGTAGAAGTATATCTGGTCTTGATCTTGTAGAAAAGGCTGATTTCACAGGACCAGTTAGTTTAACATACACAACGGCTGATAATATAAAAAGAACTACTACAAATGCTTCAGCAGATAATATGAGCTACAATGGTTCAACTAATCTTTTAGAAATGAATGGAAATGTAAAGATTCATCAAACAGACTCATTAGGTGGATCTGCTACTGCTGTTGGGAATAGAGCATTTTATAATACAAAAAAGATATTATCTGAAGAAGAATTTAGGTTCAGAATAGAGAGCAGTCCAGAACCTAGTAGAGTTGAAATAATCCCACCAACAGAGAGTGAATAATCACAATTGAAAATAGAGGCTAAGAATCTTGTAAAATCTTATAAAGGCAGAAGAGTGGTTGCTGATGTCAGCATGCATTTTGATACAGGTGAGACAGTTGGTTTGCTTGGACCAAATGGTGCAGGAAAAACAACCACTTTTTATATGATGGTTGGTCTTGTTAAACCTGATCAAGGCACTGTGCTTTTAGATGGCAATGACATCACCAAAAAGCCAATGTATCAAAGAGCAAAAATGGGAATTGGTTATCTAGCTCAAGAACCTTCTGTTTTCAGAAAGCTTACTGTAGAAGAAAACATTTTGCTTGTTTTAGAAATGAATGGCTACAGCAAAAAAGAAAGACTCAAGAAAACAAATGCTCTTCTTGAAGAATTTGGACTCACACATGTAAGAAAAAGTATTGGTCAGGTGCTTTCTGGTGGTGAAAGAAGAAGAGTTGAAATAGCTAGAGCCTTAGCAACAGACCCCAGTTTTATACTTTTAGATGAACCATTCACTGGAGTTGACCCAATAGCTATTGGAGATATTCAAGATACAGTCATTCATCTGAAGAAAAAAGGCATTGGAGTCATAATAACAGACCACAATGTAAGAGAAACTTTAGTAATCACAGACAGAGCTTATATAATGTCTGAAGGTGAGATAAAAACAGCAGGACCTTCAGATGAACTCCCCAATGACCCTATTGCAAGAAAGTATTATCTTGGTGACCGGTTTGAAATGTGAGGAATCAAATGAAACTGGTTGACAAGCAAATAGTTAAAGAATTAATAGGACCATTCTTGTTTGGTGTTGGAGCATTCACCTCTGTGTTCTTTGCTGGTACATACCTATTAGAACTTACCAATCTAGTTATGAAGGGTATGTCTATATTTATGGCAATAGAAGCTCTTGTGCTTATTATTCCATCAATCCTTTCATATACATTGCCTATGTCCACTCTGCTTGCGGTATTGTTAGGGTTAGGAAGATTGAGTGGAGATAGTGAAGTAGTTGCATTATTTGCAGGCGGAACAAGCTTGTATAGGATAAGCCTTCCTATTATAATTTTTGGATTGCTTGTCAGTGGTTTTGCAATATTTTTAAATGAATATGTTGGACCAATTGCATATAATAGAAGCAAAGAATTAAGAGATTCTGTTTTGGAAAGGTCAAATGTATATGATAAATCATTCACTTTTTGGGATGAGGTAACTCAGTCTCAAATTAGTGTTAGAGGCGGAGTTGATAGAGAATCTGGTGAATTAAGAGATATCTCAATAACTAAATATGCAAAAATAGATGGAAAAGTGAAACCTGCACTTATTTTATATGCAGAAAAAGCAAAATGGGCGGGAATGCAAGATAAAGAAAATAGATACAAATGGCTTTTATTTAATGGTTACTGGCAATCAACAGGCACTGAAGATCCTGCTTTTTTTAGTTTTGAACAAGCAGAAACAAGACAGATTGAAATTAGAAAAACACCTCAAGAACTTGAACTCTATCAAAAAGGATTTGAGCAACTTAGCTTTAGTGAACTTGGTATATTACTTAAGGAACTTTATAAGAATCCAGACAGACCAATAGATAAGATAAAAAAACTTGATGTTGAAAGATGGAACAAGTTAGCATTTCCATTATCAAGCCTTATCTTTGCAATGATGGCTGCACCACTAGGTGTAAGAACAAGCAGAGGCGGCAGCTCAGTTGGTCTTGGACTAAGTATACTTGTATTATTTTGCTATTGGATGATTTGGAATTATACATCATCTCTTGCCATTCAGGGCAGGATAGAGCCTTTTGTTGGCTCATTTACTGCTAATGTACTTGGAGCAATATTTTCAATTTTCCTAATAAGAAGATCTATAACTTGACCGAAAATATATTAGCATAGATTTTCTATTTACTAAGGATACTTGAGATTGACCTATACAACTTTTTTTATTGCAATTTTAATATTGGCAGCAGGATTTATAGCATATTTTGGTGATCTTTTGGGCAGAAAAATGGGCAAAAAAAGACTCACAATGCTCAAACTACGACCAAGATATACAGCTATAATTTTTACTACTGTAACAGGTATGCTGATTTCAGCTTTAGTAATAGCAGCTATGCTTTCTGTTAACTCAAACCTAAGAGAACTTCTCACAAAAGGACAAGAGATACTTACAAGAAATGAATCACTTGAATTAGATAATACAAAACTAGAAAAACTTAATAAAAATCTAGTCAATCAAAGCTCTAAACTTCAATCAGAAGTAAAAAACAAACAAAAAGAAGCATTAGAAGCTCAAAAAGCATACAATAAAGCATTAGCAGCTCAAAAAACTGCCGAAGCTGATGTTAAAAGACTTGCTGATGAAATAAAAGAAAGAAAAATTGAACTGGAAGCTTTGAGAAAGAAAAATGAAGCGACAGAAAAAGAACTTAAACAAAAAGCTGTCCAGCTTGATAGAGTTCAAAATGAATTCATTCAAGCACAAAAAAACCTAGATAGGGCAATTAATGAATTAGATAAAGCAACTGTAAACCTATCTGTTGCAGAGGCAAAACTAACAACTGCTGAATCAAGATTGAAAGATACAGAAGCAAAACTTGATGATGCAGAAAAAACTCTTGCAAAACAACAGGAACAAATACAAAGACAGAAAGGCGAAATTGAAGCAACAAGAAATATGTTTCTTGAGTCTTTCAAACAAGCTTCTGCACTAAGAGGACAAGACTTAATTATAACTCAGAGTGAAGAAATTGCAAGAATGGTGATTTCTCCAATGAGAGCTGAGTCAGGAATTATGACTCTTCTCAGAACAGCAAGCGACAAGGCTCTAAAACTTGGTGCACAAAAAGGTGAAAATGGCAGAGCTGTAACTGTTATATTCATAGATAGGAAAACTGGCGAATGGACTCTTGATGAAAAATTATGTATTCAGATGGCAATTTCTACCATATCATCTAGTATGAATGATGTTCTTGTGCAAGTTGTAGCATTCAGCAATACATTAATGGGTGAACAGGTGCAAGTTGAACTGAAAATGTTCAAAAACAATCTTGTTTTTGCAAAGGGTGAAAAAATAGCATCTGTAAAAATTGATGGCAGGCTTTCAGAAGGCAGAATATTAATGAAAATTATAAATTTTCTTCAGGGAGCAGTGAGTATATCTGCACAAAGGGCAGGAGTAGTTCCTAAATCAGGTATTGATACAAGAGCAGAATCACAAAGCAATCCAGAACAGCAGCTTGAAGCACTTTTGGAAGTTGTGAACCAAATAAAATCAAACAGATCATTTGTTAATGTAGAAGTTCTTGCAAAAGAAAATATATATTCAGCCGGACCGGTAAATATGGATAATCTGCAATTTGTAATCACAAAATAATCAGAATCAGCTATCGATATAAAAAATGACAAAAACCATCAAAATATTAGCAATTGATCCGGGCAAAGAAAAATGTGGAATTGCAGTTGTAGAAAAGAAAGATAATGAAATTATCACTATCCACAGATCAATAGAAAAATCATCAGAACTAGCTAAATCAATCAATGCAATCATTCAATCATTTGAAATTCAAAATATAATTATAGGAAATGGTACAAACTCAGAAAAAATTAAATCCATACTAGAAGCTGAAGGTCTCTCAAATATTATAGTTGTAGATGAGGCATTCACAACTTTAGAAGCAAAAGAATTATATTTCAAAGAGAATCCACCAAAAGGCATCAGAAAACTACTACCTATATCTCTTCAGACTCCCAGCTGTCCTTATGATGATTATGTAGCTAAAATACTTGCTCTTAGATACCTGAATAACTTACAAAAGTAAAATTAAAAAGAAAAGTTTAATTTTCCTGTAATCATCATTCCAACCAAAACACCTGCTTTATTGTTGTTTCCAATTGTAAAAGATAAATTTCCATTTCTTCCCTGAGGTCTTACAATAATTCCTTCATTCATCTGAAATCCATCATACTCTGCAGCAACTGTAACATACTCAGAAATTGGATATGACATACCACCAAAATATGTATCCAAAAACCTACCAGCTCCCCAACCAAGAGTAGCATAAAGCTTATTTCCTTTTGGTATATTAAACCCTTTAGTCATCACAGCATAATAACTTGCTTTAGTATTTGCAACATCACCAGAATCAGTATTTTCTTTATTAGCCAAATCTTGGCATCCAAAAGCTAAAGATGGGAGTTTTTCAGTTTCATCAAATGCATGAATTTGGAAGTTAAAAGCAGGAGTATCATTTGCTATCCAAGTACTAACAAACATAGCTGATAGATATATTCTAGGACTTCCTCCAACACCAAAACTTACAACCCCACTAAAATTTTCCTCATTTCTATGATATTGCCTTGTAGCATATTCTCCTGAAGTTGCTCCAACACTCCAATATCCATCCCCTGGTGTGTATGCAACAGGAATGTTTATTTGCCCAGCTCCCAATCCATCTGGTTTACCTCTTTCATTTACAGCATAACAGCCACCGGGCAACGGAGCCATATTAACAAATTGCACTGCAGGCGGTTTTTTAGCATATAAACTATTTGAAATAAAAACAAAAATAATGACAGATAAAACAGATGATAGTTTCATATATACCTCATTTAATCAAAAAATACAAAAGGGATATTATCACAGCAGTAAACACCTGTCAAATAAAAAACCTCTCATTTATCAAATGAGAGGCTAAAAAAGTTCATATAAATTTTATCTTTCAATCTTGAGACTTGCTATTATTTCACCTTGGAACATCTCACCAGTTGGAACAAATCCTAAACTACCAGATAGATGAGCTGCCGGAATATTATCAGGTCTGTATCCCAATTTAATTTCATCAACATCAGTTGTTTCTTTGATATGATTAATCACTTGCTCCATTGCAGCTCTACCATAGCCTTTGCCTTGATGATCTTCATCAATCAAAAGCCTATAAATCCAATACTTCCCATCATCTGGATCCAAACCATACATCAAAAAACCAATTGTTTCATCACCATCACATATAACCATAGCAGTAATTGTAGGTTCTTGGTCTGAATCACCTACAGCAAACATCTGAGGAACAGCTATTCCCCCTTGATCCAATTTGAGAGAAAGATCAAGAATTTTTGACCAATTTTCTTTGTTCACTTCATGCAAAGTAACTTTTGCCATATTTATAAAATGCTCCAAGTATAAAATAAAAGATATTTATATGATATTGTTATGCCATATTCTTTCTAAGCTTAGCTAAAATTTAGCATTATATTTATATAATTATCCTTCAGATAGAGTAAGCTTATAATTTTTTTTCAAAATGGCAAATTTTTATTTAGAATGCTTTTCAATAAATTCTTCAATAGTTTTTTGGTCTTTAATTCCTGTAGTTGCACCAAGAGCAGTAACACAGAAAGCACCAGTTGCATTTGCAAATTTTCCTGTTTTTTCAAGATCCCAACCATTTACAAGTCCTGCAAGAAATCCTGCAGCAAATGCATCACCAGCACCTAGTGCATCTATTGCATCAACTTTGAATATTGGAATTGTAATTTCCTCATCAGCACTCTTTATATAACAACCTTGATCACCCATTTTAAGAGCAACAACTTTAACACCCTTATCCATAAGCACTTTAGCTACATCAGCAGGATCATGCTTACCTGTTACCATTCTTGCCTCTTCTATACTGGGCACAGCATAATCAACATATTCAAGGCAAGGTTCAAGCACTTTCATCCATTGTCCTTTTGCATCCCAAGCTGTATCAAGAGTGGTAGTTACTCCCATCTCTTTTGCTTTTTTTAGCACTCTTGCTGTTGGCTCACCATCAAATGCGGGCATTAAAAACGAACCAGCAATATGAAGTATTTTGGCTTTTTTTACAATTTCAAAATCAACATCAGCATCTGTAAGGCACGCATTCGCACCAATACAGTGTATAAAACTTCTTTCACCATCACTATGCACCATAACCATAGTTGCAGAAGTTCCAACATTTGGATCCACAACGATTCCGGAGCAGTCTAATCCAGACTTACTAAGACTGTTTATCATAAAATCTCCAAAACCATCATTTCCAACCTTACCTATAACAACAGTATCAATTCCAATTTTGGCAAGACCAGTTCCTGTATTACTTGCACAGCCACCTGTATGAAGCTCAAGCTGATCAACAAGCATCAATTTACCTCTATCAGGCATACTATCAACAGGTTTTCCTACAGCATCAGCAACTAATATTCCCAAACATACTACATCAGCCATTTTCATTATCTCCAATTGAATCTTCAGATATGTTTTTATTATTTTTATCTCTCTTCAACCAAGAATTGGGAAGAGTCCATTTGTCATCTATTATATCAATCTCAGGTTGCAAAATATCATATTTTATGAATAGTTCCTTCAGAGCACTATTAAGAAGAAAAGCAACCGCACTAGGATAAAGAAATGCCACTCCCACCAAAGCAGTTGGAATAACACATAAAATAGTAAAAGTGATTATAACAAGAAACATAATTAGAGTAAAGACAGGATTGTCTGCAGTTAACAAAAAAGCTTTTTTTAAAATCACTTTCACAGATGTACCGGAATCCATATCAAGCTGAGCAGCAAGCAATGGCAGATGATACATAAACATACACAACCACAAAATCGAAAGATACCCCAACAAAACACCGATTATAATTGGAAACATTCCCATTTTAGGTCCAAGAATAAATAAAAAAAAGTATGCATCTCCAACAAGAACTAGAGTAATGGAAAAATCTGTCAAAAATAGTTTTGTGGAAGCTGCTAGTAATATTTTTATTCCTTCATATGTATCCAACACAGAAGGCATTTTGCCAAACAGCAACCTATTTGCATAATAAAAAATACCATTAATACAAAGCCAATAGATATATATTGAAGCAAAAATAAGTATATATAAGAAAATTTTTGGAATACCGGGCACCGATTTCATTAATGAAATACCAAAAAACATCAATCCCATTGCAATAAGAAAAGATGAAAAAGAAACCGCAGCAACATATCCTAGATTCTCATATGTAGCTCTGATCCCATTTGATAATACTCTACCAATTTTCACACTGTATTTTGTTTTATTTTCTATTTCATTCATAATGCTTTATTATACAATATTTGTTGATTGTTAATATTAGATAAATTATCAAATTGAATAAAGTATATGATTTTGAATTTAATTGTTCTAGAAATGTTATAAAAATAGTATTGTTAAGATTAAAAATTGCTATAATATATATATGAAAGAAGCACCGGAGTAATATAATGAGAGATAATCTTATAAAGCAATTTGATCATTGTTTATCTCAAATTGATGAAAAAACGGCAACCGAGTATGAAAAATGCTCACATCAAATTCTAGGATATGTAAACCAGAAATTATCTGAAAACCCCAAAATATCAGATTTAATTGGAAATAATCCCATTGAAGTTATGCATACAAATCATGCATGCCATGTAGATTTTATGGCATCAGCATTTAGAATTAAAAGTGCTTCAACTTTTATTGACATTATAGCTTGGGTTTATCAATCATATTCATCAAGAGGATTCAATACAGATTATTTTATAATTGAACTGCAAGCTTGGATAGAAGCAATTAAAAATTATTTTGACAACGCATCATATGAATCAATTGTTAATACATATGAATGTATGATGAAACATCACAATGAATTTATAAAGCTCTCCAAGATGCAGTCATATAAATCAGAAATAGATCCTGAAGTTGAAGAATATTACAGAAAATATCTTGAAGCAATTCTAAAACCAAGTTCTTCAGAAGCTCTAAAATGCACACAAGGATATATAAAATCTGTGGAAGATGTCCCGTTTTGGTGGGAAAAGGTAATTGAGCCTGCAATGTATGAAATTGGTAGAAAATGGGCTGATGGAGAAATAACAGTTGGACAAGAACATCTTGCAACTTCTATTACACAAAGGGTAATGGCTGCATTTTATCCTCTTATACTTCAACTACCAAGAGAAAAAGGTAATATTGTTTTCACATCATCTCCTGGGGAGCTACATGAAATAGGACCTAGAATGATTGCAGATTTTTTGGAAATAAAAGGTTGGAATGTTTACTATACTGGAGCCGATACACCAATTGATAGTATTTTAGATATGATAGAAAAATACAACCCCAAATTTCTATGTATATCAACAACTTTACCTTTCAATTTATCTAACACAGAAAAACTAATTAAAGCTGTAAAAAAAGAATATGCAAACAATTTGCATATATTAGTTGGCGGACAAGCCTATTCTTCAGATCCTTATATGTGGCAAAAAATGGGAGCTGATGGAATTGCAAAAAATGCTACAGAAACAGTAGAATATCTTGAAAAATACTCATAAAAAACAAATTGGACAATATATTAAAAGAATTAACCGAACAATACAATCACATATTACTTAATGAATCAAGCTGTATTATTGCAAGTTTAGATAAAAATGGATATATCCTGTCGGCTAACACAGCTCTTAGGAATCTGCTGGAATGTGATCTAAATGGCAAAAACTTCATAGATTTTCTGGTTCAAAACAGCAAATCTGTTTTTATGAGGATGTTATCTAAAACTGCAAATAATAATCTGGAAAACAGTGCAAATCTTCATATCATAAAATCTGCCTATTCAATGCCAATTTCTGTAAAATCATGGATCTTCAAAACAAAATCAAATAATTATATTTTATATGCTGAACCACTACCCGCAGTTGGAGAAGAGCAGGCAAAAGAGTATGCAATAATTAATAGTGAGCTTGCAATAGTAACCAGACAACTTCAAAAAACAAATTATGAGCTTGCAGAGAGAACAGCTGCACTTGAAAAAGTTAATAGACAATTGGAAGAAGAAATAGCAGAAAGAAAAAAAGTAGAAAAAGAACTAGCTCAAAAAAGGCTTTTAGAACTTCAAATTGCTGCTGAAATACAAAAAAATCTTCTGATAGGTAAAAAACCAAACAATTTTCCCGGTATTGATATAGAAGCTGTTACTATAGCATCTCAAACAGTTGATGGAGACTTTTATGATTTTTTTGTATTTGATGATGATGTGCTAGATATTGTAATTGGTGATGTGATGGGCAAAGGAGTACCCGCATGTTTGATTGGTGCTGCAAATAGATTTGAAGTACAAAAGGCAATTGCAAATTTATTTTTCAAAGCAAAAGAATGTTATCCTCCGAGCCCTGTTGATATTGTTCAGGTTATGCACACAGAATTTACTCCAAAGCTTATTGAGTTAGATTCTTTTGTTACTCTCAATTATTCTAGATTTGATATGCAAAAAAAACAGTTAATATATGTAGATTGTGGACATTCAAAAACTATTCATTTCAAAGCCAATGAACAAAAATGTGAAATGCTTGCGGGTAGAAATGTTCCTCTTGGAATAAGAAAATCAGAAAAGTATAAAGAATATACAATACCATTTTTAAAAGATGATTTATTCTTTTTTTACTCTGATGGATTGATTGATGCAGAAAACAATGAACATGAAATTTTCGGTGAAGATAGAATAATGGATACAATTTGTAATTTATCTCATCTTTCTGCAAAAAAAATAGTAGCTGAAGTTATGCAGATTATTTCTAATTTTACACTGCAGGAAGGAAGCAGAGATGATCTAACAATTATAGCTGCAAAAATATTGTAGTATATTTGTATTGAAATCTAGACAAATAATAATATTTTATTTTTCTATGTTCAAGCATAGAGCAACAAAGCCTTAAAGCACTTGAAACAAAGTGGAAACATTTTATAGGGATAATGTTCAAAAGTAACCTTAAAAAGGGTAAAAAAGAATTTTTGTAAAAACTAACTGGTTAGAAATACCAGTATATTTAGAGAGGACATTGCTATGAGTGATACAAGAGAATCTATCTCAAGTTTATTTGGTTCAGATGTATTTAGCGAATCAGTAATGAGAGAAAGAGTTCCAAAGAATGTATTTAAGGAACTCAAGAAAGTGATGGAAGAAGGTGGAGAACTTAATCCGACAGTTGCAGATGTTGTTGCAAATGCTATGAAGGATTGGGCTATTGAAAGGGGAGCTACACATTTTTGCCATTGGTTCCAGCCAATGACTGGAATTACTGCTGAAAAACATGATGCATTTATTTCTCCAACTCCAGATGGTAGGACAATTATGGAGTTCAGCGGAAAAGAACTTATCAAAGGTGAACCGGATGCATCAAGTTTCCCATCTGGTGGCTTAAGAGCAACATTTGAAGCAAGAGGATATACA
Organism: Armatimonadota bacterium; assembly: GCA_046719185.1. Lineage (GTDB taxonomy): Bacteria > Armatimonadota > UBA5829 > UBA5829 > UBA5829 > JBDNDK01. The sequence goes on from JBDNDK010000040.1 coordinate 15,050, forward strand.
GTATGGGACTGCACTTCACCAGTTTTTGTAAAATCTAACGGAACAAATATTGCATTATATATTCCTTGTGCTTTTGCTTCATATACAAGTGTAGCATTAGACAAAAAGACTCCATTATTAAGATCAATGGATGCATTAAATAAACAAGCTCTTAGGGTGCTAAGACTTCTTGGAAATACTACCAGTACGAGGGTAGATGCAACACTTGGTAGTGAACAAGAATATTTCCTTGTTGATTCAAGATTTGCAGAGAGAAGATTAGACCTAATGCTTGCTGGAAGAACAGTTTTTGGTGCACCTGCACCGAAAGGTCAGGAATTAGAGGATCATTATTTTGGCACCATTCATGAAAGAGTTGCTACATTTATGAATGATGTAAATAGAGAACTCTGGAAAATAGGTGTTTCTGCAAAGACACAGCATAATGAAGTTTCACCTGCACAGTATGAAATTGCACCAATTTTTGCTACTGTGAATGTGGCAACAGATCATAACCAGTTAACTATGGAAACAATGCAAAAAGTTGCACACAGACATGGTTTTGTATGTTTACTTCATGAAAAACCATTTGCAGGTGTTAATGGATCAGGTAAGCACAACAACTGGAGTTTGGTAACAAATGATGGAATCAACTTGCTGGATCCTGGTAACACTCCACATGAAAATGAAGTGTTTCTTGTATTCCTTATGTCTGTAATAAGAGCTGTTGACAAATATGCCAAGCTGCTCAGAGCTAGTGTTGCGGTGCCTGGCAATGACCATAGACTAGGTGCAAATGAAGCACCTCCTGCAATAGTTTCTGTGTTCCTTGGAGATCAACTCACAGATATTATTGAACAATTAGAAAAGGGAGCTGCAAAAACATCAAAAACAGGTGGTGAACTTGTTCTTGGAGCTAGCAAACTCCCACAATTGTGCAAAGACTGCACAGATAGAAATAGAACCTCACCTTTTGCTTTCACTGGCAACAAGTTTGAGTTTAGAATGGTTGGTTCATCACAATCAACATCAGGTCCAAACTTTGTATTAAATACAATAGTTGCAGAAGAGATCG
>JBDNDK010000041.1:0-15958 GCA_046719185.1 Armatimonadota bacterium
AGTCCTCCATACTAAATTCATTTTTTATTCATTTCAGAAAATTCAAATAGATAAATAATTATCTAAATGAATTTATATCAAACTTCTACTTGTGTAAATACCACTAAATATCCTTCAAAATATTATTATTTTTGGATAATATTATAGAAAAGAATCTAAAAAACATATTCAATATACCCAGATGAGGTAAATTATATTCTATTTTACACACTAGTAGAGTTTATTGCAGATTTTATATATCTCTCAATTGTATTTTCAGATATTTCAATTGGATTGAATACTAAGGTTGATTTTGTTTCATTGTTTTTTGCTTTGTAATTTATAACCAACCCTTTGTAATTTGGAAAATCTTTTATATCAATTATACTATACCCAACGACAAACCTCCAAGGCAGCATTTTTGCTTTACCACTCATATAAATAATGCCATTAGGAGTAAATGTTACAGTCGGAGCAATAAACCATGCAATGCCAAGCCCTGATGCTAAATGCATTATTATCAGTATAATAAGCATCAATGGAGCATATATAGCCATCTTCCAAAGATTATCTATATAATTTGGATAAAATCTATAAACTAATACAAACCCAATAAACAGAAAAACAACAACTATTTTTAATAGTTTTATTGATGTCTCTGCTAGTTTTGATGCAAGATACATTTTTGAATTTGAAATTAGTCTTCTATTATAATCAAGGGGTACCTTCCATGATATCTTTGATTGATCTTGTGTCATTTATTTATTCCAATCATTTATTATTCAATATGTTTCTATCCATATAATTATCTCTTAGTTCTTTACCTATTTCAGACTGCATCTCAAGAGTTAATAATATCACTGCTTTATTATATTCTTCATCGTTTCTTTCTAAAGCTCTTGATATTGCCCATGCTTTGCTTATTGATCTAGATTTTTTTATAAGATCTTTTCTTTTTGATATTCCTACAATTGCCTTTTTCTTTTCACTTTTAATCTTTTCGACTATAGCTCTATCATTTTCAGACTCTGAAATTTCTAATAGTGTATCAGTCAATTTATCTCTTATAGTTAATGCACTTCTAATTCTATTGAAATCAGCTGGTTCTGCCCATAGAAGATTCTGAGAGGCTTCTAAAATTATAAACACTTCTTCTTTTGTATTTATATTTCTAGAAGATATGTCCTTTATTGCTTTTTCTATAATATCATATTCAGGCCAAATCTTATAATACCCAGAAAACTCTTTTGGAGAATATAAAATTAAAGATTGCCTGTTATTACCAATTTTGAAGTAATAAAACGCAGATTCAATATCATTTTGTCTCTGTGATATTGCTGCTTTAAGATATGCATATAATGAATTGTCTGGGTTAGATTTTTCTAAAAAGTCTATTTTATTAATTGCAGATTCATATCTTTCACTACTAATATCAGATACTATATCCTGAATTTTTTGATACAACTTATCTGTCTGCCAATTAGATACATAATGGGTTGGACCATTTTTTTGTATTCTCTGTATATCAATGAGTGATATTACCCAAGGGTTGACTACTTGATATATCATCCACCCCGCAAGTGAAAATGAACCTACTAAAACAAAAATTCCTGTGAAAACCCATAAAATTGTTCCCCAAGCAATACTTTTCATATTATTCAGCCTTACAAAAATTTCTTATTTCTTCTATTTCTTCTCTTGTAAGCTGACGATATTTTCCTGTTTTTAGTTCACCAATCTCAATAGGTCCTATTTTTGTTCTTTTTAATTCTAAAACATTGCTTCCAACTGCATCAAACATTCTTCTTACCTGTCTTTTTTTCCCTTCATGAATCACAATTTCTACATCAGCAGTGTTCATTTTTTTATCAATAGATATTATTTTTACTTTTGCAGGTGATGTTTTACCGTCTTCAAGCATCACACCTTTTCTTAGAATGTCTAAAGAGTTATCATTTGGAATGTTTTTTACCTTAGCAATGTAGGTTTTTTCTAAGATATGAGAGGGATGTGTTAATAGATGAGCAAAATCACCATCATTTGTAAGAACAATCAATCCTGAAGTATTTACATCTAGCCTGCCTGCAGGATATATATAACCAAAACTATCATCTATTATATCTAAAATAGTTTTTTTTGCATGTGGGTCTTTTCTTGTGCATGTATACCCAACGGGTTTGTTTAGTAGTATATATGCATTGTTTTTTATTTTCTTTATTACTTTGCCATTTACTTGAATTACAGAAGATTCATCAACTTTTGTACCTAACCCAGTGATTACATTACCATCAACACAAACTTTCCCGTCAGCGATTAGTTTTTCGCAAAATCTTCTTGAGCCTACGCCTGCGTTGGCAAGAACTTTTTGCAATCGCTCCATATTTACCACCTATCAAAACACAAGCTGAAAAAACACCGCCAACAGCAATCCATGGAAATGACTTTTTTGATATCACATATTCAATATCCCTGTCTGCATATAAAGCAACAGAACCAGCATACTCACCATCAACTTCAACAGTCACAAAACCAATTTTTTCACCTTTTATAACAGGTGCTGTTACTTTTTTTAGCTTTGTTGTCTGAGTGATCCTAGAACCAGTTTTGGAAACAACAATTTTCAAATCATCTTTTGCAACTAAAGCTAACTCTTCACCCAGCAATCCATGCACTTTTACATTTTCAATCACATCACCATTTTTTATTATAGTGTGAGGTTTGAAATATTTAAATCCATAATCCATTAATTTGGCAGTATCATCATTAGAATTCTCACTTCTAAGAACAGCACTTACTAATCTCCAATTATTTCTAGTTGCACTTCCAACATAACAATACCTAGCCTGTTTTACATATCCAGACTTAACTCCATCAGCTCCTGGATATTCCTTTAGAAACTTAGATTTAGAAAATACTGTTAAATCTTCTCTATTCATTGTTCTAGACTCTAATGTATATTTTTTAGTGCTAACAACTTCATTAAAAATTGGATATTTAAATGCATGTCTTGCCATCAAACACAAATCATAAGCACTAGAATAATGATTATCATGATGCAAACCATTAGGTGTAACAAAATTAGTGTCCATACAGCCTATTTGTTTTACTCTTTCATTCATGAGCTTTGCAAATTGTGTTGTTGAACCAGAGATATGTTCTGCAATTGCAACAGCAGCATCATTTGCAGATCTTATCATAAGACCCATCAATATATCTTTAGCCAATATTTTTTCACCAGGCTTTAAGTGAATAGATGTGTATGGAGTTTCACTTGCATTTTTGCTTGCAGTTATTATATCTGCCATATCACAATGTTCAATAAGTAATATAGCAGTCATTATTTTGGTAGTTGATGCATTTGGTCTTCTTGTATGTGGATTTTTTGAATATAACACTTTTCCAGTATTTGAATCCATTAAAACAGCACTGGCAGCACCTATAAGAGGTTGTTCTGGCTTTGTTGTTATATCAGGTGCAATATCTATTGTTTCTGTTTTAATTTTATCTGTTGCTGATTGTTCAATTCCAAGAGATGCAGATAATATTTCTGCATTGCAAGGTATTATGAATATTAATATTATGAATATATAAAATATATATCTCAGCATTCTTGCTTCCTTAGTTATTGTCTCTATTTATATTATCTTCAGCCTCACAACATTCCTTCTCTAATGGCATACTTTCAGATAAATACATTTCTCTTTGAGACTCAAGTGCTTTAACTTCTTCAACTGCTACCATATCAATATCAGGTAGCTCTGATAAATCATTTAACCCAAAATATTCTAAAAATTCTTGAGTAGTAGCATATAAAGTTGGTCTTCCCGGAGCTTGTTTTTTTCCAGCTTCCTTTATTAGACCTCTCTCAATTAGAGTTTTTACAACTCCACTTACATCAACACCTCTTACTGCTTCAACCTCAGGTATAGTACAAGGTTGTCTATATGCTATAATTGCTAATGTTTCCAATGCTGCTTTTGAAAGTTTTTTTAGTGCAGGTTTTATCACAAGTGAGCAATAATCTGCATATTCTGGTCTTGTGCAAATTTGAAAGCCGCCAGCAACCCTAATCAGCTGAAGCCCACTTCTATTATTCAAATCTTCTTCAAGAAGGAATATTGCCTCATTTACAAGAGAAACATCAATATCCAAATTCTCAGCTATAAAATCAGCACAAACAGGATCAGTAGAAACAAACAATATACATTCAATTGCCGCTTTCAATCTTTCTATCGGCATTTCTGTTGTTTTGTAATCTTTATCAGAATCATTTGAACAAGATATATCATAATCAATTTCAATATTATCATTTTCAGATTTTGATTTTTCAAATTCTGGCAAGTTCGGTTTGCAAACATTATCAGATTCAACTATACCATAAGATTGATTTTTATATGCAATGCTATTCACAGCTGCCCTGCTGTCAGTTACAGCTTCAGCAACATCAGATACATTTGCATCAGTTGCTTTTTCCATAGATATTATATCAACAAGTTCTTTTTCATTATTGTTTTGTCCGTTATTCATTTTCTCCCTCAATAGCTAATATTTCTATTGGTGAAAATAGTTCTTTTTGCCTCACTTTTATTTTCCTGTTCTTTAATAGCTCCAGCAAGGCTAAAAAAGTTATAACAATCTGAGTTCTATCATTTGCATCTTCAAATAACTCCTCAAACACAAGCTGTCCAGATGCAGATTGAAGCCTGCTCCATATCTCCCTCATTCTCATTCTTATTGTGATTTTTCTTCTTTTGATACTGGTTATTTCTTCTTCAGCAACATCAGCAAGCATTCTGTTTAATGCTTCTAATAAGTCTGAAGCAGTGATGTTTTCCAACTCATATTTTGGTTTTAGATCAAAATTAATATCTAATGCTGATCTTGAAAAGATTTTGCCTCTCTCTTCTTCTTTTTCCTTAAATATATTTGCAGCTGATTTGAATTTTTCATATTCTATCAATCTTTCAACAAGCTCTACTCTAGGATCAGAATTTGAATCTTCATCATCTAATGATTCAGAAGCATCTTTTGGTAAAAGCATTTTTGATTTAATTTCAATAAGAGTTGCTGCCATTATAAGCCACTCACTTGCTATTTCTAAATCCAATGATTCCATTATTGAAAGATATGATAAATATTGCTCACATACTGATGCAATGGGGATATCATAGATATCTATCTTTTGTTCCCTTATCATATGTAGCAGTAAGTCTAAGGGTCCTTCAAATAAATCTAGAACAATATTATATGATTTATTGTCTTTTATAAATTGGTTCAATTACCAATCTCCACAGGAAGTATATCTGGGCACTCATTAAAGTGTACAAGATGAGTTATACATTTACAATCTGATGAACCAAATTTTTTTACAACTACTGATGCACCTGTCATTGATAGCGTGAGTGAATTTATTTCACATTCTTCTTTTAAGCGTGATACTCTACTAGAATACCTTATATAATAAGAATGCTCAAGTAGAAAATCTATGTGCCAGTGTAATACCTTGCTTATATTTTTTTCATTAATATAAGAATCGGCTAATTTACTTGAATTGTTTATAATACTTAGGTGTCTTGATACTCTTGAAACAATGCCTCTCATAGCACTGCCTGTATAAACATAATAACCTTGAGGGAAATAAAATTCACCAAGCTTACCAATTTGAATTGCTTTTGAAGAGTCTAAATATATAAGAAGTTGATAACAGCCTGAATCATTCATAATTTAATAGTTAAGTTTTTAGATAATTTTAACACTATTTTTTTGATTGAACAAATATTCAATTTGATCTATAACAATAAGTTTATCAGAAATTTAGATAATTTATTTTTAATACAGCTTCTTATTTATAATTTTAATTAGCAAAATATTAAAATTGCAAAATGTATCAATATTTACTAATCTCAATTAAAAAAACACTTCTCATACAAAATAAGAAGTGTTTCATAAAATTACATTATATAAATTTCAGTCTAAATTCATAGCAGCTCTTACTTCATTCATTGTTTGCTTAGCTATTTTTCTAGCTTTTTCTGCACCATCAGCCAATATTTGATCAACTTTTTCTGGATGCTGTTCTAAATCTCTTCTCTTCTCTCTTATTGGAGCAAGTCTATTATTTAAAATAGAAGCAAGATGTTTTTTGCAAGACATACAACCAACACGACCAGCTTCACATTCAGAATGCAGTTCTTCAACTTCTTCCTTGTTATATATTTTATGCATAGCAAAAACAGCACATCCATCTGGGTGACCGGGGTCATCTTTTCTAATTTTCTGTGGATCAGTAAACATAGTCTTTACTTTGTCTTCTGTTTCTTTCTCAGTATCTGAAATATATATAGCATTACCATAAGACTTAGACATCTTTCTTCCATCTAATCCGGGCATTGCTGCATATTCAGTTAGTTTAGCCTCACAATCTGGGAATATTTCACCATAAATATAATTAAATCTTCTGCCTATCTCTCTGCTTAATTCTAAATGTGGAAGCTGATCTTTTCCAACAGGAACAGCATTTGCTTTGTATATAAGAATATCTGCAGCCTGTAATACAGGATAACCTAACAATCCATAACTTGCAGATTCAATCTGAAGGTTTTCTTGTTTTTCTTTATATGTAGGTACCCTCTCAAGCCATGGTACTGGTGTTATCATAGAAAATAATAAATGCAACTCTGCATGTTCTTTTACATCAGATTGCTTAAATATTGCACAAATATCAGGATCAAGACCAGCAGCTAAAAAGTCTATAGCAACCTCTCTTGTGTATTTCTTAATAAGCTCTGTCTTTTCATATAATGTTGTAAGTGAATGCCAATCTGCAATAAAATAATATGCATCATACTCATACTGTAGTTTCACCCAGTTTGCTAGTGCACCTTCAAGGTTTCCTAAGTGCAAAAGCCCAGTTGGCTGCATTCCAGAAAGTAGTTTTCCTTTTTTCATTGAAATCTCCTACTGCAATTATAATCCAGTAAATAATGTAAACAAAAATTTTCTAGGTGGTCCTAATATAATAGGCAATATTGATGGTGCCAAAATAATTAATCCAATAAAAATAAGAAATCCATATTGATGCATTATTGAATCATATATTATAGCTTCTTTTTCAGGAAGCAAAGCTGATAGTATATGAGAGCCATCAAGTGGAGTTATTGGTATAAGATTAAAAAGTGCTAATCCTAAATTGACTAAAACAAAAATTACCAAAAAACTTAGTATAAAGCTGTCATTAAAATTTATATAAAATAATAATCTTAATACTCCACCACCAATTGCTGCCATCAATATATTTGAAAGAGGTCCCCATAATGACACTTTTAGATTGTCCCATCTAGGATTCCTGAAATTGTGTGGATTTACTCCAACAGGCTTACCCCACCCTATTCCAAAGCCAGAAATTGCAGAAATAACTATCATTATTGCACCAAAAGGTTCAAAATGATTCATTGGGTTTAAGTTTAATCTGTTTCCATATTTTGGTGTGTTATCACCAGCCTTGTATGCAGAATAAGCATGTGCAAACTCATGAACCGTTATACATATAACTAATACAATAATAAATAATATAAACTCATAAAAATCAAAATTTCCAAGTAACATTAAATTTTATCCCCATAGAGAATATGTTATGGCTTTAATCTATCAGGCAAAATATCTTGTCTTACTAAATCTTCCAAAACTTCTCTTTTATAAACGAGTTCAGCTTTTCCATTATTAACAAATATCACTGCAGGTCTGGTGAATCTGTTATAATTACTAGCCATTGCATGGTTGTATGCACCAGTTGTTTGAACAGCAAGAATATCACCAGTTTTTGCTTCCTGTAACATTATACTCGGTATAAGTATGTCAGTTTCACAGTGCTTTCCTGCCACTGTGTATTTTTTTGTTTTATTATCACCTGCTCTATTAGCAACCATAGCAGAATATTCTGCATCATAAAGAGCAGGTCTTGGATTATCTGAAAGTCCTCCATCAACAGCTAGATATGATTTTACTCCGGGTTCTTCTGCAATCGGAACCTCTTTTATTGGACCAATTGAATATAAAGTAGTTCCGGATTCACCGGCAATTGATCTTCCTGGTTCCACCATCAATAAAGGTTTTTCCATACCCAATGACTCAGCTGCACTTGAAACTGCATTGCAAACTGTTTTTGCAAATTCTTGAACACTTGGAGGATTGTGACTTTCAAGATATCTAACTCCAAGCCCGCCACCTAAATCTAAAAGAGCAACGGGTAGAGATAATTCTTCTTTTATTTTTTTCATAAAAGCCATCATCACTGGTGCAGCATCACTAAATGGACTCAAATCAAATAATTGGCTGCCAACATGGCAATGAATACCTGTTAAATCTAAACATCCACTATCAGCAGCATATTTAGCTGCTTTATATGCAGTTCCATCTTTTATGTTAAAGCCAAATTTACTGTCTTCCTGACCTGTTCTGATAAGTCTGTGTGTATGTGGATCAACTCCAGGATTGCACCTTATCATAATCTCAATATTATTGCCTGTTTCTTTTGCAATGTCTGCTAATATCTCTAGTTCAAGAAAACTATCTGCAACAATATACTTAACTCCATATTCAACAGCCATCTCAAGCTCAAAAGTTGATTTGTAATTTCCATGAAATACAATTCTATTCATAGGGAAACCTGCAATCTTAGCGGTGTATAATTCACCAGCAGATGCTACATCAAGCCATAGACCCTCTTGTGCAATTAGACCACACATAGCTGTTAAAATAAAAGCTTTACTTGCATAAGCTATGGCAATATCTCCATAAACTTTTGAAAATTCATTCTTAAATTCTTTGCATCTTTGCCTAATATATTCTTCATCCATCACATATAATGGTGTGCCATATTCTGCAACCAAATCTGTAACATCACAACCACCAATTTCAAGATGATTTTTTGAGTTTATCTTTTGTGTACCTAGCAACATATTCATAATCCACTTATCTATATATATTTATTTATACATAATAAAAGGAACCAGCTCTTTTCTAACAGGTTCCTTAAGAATAATCTAACATAAGACTATTATAATAGTCAACTTAATTATATTATAATATATTTTTTATGAAATTTTATTTCTAAAAAAACATAACTAGATTGTATGGATAATATAATTATTGAGTAATCCAAATTATATGCCAATAATATCACTTGTATTTTATGATATATTTATTTATGCTTGATTGTATCATTATTTATTGACACTTTAGTGTTAAATATATATAATATCTATCGCTGTGATACTTGTTTAATGGCTGGTTGCAAGTTCAATATTTATGCAACACAGCTTTTATATTCTTGTGGGAGGACTTGTAGTGAGTAAATATCGGTTACATTTTTTTGGAGTAATAATTCTAGCACTGATTGCAGGATATATTACTTATAGTATTCCATTAACTAGAGGAATTGATATAGACGGAGGTATCCGGGTTGTACTGCAGGTTGACCCTCAAAGAAAAGAAGACTGGCCTGCTGATCCAGCAAAAAGGCAAAGTAAATTAGCCACAACAAAGGAAACAGTATTTGAAAGAATTAAAGGTTTCCAAGGTGTAGCTGAACCAAGAGTTGTTATTGAACAACCTGATAAAATAGTTGCTACTATTCCTGGTGTAAAAGATCCTGAAGCTGCTCTGGAATTAATTAAATCAACTGCATCTCTCGAATTTTATCATCTGAAAAATGTAAGAACTGCTGATAATCCACTTGGGCAATGGAGATGGGACAAACTTGATGAAAAAATTGATGGGCAAGAAGTGTATGAGTTCACAGGTCCAAAGGGTGAAGTTATTAACTCAATTGAAAACCCAAAAGAACTTCTTGAACAAGTTGTTCAAATAGATAAAAATAAACCTATTCTAACTGGTAAAGATATACTTCCAAATTCAAAAGTTGGAGTTGATCCCGGTACAAACATGCCTCTTATAGAGCTTGAGTTCAATAAAGAGGGAACAAAAATATTCAGAGAATTCACCAGATCAAATGTAGGTGAAGTTCTTGCAATTTTCTTTGATGGTAAACTTTTAACAGCTCCAAGAATTAACGAACCAATTCCAACTGGAAAAGCACAAATTTCCGGTGGATTTGCAAATACTGATGATGCAGACAGAATAGCAAGGCTATTAAATGCTGGTGCATTGCCTGTTCCATTAAAAGTTATTGCAAGGGACTCTGTTGAACCAACATTGGGCAAAGAGACACTAAACAAAGTATTAGTTGCTGGTATGTATGGTCTTGGATTAGTAATATTATTCATGATCATATATTATAAGCTTCCCGGCATTCTTGCTACCATTGCCCTTATGCTATATGCACTTTTTACAATTGCATTCTTCAAACTATTTGGTGCAACATTATCACTAGCAGGCTTTGCTGCTTTAATTATATCTATTGGTATGGCTGTAGATGCTAATATTCTTATATTTGAAAGACTTAAAGAAGAACTTCTTGCAGGAAAAACTTTAAGGTCTGCAATAGATACCGGTTTTAATAGAGCATTCACTGCTATTTTAGACTCTAATGTATGTACTTGGATTACTTGTGCTATTCTTATGTATTATGGAACTGCAACAGTTCAGAGTTTTGGATTTACTCTCTTTGTTGGTGTTGCCATAAGTATGTTCACAGCTATCACTGTAACAAGAACTATGCTTCATATGCTTGTAGGATGGCAGCCTGCACAAAATCCCGCATTTTATGGACTAAAGCTTAACTGGCTGGGTAATGTAAAGTGGGATATAGTAGGGAAAAAGGTGTTATTCTTTATAATTAGTGCAATAATAATAATTCCTGGTTTATTTGTTCTTGCAACTTCTGGATTGAGGCCAGGAATTGAATTCAAGTCCGGAACAACACTTCATGCTGATTTTAAAAAATCAGTAACTGTCAGTGAAGTAAGAGATATTGTGCACACTGTTGATCCCGGAGGTGAAGTTCAACTAACAAGCAGCAAAAAAACTGCATTTATAAACAGTACTCTTCTTTCTGAACAAAAAGACTTTACAGAAAAATTAAATGAAATGCTTTCTTCTTTAGATTCCAAAATTGGAATATCAACTAAAGATGCTTCAGGAAGACCTGCTTTTTCCTCTGTGGCAAGTGTTGGACCATCAATAAGTTCTGAACTTAAAAACAAAGCAATAATATCAGTAATTATTGCATCTATATTAATTATTATATATCTATCTATAAGATTTGCCATATCAGGTGTTATGGATGGAGTAAAATATGGCGTTTGTGCAGTTATTGCTCTAATCCATGATTCTGCATTCATTCTTGGAATGTATTCAATATTTGGTAAAACTGCAGGATGGGAAGTTGATAGTTTATTTGTAACTGCTGTTTTGACTATTATTGGTTTTAGTGTTCATGATACAATTGTAGTTTTTGATAGAGTTAGAGAAAACTTGAAACATAGGGAAAGAGGTGAATCATTCACATCCATTGTTAACAAAAGTATCATTCAAACATTATCAAGATCAATCAATACAAGTTTAACTGTTATGTTAACTCTCGGGGCATTAATAGTATTTGGAGGACCGCTCCTCAAACATTTCTATTGGGCAATGATGGCTGGTGTAATTGTTGGAACATATTCATCAATATGTATTGCTTGTCCTCTACTTGTTGTATGGAATAATATTTCAACAAGAAGAAAAAATGGTGAATCAAAAAAGATCGAAGATAAACCTGTTGTTGAAACTCCATTAGTTTCTCAAGCTGAATTACAAGATCATGAAGCTCAAACAGATGGAACAGAAGCCCCTAGAGCAAGAACTGTTCAACCCGGTCAACCACCAAGACCAAGAAAAAGAAGAAAAAGATAAATATAAATATAAATAAAAAATATAAGACCTATGTTCCCTTTTATGAAGGTTTAACATAGGTCTTTTGTTTAATTATTATATATAGTCAAAGGAATGAAGGAATATAAAAATTGAAAAGATTTCCATGCTCTAATGTAAAATGGATTTTCAAAGAAAATAATTTTGAAATTGCAAAAAAATTAAGCATGGAAACAAATATACATCCTGTTATTGCAGCTATATTTGCTAATAGAGGCATAAAATCTTCTGAAGATGTCCATAATTTTTTATCACCATCATTATCAAACCTTCATTCACCTGATTTTCTTCCTGACATTCAGAAAGCAATTATTAGAATAAAGAAAGCTATCTCAAAAAAAGAACTAATAAGAATTTATGGTGATTATGATGCTGATGGCATAACAGCTTCAGCTGTGCTCGTGAGAGTTTTAAGGGCTTTTGGAGGCAATGTTGACTATAGATTGCCACATAGATACAATGGCGGTTATGGATTAAATGTTAATGCAGTTAATGATGCTGCTGCTGATAGAGTTAGAGTAATTATCACTTGTGATTGCGGTATTTCTGCATTTGATTCTGCAAGAAGAGCTCAAGAATTAGGGATTGATTTAATCATAACAGATCATCATGAACCTAGTGATATTCTTCCTTGTGCATATTCTATAATCAATCCTAAAAGACATGATTCCAAATATCCATTCAGAGAACTATCCGGCGTGGGAGTTGCATTAAAGCTTTGTCAAGCTTTATCAGAAGATATGGGTGTCAAAAGAGAATTATTTCTTGACAAATTTTTAGACCTTGTATCAATAGGTACTGTTGTTGATGTTGTTCCATTAGTTGATGAAAATAGAATAATTGCATATCATGGTCTAAAATCCATACCTCAAAGTAAAAAAATAGGGTTGAAAACTCTATTAAAAATCACTCAGCTTGATGAAAAGCCGCTAACTACATTTGATCTTGGGTTTGTATTAGGACCAAGAATAAATGCAGTTGGCAGAATGGGAGATGCCACACAAGCACTGGAATTATTTCTTACAAAAGACGAAAATATTGCCTATGATATTGTAGGGAATATGAATGAACATAATATTGACAGGAGAACTGAACAAGAAAGAATTCTAAAAGAAGCCCTTGAACAAGTAAGATTAAAAAATCTTGATCAAAACCCTGTGCTTGTGATTTCTAATGAAGGCTGGAGTGCTGGTGTGCTTGGCATAGTTGCTGGAAAAATAACAGAGAGTTTTTATAGACCATCAATATTAATTGGGAAAGATTCTAATACTGGATTAGCAACTGGCTCCGCAAGAAGTGTGCACTATTGCAATATAATGGAAGCTTTGGAAAGCTGTGATGATTTACTAATTAAATATGGTGGTCATTGCTCTGCTGCAGGACTCACTATCCCAATTGAAAATCTCGATAAATTTGAAGAAGCAATAAATAATTGGGGAATGATAAATATTTCGAAAGATGATATGCTGCCTAAGATAGAAATTGATGCAAAAATATCTATTGATGATATAAATAGAAAGCTAGTTGATACACTTGAGATGATGGAACCATTTGGTTGTGGAAATGAAGAACCTATTTTTGCATCTTTTGATGTAAAAGTAGCTAACATAAATACTGTTGGTAATGATCAACATTGCAGATTAACTCTTAATTCTAACAACAATCAATTTATATGTATGGCTTGGAGAATGCCTGAACTTGTTTCACATATATCAAATGGAGACAATATAAATATTTGTTACACTCTTGGTATAAATAGATTTAATGGCAATGAATATATTCAAATGACAGCAAAGTCTATAGAATTAAATAATTAAAGTTATGGTTTTATAAATGTCAGACATAAATAGGTTAATTGATAAAATAAAAGAATATGATCAAAATGCAGATATAGAACTCATTACCAAAGCCTATGAATTTGCAAAAGAAGCTCATAAAGATCAAAAAAGAGTAAGTGGTGAACCTTATATTACTCATCCTGTTGCTACAGCTGAAATTCTTGTTGATCTTGAAATGGACTCAATATCAATTGCTTCTGCTTTGCTTCATGATGTAGTAGAAGATCAAGATTATTCTATAGATGATATAAAAACTAATTTTGGTCAAGAAGTAGCAAAGTTAGTTGATGCAGTAACAAAACTGCAAAAAGCAGATTTTGAAGTTGACATTTCTGAAGAACAGGAATCAGATGTTCCTAAAAAGAAAAAAGTTGAATTCAGAAGAAGTGCTGAAAGCCTGAGAAAAATATTTCTTGCAATGGCAAAAGACTTCAGAGTTTTGCTGATTAAGCTTGCAGATAGACTTCATAATATGAGAACTCTTGATGGAATGAGTCCGGATAGACAAAAAAGAATTGCTCAAGAGACTATGCAAATATATGCACCCCTAGCACACAGATTGGGTATATGGAAAATCAAATGGGAATTGGAAGATTTAGCTTTCAAATACTTAGAACCTGAAGCATATGAAGAAATAGCTGCAAAAGTTACTAAAACCAGAGAAGAAAGAGAAGATGATCTGCAAGAAGCTAAAGAAATGTTGGAAAGAAGCTTATTAAAAGCTGGCATCAAAGCAGATATTATGTATAGACCCAAGCATCTTTGGAGTATATATCAAAAAATACACAGAGAAGAAGTAGATTTTAATGATATATATGATTTGTCTGCACTAAGAGTTATTGTTGATCAGTTGGGAGACTGCTACCATGCTCTTGGTGTTGTTCATGAATTATGGATGCCTATACCGGAAAGAATATCGGACTATATTGCAAAACCAAAATCCAATATGTATCAATCTCTGCATACAAAAGTTATCGGTCCAAGAGGGGAACCATTAGAAGTTCAAATTAGAACTTGGGCTATGCATAGAACTGCAGAATTTGGAATTGCAGCACATTGGCAGTATAAAGAAAGAACAAGAGCTGGTGATGAGTTTGATAGGAAATTATCTTGGCTAAGACAGCAATTATTTGACTGGCAGACAGATAGTAAAGATGCTGGTGAATTTTTACATAGTGTTATAAATGATCTTTTTACAGATCAAGTGTTTGTTTTTACTCCTAGGGGTGATGTTATTGACCTTCCTGCTGGATCAACACCGGTTGATTTTGCATATAGAATACATAGTGATGTTGGTAACCATTGTGTTGGTGCTAAAGTAAATGGAAGAATAGTTCCATTGACATATACATTCCACAATGGTGATATCGTTGAAATAATCACAAGATCCAGCAGCCAACCTAGCCTTGACTGGGTTTCATTTGTAAAAACATCACAAGCTAAAAATAGAATTAAAAGCTTTTATAGAAAAGAACACTATGCTGAAAGCGTTGCAAAAGGCAGAGAAATACTTGAAAGAGAACTTCAAAAAAATAATCTTGACCATCATTCATTCCTAAAAAGCGGCGAATTTTTAAATGTTGTAAAAAGCCTGAATATGCAAAATGAAGAAGATTTATTTGCTGCAATTGGTTTTGGAAATGTGCATGTTGGTAATGTGGTAAATAAACTAAAGCCTGAAGAAAAACCGACTGATGTTTTACAAGTATCACACACTCAAATAAATGAAAAAAAAGGGGTGTCAGTTACTCTTGATGGTGTAAAAAATTTGATGATTAGTAGGGCAAAATGTTGTCAGCCACTGCCCGGTGAAGAAGTATTAGGATATGTATCAAGAGGAAAAGGTGTTGTATTACACTCTGTAAATTGTCCGAATGTACAAGCATATAAAGAAAAAGAGCCTGAAAGGTTGGTTCATATTGATTGGCATGAAAAAGTAGATGAAATATTCCCTATAAATTTAAAACTTGTTGCATTAGATAGAGTTGGCTTATTGAATGATGTAACTGCTATATTGTCTGAATCTAAAGTTAATATTGCAAGTGCAAAGGTGAAATCACAACCTAACAAGACTACTCAGATGGATCTTACTATTGAATTGAGAGACAGCTCCACCTTAAATTCAATTATGAAAAAATTAAGTGATGTGCCTGATGTATTATCTATTGAAAGAATATCATACAATAGAACAAGAAGGAGCAGTAGATAGTTGAAAGCTGTTGTTCAAAGAGTTACAAATGCAAGTGTATCTGTTGATGATATTATTATCT
>JBDNDK010000042.1:0-15842 GCA_046719185.1 Armatimonadota bacterium
ACTAATATTGATATATAGAAATATATTAGAAACTAGAACTATAGATATACATATTGACTAATATGAATAATAATAAAGTCAATATATATCCAGATGACTATGAAATGTGAACACCTACAATTATGAATCACCACAAAAAAATGAAAGAAAATTGACTCCAATTTGTAATTGAACTACAAGACTAAATATTTACTTCATAACAAAAAACTAAAATACACATAATCACTAAAAATATTTATATATGTGAAATAACGACAATAGCATAATAAGGCTACAACTCAATCATAATATACATAGTTATAATGATAAAATATCATACAAATTATATATATATTATTCACATATTATGCTATCATTATTTTTGGCAAAACATCGAGCTGTAGATTCAAATATAAGAATCACCCTAAAAAACAGTCAGCAGTTGCCGATAATTATTTTCAACAAATTAGGAGGATATACGAAATTAAGAAGTTATTTATGTTAACAGTACTAAGCGTGTTCGTAATGTCTGCATGTGTTCATGCAAATACGGTAGATTGGATGGGTCTCACTTGGCAACTAAAAGGAGCCAACACAACAGCGGTTGTGAATTCAGAAGGTCATCTTGGTATTTCTGTATTAGGTGGACAAACTAATCAAGATCAAGATAATTGGAATGTTTATGCCACATTACCTGATGTATTAAAAAAAGAAAATGCACTTGGGTTGAGTTTAGATTTATTGACAATCCTTCTGCTGGATACCCTGTTGGAGCAAGAGCATTTATTGACACACATACAAGCAACTATGAATTTATGTTACAAGGTGGAACATTCACTGGATTTTCCAACAATATATTAAATGCACATAGATATAACAAATCAACTGGCTCATTTGATATTAATCAGTGGTTTTTCCTTGATGGCGATAGAACTGCCGGAGAGCATTCATTATAGTTGGAATGAGAGAATCTGGTGTAATAGATTTATATTTTAATGGAATTCACAGAGGAACTTTCTTTGATGAAGATTTCACATTCTTCCAAAAAGCTTTCCTTGGAATATCAGGTACTAATGGTCAAACATTAAATGTAACATACACAACCTTCAATTATGGAACAGATTATGTTTCTGAGCCCGGAACAATGGTTGCTTTTGGCAGTGGTCTTCTTGGAATTGCAGGATTTGTAATCAGAAGAAAAAAATAGTATTTTTTAGAACTTGCGATTAAGAGACTTTTTGCAGAGAGTTTAACCACTCTCTGCTTTTTTATGTCAAACATTATACTCAAACAGCTTATATGGGGAGTTTGATAGATTCAAAACTGCTCTGTCTGTGAGAGATGCTGTAGCATCACAAGCTATTCTATAAATACCTGATGTTTCTATCACATGTTTTGGCAGGCTGCTCATTAATGGGTTTTCAAGATAATAATTAAATACTCTTTTTAATGCACTTTCAGCAAGCTCTCTTCTTGCTAATACTTCTGGATGTGCATATAATTTTGATCTTAGATATTTGCCTAGCTCTTCTTCATCCTTTTTCACTTTTTTGCTTAGTCTTACAACAAGCTCTGAGTGCTTTCTAATATCATCAGGACATTTTGGATTGAGTGATTCAATATTTCTAACTGTTTCTAATACAACATCCCAAATTAGAGCATTAATCAGCTTTCTCTGTGCACCTATCATAATATCTTCAGGTGTTGAAAATACATCATTCTTAGGTAAACATTCTAGCCATAGCTGCGGAGCTTGTTGGTTTAATTCTTCTGGTGATATTAAACCTACCATAAAACCATCTTCAAGGTCATGGCTGGTGTATGCAATAGAGTCAGCAAGATTTACAATTTGAGCTTCTAATGATGGGCTTGGATATTCTCCAAATTCACTATTTAGCATTGGATTATCATAAATAGTTCTGTGTTTTGCAATTCCTTCTCTTACTTCATAAGATAAATTTAATCCTTTATATGATGATGTTCTATATTCTAAAACATCAACTACTCTTAATGCATGAGAATTATGTTCAAATCCACCATATTCTTTCATTAAATCATTTAGAAATTCCTCACCTAAATGACCAAATGGAGGGTGTCCAATATCATGAGCTAGAGCTATAGCCTCTGCTAAATCTTCATTGGCTCTAAGTGCCCTTGATATTGTTTTAGCTATTTGGCTAACAGCGATTGTATGTGTGAGCCTAGATCTTGTGAAATCATCTTGTTGAGCAGGAAAAATTTGAGCTTTGTATTGAAGTCTTCTGAAAGCAGCTGAATGAACTATTCTGCCAATATCTCTTTGAAATGGAGTTCTAAGATCACAGTCTGGTTCTAGTTCTATATACTTTCTGCCAATTGTATCTTTTGATTTTGTGGCATAGTCAGCTAGGTTGAATGTTTCAAAATCTAATATATCTTTTTTTGTTCTAAATCCTTTATGCATCTAATTCTCCATCAATAATGTGTATAAACTACTATATTTTGTATAAGACAGAAATATGTTACCACTAAATAACAAACATAAATTAAATGCATAAATATTTAAGCAATATGCAATCATTATGAAATCTTTGTTTTCGTGTATTTATAATAAATTTTATGCTATAATAATTACAAGATACTATACTAGGTAAGGTATTATTATGAGTGACATTAAAACAAATGATGAAATAATTACAAGACTAAGAAAAATAGAAGGACAAATAAGAGGCTTGCAGAAAATGATAATTGAAGAAAAAAACTGCAAGGATGTGCTATATCAGTTAGTTGCTGCAAGAAGAGCACTTGATAAAGTTGGTGTTTTGATTCTGTCTAATAGGCTTCAAAACTGTTTGTGTGGACAAAATGACCAACTACCGGAAAAAACTATCAAGGAAACAGCAGAACTTTTTATGAGCTTAAAATAGCATGTGTTTATACCTATAGGGGTATGGGTATATATTAAATGCTAATAATTGACTAATAAATATTTGAGGAGATGCATATATATGAGTAATGCAATAGAAATTAATTCAACAAACTGGTCACAGGAAGTGATTGATTCTGATAAGCCTGTATTAGTTGATTTTTGGGCAGATTGGTGTGGGCCATGTAGGATGTTAAGTCCAGTTATTGATGAAATTGCAAAAGAATATGCAGGTAAGGTGAAAGTATGTAAAGTTAATGTGGATAACAATCAATTACTTGCAAATGAGTTTGGAATAAGAGGAATCCCATCTCTTATTATTTTCAAAAAAGGAGAAATATTAGATAGATTGGTGGGTGTTCAGCCCAAGTCTGTTATCAGTGGTAAATTGGATTCTGCTCTCTAGCATAAAAACCTAATCTATAGCCCGGGCATTCCACACCTGGGCTTTTCTAGTTTTAGGTCTTTTGTTTTTTTAATTGGTTATATATATCACATTCCATTTCAACTAACCTTAGTTTTTTCACCCTAGTTCTTCTTCCTGTATCTGTGAAACCAACTGACTTCCAAAATTCTAAGGCAGGTTCATTGTTTACATATACATTTGCAGCCAACACTTCATGCCTTCCAAGCAATTCACAAATTTCCTTTGCTTTTTCAACTGCAAGTTTTCCAAAACCTCTTCTTCTATAAATTGGCCTTATAAAAAATTCATCTACTCTATAGCATAAATCAATATCTTGAAGCAAGCAGAATCCAATAGGTTGATGATCATATAATACAATCAATGGAATTTTTTTAGGATCTTTCCAGTAGAGGTCAAAACAAGGATAATGATAGCAACCTTTTTTGCGTTTCTCACCGTCATAAGTGGATAATTCTTCAGCATACTCCTGAAAGAGCTGCCATAAGGCTTCTTTATCACTCTCCGGAGCAGGTTTTACATCAAGCATAATAAAATCTCCTCTTTTCCGGATATGGATATATACTACTTATAGACAACCTAGATAAAATCCTCTATTTTAATAATTAGACATTATAAATTGGTTTAGTATTTATATAAAATCTTGCTGCCTTTATTTGATATAATAGATAGAATTGGAGGCAAGAACTGTGATGAGATATTTATTTATTGTTTTAATTCTTTTATTTTCTAATTTGGTAGTTAATGCTCAGATTGATGATATTTGGAAAAAAGATCTGGACAATCAAAGACCATCAAAAATTGGCAGGCTCAATGTTTTTTATCAAGATAGCAAAAAAGATGTGTTTATAGTGCAAGGTGATACATATAGTTTTGCTGTAAATTTGTCTGGAAATACTGGTCACAAAATATATAGTATGACCAGCAAAAAAGACTCGAAATTTTATGAGCTGCTAAATGGCAATGGAATATATTTTGAAATAATAGATGCAAATATGGATGTGTTCACTTCCCTACTTGCTGATTCTGATTCATATATTACTGTTTCAAGAATGGGTCCATATTATTGTCAAATAATTTGGAATAATATTTTATTTGAAAATCTCTATGGCACAGTTGCTCCAATTAAAGGTGAAGCTGTTTTTCATTGCTATCCTGATAAATTTCATATAAGCTTCAATATAAAATCTGAAGCTGATATTGAAATAAATTCTGTATATGCAGCTTCAGATCTTAATGCAAGATCTGTTGCAAGTCCTATTGGACAAATTACAACCACATCTGGAAGTCTGAGAAACTTTGCCATTGTAAAAAGAGATAATGATGCTCCAACATGTGCATTTATATATCCAGTTACAGATGGTATTGATGATGTTCTTGTGGAAAGGACAAGTGATGGTATAAGAATAACTAATTATGCATATAATAGTGATTTACACAAACAATCCTTGATTTTGAAAAAAAATGATAACATCTCCTGCCATTTTCAAATACTTTCAATGATAAGCAGTGTTGTATCAAATCACCTTGAAAGTGAAATTAAACCGCTTCTAAACCTTGCAATAAAAGGATCAAATGAAAGATATGATCCAATTAGGGGTTGTTATATCCTAGATGCTGGTAGAAAAACTAATGTTTCAATAACAAATTCAAACATTGAAAGAAAAATTTATGTAATGCACAAGTCAGAAGATTCATCTATATACAGAAGAATTTTATTTGATGGCAGAGGAAATTATCTGCCTATTTTAACTCAGCAATCAAATGGTATAAACAGCAACTACAATACTTTTTCTGAGACTATTTATCCTCTTCATTTGCAGAAAAATGAGGTAAAATCTTACTCAACAATTGTTAGTGGTGAAAATTGGGGGAAATATCCCAGCAGGCATATCTCATCGTTTTTAGATAATAATATAATAAATCTGCAAACATTAAATGGTATAAATAAAACAACTTCATATACTCCAATTGATTCAAAAACAGCTGGAATATCTGAGATATTTACACTACTTAAAAATAATCAAAATATTGCTGGTCATAGATTCTTAACATATCAAGATGACAATGATGTATGGCATTATTTGAATTTTACTGGAATAAACTACAAAAATACTGGTCCGATATTTGTTGAATACACTCTTAGTTATATTTCAGATGATAGCAAAATAAAAGTAACATTGGATGTATTAGAATATTCTCAGTCTGATGAGATGAGGCATTTTCTAAAAATGAGAATAGACTTCCTTGATGATGTAAAGTTTAAAAATAATGATATTGCAACTAATATGATAATTCTAGCAATTGATTCAATATATCAAAATCTAAATTATACTCAATTTGCATATGGAACTGCTGGTGGTAGAAATGTAAAAAACGCTATTAAATTTAATGATAAATACACTATTAAAAACACACGGCTACCAAATGAAAATGCATATGCTGCTATCTTCTCTGATATTAGAGGTAATAACTCATTTATCATTAGAAAGTTTGAAGGTAAAATTGATGGGAAGAATGTTGATCCTGCTATATCATTATTAGGAACAAAAGAGAGAAACTCTGTGCTGATGCTTGTTCCTCAGACAAGAGCACAATCTGCAAAAAAAGGTGATTTTATAATAGCTGATTTGATAATCATGCCATATACTGAAGGTAAAGATGGATATATGCCGGCAAGACAAGCAGCGTATGATTTTGGACAAAGAGCACCAGAAGTTGTGAACAACAAAAATTGTGATGTTGTAAATAATTTTCCTAGTATAATAAAACTTCAAAACGACAAATCAGCCTCTTTTTCAATTAGGGGTGGAAAAAATAAAATTCCAATAATCATACACGGTTTATCTGATAATAATTATCCTGAACTTAAATTGAAAGATAAAAATAAATTAATATCTATTGACAGCGTTTTAGATAATATGGGATATCAGATGATAACTCTTGAAGATGGAAGTTATGGTTGTATATATTTATTTAATACTGATGGAAAACAATACAATTTTGTATTAGAAAGTGGGAAATAGTTGAACTCTGAAGCTTTAAATGAACTCTCAAAACAAATTAAATCACCTGTGCCTTTTTGGTTTCTAAATGGCAAAATAGATAGATGGCATATTGAAAAAGAATTTGAAATGATGCAGGAAAAAGGTGTATCTGAGGTGATTGTACACCCTAGATATGGACTGGAAGTTGAATATCTATCTGATGATTGGTTTGAAATATTTGGCTGGTGTCTGCAGGAAGCTAAAAAAAGAAAGATGCATGTTTGGATATATGATGAATTAAACTGGCCCAGCGGCACAGCAGGAATGCAGGTGATGAAAATCAATGAAAATTATCAAGGTAAGTATCTCGCTGTTGATATTATAAAGGCATCAGATATTGATAAAGAATCATTTGTTTTGGGTTTATATACAATTGAAGCTAATATTGATGTTAGAAAAGTTGTAAGCACAAAAATTATTAAGAGCATTGATGAAATAGACTTACAAACTAATGATTCTTATATTTTCAACTGCACAAAAAAATTCGACAGGTTTTATATAGACACTCTCAATTTTGATGCTGTTAATTGCTTTAAGCAACTTACTTATGAAGAATACTACAAGAGATTTTCTGATGATTTTGGGAAGACAATAAGAGCGATTTTCACTGATGAACCGTCCATCTATTGGGTAAGTGTTGGATATGATGATTATAATCTGCCATATACTGATGATTTCTTCCAAACATTTGAAGAAAAATATGGATATAGTCCCATAGAAAAAATACCACTGCTTTTTTATCCCGGAAAAGGTTCTGCATCACTAAGAGCAGATTTCTGGGAGCATGCTGGGTTTTTATTCAATGAAAGATACCATAATAATCTTGGGAACTGGTGCAGAGAACATAATATTATCTACACTGGGCACAACAACCATGAAGACCCTCTAAGATATCAAATAAGATTTCAAGGAAATATGTTTGATACTATGAGAGCAATGGATATACCCGGTGTGGATCATCTTGGCAAAGCAACTCTTGGCAATACTTTTATAAATATAATTGGCCACAAGATTTGTTCATCTCATACACACACTTCTGGAAAAGCAAGATGCATGAGTGAAAGCTTTGGAATTATGAATTGGGATACAACTTTTTATCATCTAAAAAAAGTTGTTGATTGGCAGTTTGGTTTAGGAATTAACTTGTTAATTCCACATGCTATTTATCATACAATATCAGGAATAGCAAAAAGAGAATCACCTCCAAGCTTTTTCTATCAATCACCACATTGGAATGATTTTGATTATTTTTCCAAATATCTTTCAAGACTTGAGGAAATGCTATGTGATGGAAGGCATGTATGCAAAGTAGCTGTTTTATATCCATTTAATGGATTATGGTCATCTTATCAGCCAGATAAAAAAACAGAAGAATTTACATTCATTGAGAATTTCTTAAATTCACTTTGTCTGCAGATGATAAAAAGTCAAGTAGATTTTGATCTGATTGACTTTATTGATCTAATGAGTGCAAAACTTGAAGATAATAAAATAAAACTTGCAGATGAAGAGTATGAAATATTATTAGTACCTGCTGTTCCATATATGAGAGAAATAAAGTTCAAAAGACTTAGTGAGGTTGTAAACTCAGGTGTGCAAACATCCATTTTTCATAAATCAATGGAACCTGATAATAATAATATTCCAGCAACTCTTAAAAAGGCAGACTTTATTAGAACAGAAGAAATGATAGGTTATGTTGAAAACCTAAAAAAAGAAATTGATTATGGAATTCAGCTTACAGGCAATGGTTCTGATGATATTCTAGCCTATAGAAGAAGCAAAGACGGCAGGAAGATAACTTTTTTAGTTAATAGGTCTGATAAACACAGAAAAGTGTCGGCAACAATTAATGATATGCCTAATGCTTGTATATTTGATCCAGAAACAGGCATCTACACCAAACTTGATACAAGACCTGCCGGCACGAAGGAGATTGCACAATTGGAATTTGAAGCAGGACAATCATATTTTGTTGTCAGCAATGTGCCTGATGTGAAGCATAAGACTTATTTTGATAACCCTAAACAGATTAATATTATTAGTGAAAAAGTAGAATTACCATATAATGTTGCATCACTCTATCATTTCAAATATCATTCTGATTCTGATATTCAAGATGTAGATGTGAGAATAAATCCAAAATTTGAACCAGTAAACTGGGACCCAAACCCACCAGATTTCACTCAATATGCAGGAGTATATGAAGCAAAAGTTAATATTGAAACAATGCATGATAATGTAAAACTTATGCTTGATGCTAATTATAAAGACTGCAAAGTGTTTGTAAATGACACTGAAGTTGAATTAGTTGACACCTGCAAAGGTATAAATAATTGTGATTTTTTGACAGATTTTCTGGATGTAGAATGTGAAATAAGCCATCTTTTGAAAAATGGTGAGAACATATTAAGAGTGGAATGTCCATATAAGTTAAGTGAACCTATAAGGCTTGTTGGCAATTTCCATATTAAGTTGGAAGATAATAATGTGATAATAATGGAAATGCTTTCAGTTGATCCATATAATCTTTCTGAATATTACCCATTTTTCTCTGGGACTGTTACATATAACTTTGAATGTATTATAGATAAACAATATGATAAAGTTGAGATTGAGCTACCAGATGTTAATGATAGCATTGAATTGTTAGTCAATGGGAAAATTGTTGGAAAAAGATTATGGCCTCCATATAAACTTGATGTCACTGAATTTGCAATTGAAGGATTAAATAATATCAGAGTTGATGTGAGAAATAATATGGTGAATATGCTTTTTGGCGAACCAAGACCGTTTGGATTGCTAAAAAAACCAATTATAACTGGATACAGCAAAGCAGAATAAAAATAAAGGTCTGACAGTATTTCTCTGCCAGACCTTTCTATATTTATAATTTTTTCTTTTATTTTCTTTTTCTAAACCTATATAAAATTGGTAATGTGCCTAATGCTAAAACTGCAGCACTTGCAGGTTCTGGAATAACAGCATAAATTTTTACATTGTCTATCTGGGTTTGTGTGTATGATTGTTTATTAGGCAAAACGCTTCCTAATATTAAGGTTTCCCACATTCTAGGTCCATTTGGATTTATATGTGTATCAGCAAATTTATACCATCCCATCGGTGCAACTCCACTTTCCCATGGAACATAAACATAACCAGTAAACACTCCAGAATTATTGAGGTTGTAAACTAACTGCATAGTTATCCATTTGTCCCAATAACTAGGGTCAGTTTTTGTCTTTCCAGCTTCTTCAAATATCCAATCTCTCAGTTTCCAGTTGTAATTATCACCCTTGCTTTCATCTCTAATAATAACACCATCAAAATTATTTCCTGCAAGATAAATATATTTGCCTTCTGAATCAATAGCACCTAAGCCTGCATCTTTTATTGCATTGCCGGGAAGATGTGGATAAATATTAAGAGGCATTAAATTTGGCAAGTAGAAATCAGCTTGAAATACAAGACTTGTTGCATAGCCACCGGGCATTGCAAGTTCGAATCTGGTGCCATCTGGTGCAAATAAATTTCCACCACCAGCATTTGAAAATCCTCCATCAATTAGAACAGGACCATTTGGTAGAGAATTAGGATTTACCCAATAACCACCACCTGATGTTTTCACCCAACCTTGAAGACCATTATCAAAATTATATTCTTCTGACCATGGACCTGTGTATTGTGCATAAGCATTAACTGATAAAATCAATAATGCAAGCATCAAAACAAACAATTTTTTCATCTTTTCCTCCGAATTTTTTACTGTCTCAGCAGTATCTAGAAAATCATTCTTAAGGATAACTCAATAAAAAAAAATTGTAAAGTAGATTTTTATAAATTTAATACAAAACAAATGGTTTGTTAAGGATATAATTATAGATGTATAAAAGCTTCATTAAAATTTGAGAGTATAATATTATAACATTTTAGAGCAGCTTTAACATTTTCAGATTGCAATGCATTTAGTTCATCATCCCAGCTATATCCCCATTGGTATTTCTTTCTTAGTACTTTATCACTAATCCCTGGATGACACATTATCTCATTAACACCAATTTTTAAGATTTTAATAGTTTCTAGCAAATTGTCCTCATTTATATTTCCGGACATACCAATACCCCAAAAATGATCTGCATAATTAAGCCCAGATTTCTTCGCAATGACTCTAGCTTTTGATGCAAGAGTTTTAAGTATGAATAACTGCAATCCTCTAAAGGAATATCTGCTCATATTTACTCCATTTTGTTCAAAGGGAATTCTGATAGTTTTTATATCAAACTCTTTAGCTGCTTGTGTGAATATCTCAAATAGTTTAGGATATGCATGCAAATGCTGGTGACTGTCTATATGCGTAGGTTTTATACCAGCATCAATGACTTTCTGAACTTGGGCAAATATCTCATCCTTAATCTGGGATAATGGAAATTTATTTAAAAGAAGATCTTTCATAAATTCAGTATATGAACTTGGAAGCATATTATCTTCTGAGATAAAGTTGTTTGTTTTGCTATATGGCAGTAAAGCTTTTTCTCCAACAAGAGAAATATGCACTCCAACTGATAAATCAGGATTTTCAAGTGCAAGTTGGCAAGCATCATCAAAGCTATCACCATTTGGCATTAGGCTTGTGCTGGTTAAGATACCATTATGGAATGCTGATAGTATCCCTTTGTTCACTGACTTGCTCAGACCAAAGTCGTCTGCGTTCACCACTAAAATTATCTGGGAGTTTTCCATATGCCTCTATTCTGTATCTTATCATTTCCTGTAGAATTTTTATTATCACACTATTGCTTGCAAGAGTAGATACACCAGCAACTCTTGGATAGTAGTTCATACCAACTTCTGTTATCTTTGCATCTATTCTTTGCATTTCAAGCAAAAACTCTGCATCAATGAAAGAACCTTCAGCTGTAAGAAGTATCTCTTTCAACAATGATGACTTAAAAAGCTTGAAGGCAAAATTTACATCTTTAACATGCAAATCATACATCAATCTGATAATTTTATTATATACTTTTGACATCACTTCTCTCCTCCAAGACTCTGCTCTGGACTTTCTCCAACCTATAATCACATCATAAGTATCAGTAAGATAAACAACTTCAAGCAAATCATCCATTTTCACAGGCAAATCACTATCAATATATAAAACCCATTCTTTGCTGACATTTGCAAATCCAGTTTTAAGAGCACCACCAAGTTTTCTGTTTTTCTTGTGATGCAAAGCAACTACTTCCGGATGTTTTGTTGCTAGATTATCTAGTATTTCACCACATCCATCTGTGCTAGCATCATCTACAACTACAAGCTCAACTTCTGATGCAACCATATAACCAACTCTAAGACACTCTGAAACAACAGTTTCTATATTATCTTTCTCATTATACATCGGCATCACAAAACTAATTGAGTTTATCATCTTGATAACTCTCCATATTTATTTTTTACAACAGGACTTGCAAGAACTAACTTATCTTTAAATCTTACCAACTCTACAGCTTCTGGTACTCTTATAAATTTCTCATCTTTTTCTTTAACAACAACATAAGCTCTTTTGTCTCCAGCTAGTATTTTCTGCATCAATTCAATATCCCAAGTTCTTTCAGCATGCACATCTGTATAGAAAAATATGCTGGGACATCTCATACTAAACTGATAAAACAAATCACCTTGTCTTACAGGTATTGACTTCACAAGCTCTTTAGTGCTCATTCTATTACCAACTTCAGGCATTATTATTATCATTAGCCATAAAGTAAAAAAAATCATCCCTACGCCGAATACATATGGTAATAATCCAACACCTTCTTCATTCAATCTATATACTATTATTATTGAAATAATACTTGATAATACCAAAATTCCAGAAAGTATCATTGCTGATATGCTTAATTCTGGATATTGATCTTTGCTAATGATTGCAAATGCAGCTAAAATCAATCCTGCAAAAATAAAAGCAAACCAAAGTGAAATTTTAATACCTTTTAAGCCATTAATTTTTGAATACGATATCCTGCTAAGCAATATTCCTACAAACACAGCAGCAGCTGGATATAGTGGATAAATATATGTTACTAATAGAGTCTTGGATAATGAAAAGAATATAAAAACTACTGCTATCCATACAAATAAAAGCCTTGCACCATCATTTTCTTTCCAAAATCTTGTTAAACTCTGTGGAAAAAATACACTCCATGGAAAGAAAAAAATAAAAAATATAGGTATATTATATAAATGTGCATACCAATGCCCAGTCTGGTCATCATGTTCTGGTTTCAAAAATCTATCTACATGATGATACATGATAAACTGCTCAACAAATTCCTTTGTATGCATATAATACATTGCAATAAACCAAGGCATCCCAACTATCAGTGCTGTTATGATTGCAAGAAGAATATCTAATGAAAAAAGCCTCTTGAGTTGTTTTATCCAAAGCAAATGCAAAAATACTGTTCCAAATAGTATGATATATGCAACAGGACCTTTTGTGAGCATTGCAAAACCAGCCATAACACCACAAACAATAATCCACGCATATTTTGCCTTGCCAGAAGAATCTAGCCACAACCTATACGCAAACAAACTTGCCATTAAAAAGAAAACCAAAATAACATCAGTGACAGCTGCATGTGATAAAACAATCTGTTGAAGACATGTTGCTTTTGCAACTGCTGAAAATAAACCAGCTTTTCTTCCAAAATCATATGAAGCTATCTTGAAAACCAAAAGCACTAATAATACTGAAAAAATTGCAGATGGAAGTCTCATTGCAAGCTCAGTGGAGCCTAAAACTGATATGAAAATACCTGCAACCCATTTGAGCATAGGAGGTTTATCAAAAATCACTTCGTCATTGAGTGTGGGAGTGAGCCAATCACCAGATGCTACCATTTCTTTTGTATACTGACCATAGACTGGTTCATCTGGGTCTAATAGTGGGAAAGAACCCAAATATGCAAAATACAACAAATATAAACTTATTGAAGCTAAAACAATATACATCAGCTTATTTCTAGCTGAATTTGATTGCAATAACTTACTATTATACATGTAGTAGATTTTACCTAATTGGTTATTTATTATTATTTTGTTGTATATAAAAATAACTCTTGAGCAAAAGTATATCAGACTAGATATGTGCAGTCAAATGATAAAATATACAGCAATATTTGATTTGAGACTTCTATGTTACATACAAAATATGTATAATATAGTGCTTACGATTGTAATATATAATCCATTAATGTGAGGCTGATTTATTATTATGGGTATTTCATTAAAAGCATTCATTTTAGGCATAATTGCAGTAGTTATCACTTGCCTAATTATTTCGATTGCAGAATTAGTTGTGCATGGTATCCCTATTGGTGCACTACAAATGCCTCCTGTTGCAGTAGGTCTGCTTATTTTTATTATTGGTTTGAATGCAATAAGCAGAAGAGTTGCAAAAAGATTTAGTCTAAATGCACAAGAACTTCTCACTATATATTGTATGATGATATTCTCTGCAATGATTAGTTCTAGAGCTTTTCTACAAAGAGTTATACCGTTGCTTGCAACTCCTCCATTCTTTTCTGATGATACAAACAATTGGATTGATTTATATTATCCTTATATCAAAAAATGGCTTGTTCCATTCAATCCTGATCCTTCAATTAAAGATCCTCAATTTGTATCACAAAGATTTTTTGAAGGATTGAAACAAGGTGAATCTATACCATGGGATTTGTGGATTGGTCCGCTATTTTATTGGGCTGTATTTGCACTTCTTGTTTTTGGTATTTTCTTATGTATGGCTTCTATACTTAGGAAACAATGGGTTGAAAATGAGAAACTTTCATTTCCTCTTGCACAACTTCCACTTGCTATGGTTGAAGATGCAGACCAAAAAGTAGGGTTTTTCAAAAATAAAGTTACTTGGATTGGTTTTTTAATCCCTGTGATTGTGTATACAATTAATGGTCTTCATAATGTATATCCAACAGTGCCAGAGATTTCTCTATTTATAAGATTAGATCACTACATACAAAATCCACCATGGAATGCAATTGGATATACAGTAACATTTTTCAGTTATGCCGCATTAGGATTCTTTTTCCTGTTGCCTACTGAAATATTATTCTCATTGTGGTTTTTCTTAATATTTGTAAAACTACAAGCAGTATTGTTTGCTGTACTTAATTTTGAACCAAGAGGAATGGGAATGTACGCTACAAGTCAGTATGTTGGATACCAGATGATGGGTGCATTCTTCATTCTTACAGCATATATGCTATACACAGCAAAACCACATCTTAAAACAGTAATCAGATCTGCATTTGGACTTGAAAAAGTAGATGATTCTAAAGAAGCATTATCAAACAGAACTGCAGTATTTGGACTTATTCTCTGCTTCCTTGGTGCTAGTTTGTGGCTGAAATCTGCTGGAATGTCAGCTTGGGTTGCTATGACTTTCTTAGCAATATTTGTGTTCATTATTTCTTTTGTCATGGCAAGAAGTGTTGCAGAAGGTGGAATGCTTATGACAGAGAGTGCATTCAGACCTTTGGATGTGTATAAAATGTTTGCTCCTGCAAGCACTCTAGGACCTGGCAATTTAACAACATCAGCATTAATTGACACCACTTTGTTTGTGGAACTTAGAAATATACTTCTTACTGCATTTTTAGATGCATTTAAGATTGGTGATTCAGTTAAAATCAATCTAAGAAAGTTTGTTCCAATTCTGTTTGTTTCTATTATTCTTGCTATGATAATAGGTGCAATTTTTCAGATATGGCTGCCATATGATAGAGGTGCTTCAAATCTATATTGGTATTCCTATGGATTTTCAAATACTATAGGTTTGAGAGACTATGAAAGTGTGTTGAGAGGCACAGATCAACCTGTTGGTTTAACTGGAATTACTTTCTTCTTGATTGGTGCTACATTTACTGCATTCTTAGCATATATGAGGTATTGCTTCTTCTGGTGGCCTTTCCATCCATTAGGTTATGCAATATCTGCATCTTGGACAATGCTTGTTTTCTGGTTCCCTTGTATGATAGCTTGGGCAATAAAAGTTGTTATTATGAAATATGGAGGAATGAAGTTATATATTAGAGTAAGACCATTCTTCCTAGGGTTGATAATGAGTGAGTTCTGTATGGCTATTATATGGACTCTCATATCATACTTCACAGATATTAGAGCACCAGGATTCCCTTGGCCATAAGATGTAGCCAAACAAAATAAAATATTAAGCAAAAAAAAGAGACACACTATTTATAATGTGTGTCTCTTAATATTTATATCACTTCTATATTAAATCAGCAATTTAATATTTAAAGCTCAAATGGATTCTCACCAGGATAATACATTGTCTTTGGTAGAGGTGTATTGATATCAGTAACTCCAAGAAGCTTTACTGCATCAAAAAGAACTTTTCCACAATGGTTGAATGCAACTGCTCCATGATGTGGGAATCTCTTACCAATTA
>JBDNDK010000043.1:0-15809 GCA_046719185.1 Armatimonadota bacterium
GCTTCAGAAGGATCAATGAAGGGCATTCTTGGATACACCGAAGATCCAGTTGTTTCATCAGATTTTATTGGATCATCATATAGCTCAATATTTGATGCTCAATCAACAATGGCACTCACACCAAGATTTGTTAAGGTGATGAGCTGGTATGATAATGAGTGGGCATATTCAGAAAGAGTTGGCGATCTTATTAAATACATGGAGAGTAAGGGTCTCTAATTATGAACAAGAAAACTGTTAAGGATATTGATGTTAACGGGAAGCGTGTTCTATGTAGAGTAGATTTTAATGTTCCATTAGATGAAAAAAGAAATATCACTGATGATAGAAGAATTAGTGCTGCATTAAATACAATTAATTATTTGCTTGATAATGGAGCAAAATTAATATTAGTATCTCATCTAGGAAGACCTAAAACAGATGATAAAGGTAAAGTATTGCCGGATTCTGTTGAAAAGTTCAATTTGGATCCTGTGGCAAAAAGATTATCTGAGCTTTTGGGTAAACCAGTTCAAAAGATGAATGACTGTATTGGTGAAGAAGTAAAAAATGCAGCTATGTCTCTAAAATCAGGAGAAGTTATGCTGCTTGAAAATGTTAGATTTTATAAGCAAGAAACAAAGAATGATCCTGATTTTGCAAAGCAGCTTGCTGATCTTGCAGAAATATATGTAAATGATGCTTTTGGAACAGCTCATAGAGCTCATGCTTCTACTGAAGGTGTAACAAAATACCTTCCGGGTGTTGCTGGATTTCTTATGGAGAAAGAGCTTGATTATTTAGGAAAGGCTCTTGAATCTCCAGAAAGACCATTTCTTGCAATACTTGGTGGAGTTAAAGTATCAGATAAAATTACTGTTATTGATAACTTGCTTAATAAAGTTGATCAATTGATAATTGGTGGTGCTATGACATACACCTTCTTATCTGCTAAAGGGCTTTCTGTAGGCAATTCTATGGTTGATGAAGCAGGATTACAGGCTGCAAAAGATGCTATGGCAAAGGCAAACGAAAAGGGTGTTGAACTTTTGTTGCCTGTTGATACTGTAAGTGTTGAGCTTCCTGCTGATTTTGATATTCCATCAGGAGTTCCAAGTGATGTTAATATTCAAATTGTGCCATCTGATAAAATGCTTGATGGATATAGAGGTTTAGATATTGGTCCTGAATCTATCAAACTGTTTTCTGAAAAGATAAAGGCTGCTAAAACTGTTGTTTGGAATGGTCCTATGGGTGTTTTTGAAGATGATAGATTTGCAAAAGGAACTCTTGGAGTTGCACAGGCAATGTCTGAATGCACTGGAACAACAATTATTGGTGGCGGTGATTCTGCTGCTGCTGTAGAAAAGTTAGGATATGCTGAAAAAGTAAGCCATGTATCTACTGGTGGAGGAGCTTCTCTTGAGTTTTTAGAAGGTAAAGACCTCCCAGGAGTGGTTGCTTTACAGGACAAATAACGACTTTTATAAAATGTAAATTTAGTGAGTCAGGCGGTTATCAAAAAAATATGATTTTCCACCTGACTCTTTTTTTAAGGAGATAAAAAATGGCAAGAAAACCTTTTATAGCGGGCAATTGGAAGATGAATAAAACTGTTGCTGAAGGAGTTGCACTTGTTGAAGAGCTTAAAACTTCGTTAGCAGATGTGAAAAATGTAGATATTGCTGTATGTCCTACATTTGTATCACTTGCAAAAGTTGGTGATGCTTTAAAAGGAAGCAATATTATGCTTGGAGGACAATGCACATTCTGGGAAGAATCTGGTGCATGGACTAGCCAAATTTCACCTCAGTTATTAAAAGATGTTGGATGTGAATGGGTGATAATTGGTCACTCTGAAACAAGAGGCAGGTTTGGAACTGTTACACCAGAATTAGAAAAAGTATTATCATACTTCGGTGAGACAGATGAAACTGTTAATATGAAGGCAAAATTTGCATTTGCAAATGGGATTAAGCCAATTATTGCTTGCGGTGAAATGCTTTCTGAGAGAGAAGCTGGTAAGACTGATGAAGTTATAACATCTCAAATGAAAACATGTCTTTCAGGTTTTACTTTAGAATTAGCAAATGAGATGGTAATTGCCTATGAGCCAGTATGGGCAATTGGAACAGGCAAGGTTTGTGATTCTGATGAGGCTGACAGAGTTTGTGGGCTAATCAGATCAATAGTTGCTGAAATGTATGGCAATGATACTGCTGAAAAAGTAAGAATCCAATATGGTGGCAGTGTGAAACCAGATAATGCTGAAGAATTACTATCAAGACCAAATATTGATGGTGCATTAGTTGGTGGTGCTTCACTAAAAGCATCCGATTTTTCAGCTATTGTTAGAGCCGCAAAATAAAAATATATAAACCCGTCTATTTAAATTACTGAAAAAATAGACGGGTTTATTTTTAATATTTTTGAGAATAGTTTTTTCTTTGTCTATCTGGTTTGGGTTTTGCTTCATTAACAACAATATTTCTTCCGCCAACAATCAAACCGTGAGTAGATTCAACAGCTTTTGCTATATTTTCTTCAGGAATATCAACAAAGCCGAAACCTTTATTGGGAATCAATCTCACATCTGACACTGGTCCGTATGGATCAAATACAGACTTTAATTCCTCATCAGTAGTTGAGTAGGGTAAATTACCTACATAAATAGATTTATTTGCCATTTACATACCTTTCTTATAAATCTCAAAGAGATAATCAGCAATAGATATTTATTATGAATTACATTCATTGTCAATAAATGTGCATATGTATTATGTCTGAAAATAAACAATTGAACAAATAAAGATATCTAATTTAATATCTGTATATATTTATTTATCTCATAAAATCCTATCAATGTAAATAGATATTATGAAGTTAAACAATAATGTAATGATGTTGTAATAATTGTGAAATATATTATTGATGAGTTTGTAGAATGTTTATGTTAAAAAATGTTAAGAGGAACATTTAAAGTTATGATAATCTAATATGTTTAAAAGTTGTAAAATTATTTAAAAATTACTTTATTACCAATAATTACTAGTTTGTTGTCAGCAAAAAGGGAAATTGCTTTTACATAGGTTGAGTGCTCCACATTCAAAACCTTTGCGGCTAATGTTTCTGCGTTATCGTTGTCATCAATATTTACAACAGTTTGTAGTATGATAGGACCTTCATCATATTCTTCATTCACAAAATGTACAGTTGCCCCTGATACTTTTACACCTCTTTTAATTGCCGCTTCATGAACATGATGTCCATACATTCCTTTCCCACAAAAACTAGGTATTAGAGAAGGATGGACATTCATAATCTTATTTCTATATGTTCTTATTATCTTTATTCCTAAAGGTCTCATATATCCTGCAAGACATATTAAATCTATATTATAATCAGATAATGCAGAAATTAATTTTTCATCATACTCATCTTGACTAGGATATTCGGATGGATTTATTATTAATGTATTGATATTTTGTAATTTTGCTCTTTCTATTGCAGGTGCAGAATCTCTTACACCTATTACACAAACAACCTTGCCATTTATTTCACCATCTTTGCAGCCATTTATTATAGCTTGCATATTGCTTCCTCTGCTTTGACCAGAAACCATTACAGCAATATTTATTGGAGGTTGTTTCATATTATTGTTACCTCTCTGCCGCCTGGTTTTACTTCACCTATAATCCATGCATTTTCACCAGATTCTTCAAGAATATTTACAGTATTCAACGCATTTGAGTTTTCTACTATTATTATCATTCCAATGCCCATATTAAATGCTCTATGCATCTCAAGAGAATCTATATTGCCTTTTTCTTGTAAAAATGTAAATATTGGTGGCACAGGCCAACTTCTTCTTTCAATAAGAACTTGACAATCTGCAGGTAAAACTCTTGGGATATTGCTATAAAAACCTCCACCGGTTATATGTGCCATCGCATGAATATCAATACATTCCATTATTTTATGTATTGAATTTAAATAGCATTTATGAGGTGTAAGCAACACATCACCCAATACATTTCCTAATTCTGGAGTATATTGGTCTGCTTGATATCCGCAATCATCAAATAATACTTTTCTTGCAAGAGAATAACCATTTGTATGAAGACCACTAGATGCAATTCCAATAATTGCATCACCATGTTTTACTTTTGATCCATCAATTATTGATTTTCTATCAACAATTCCAACAATTGATCCAGCAAGATCAAACTCACCTTCACAATAAACCCCTGGCATTTCTGCTGTTTCTCCACCAATTAAAACACATCCAGCAGCACAGCAAGCTTCTGAAATTCCTTTTACAACCTCAGTTACCATTTGTGGGTCAAGTTTGCTGGCAGCAAAATAATCCATAAATAAAAGTGGTTTAGCACCTTGAACTAAAATATCATTGATACAGTGATTAACCAAATCAATACCAATAGTATCAAATCTGTTCATCATAGATGCTACCTTGACTTTTGTGCCAACCCCATCAATACTAGAAACTATAACCGGATCTTCATATCCATCTGAAGGAAATTTGAACATACCTCCGAATGTGCCAAGGTTTGTAAGGACATTATCATTATATGTAGAATAAACATAATCTTTCATTTGGTGTACTGCAAGCTCACCAGCTTCTATATCTACACCTGCAGATTTGTATGTGGATTCTTCATTATTCATTATAAAAATCTCCAAATTGTTTTTTTAAGCAGGAGTTGGTTCTTCAAAAACATACTTACTTAGCTTAGCCTCATCAGGTATTTCAATTGGATATTTGCCATCAAGGCAAGCACAGCATAAATTACAATTATCTATACCTATTGCTTTCACAAGTCCCTCAAGGCTTAGATATCCTAAACTATCAGCACCTATATATTGTCTAATCTCTTCAACATTTAGTTTAGCTGCAATAAGCTCATTTTGATTAGCAGTATCTATACCATAGAAACATGGATGTTTATATGGAGGAGAAGCTATTCTAACATGTATTTCTTTAGCACCAGCTTCTCTAATCATTTTTATTGTAGGACCAATAGTTGTTCCTCTTACAATACTGTCTTCAACCATTACAACTTTCTTCCCAATAAGAGCTTCAGTTAGCGGTGTTAATTTCATTCTTACACCTCTATCTCTCATTCTTTGGTCTGGCTGAATAAAAGTTCTATGGATATATCTATTTTTTATAACACCTTCAGCATATGGAATCTTTGAGGCTTCAGCAAGTCCTATTGCAGCAGGAATTCCTGTATCAGGTATTGGAAAAACCATATCAGCATCAGTTATAGGATGTTCAATAGCAAGCTGATGCCCCATTCTTCTTCTTGCTTCATGTATAGAAACCCCATTCATTCTGCTGTCTGGTCTTGCAAAATAAACATATTCAAATATACACAATGCATTTCTTTCAAATGGCACTGCTTGTTTTGAAGTCATACCATTTTTATCAATTATGATCATTTCTCCCGGTTTGACTTCTCTTACAGAGCTAGCACCAATTGTGTCAATAGCACAACTTTCAGAGGCTACTACATAATCATTACCACCATTTATTTTACCAATACACAGAGGTCTAATACCATGTGGGTCCCTAAAAGCAATTAGTTTGTCTAAAGTGAGTACTATACAAGCATAAGCACCTTTGATTTTTTTTATTGCTTCACAAATAGCATCTTCAATATCACAGCAACAGGAGTTTGCAATAATTTTTATTATAACTTCACTATCATTTGTTGTTTCAAAAGAAATTCCTTGTGAAAGCATTTCATCTCTTACAACAGCAGCGTTTATTAAGTCTCCATTGTGTGCAAGTGCAATAGGTCCATAATTACACTCACACTTCATTGGCTGTACGTTTCTCAAAACACTAGAGCCCGTTGTTGAATATCTTACATGTCCAATGCCTAGATTTCCAGATAGGTCAACTAGAGTTTGTTCTTGAAAAACTTGAGTTACAAGACCCATATCTCTGTGCATTTTTATTTTATTACCATCAGAGACAGCTATTCCAGCACTTTCTTGTCCTCTATGTTGCAGTGAAAATAGACCAAAGAATGCTGTTCTTGCAGCATCACCGTAAGATGAATGTATTCCAAATACTCCACATTCTTCTTGAATTTCTGGTTTATCAAAATAACACATCAAACACCTGTTTCCTGCATTTTTCTACCTATGGCATTTCTCCATTCATCTTCACATATAGCCACAGGAGTATTTATTAGTTCTACATCATTAACATTAATTTTAATTCTATCAGATTTTACTTTTCCTAAAATCATACAATCAACCTGCAGCTTTTCTGCTATTTCTCTTAAATCACTAAGCTTAGTAATGGGTAATGAAACAACAATTCTTGATTGCACTTCAGAGAATAATGCAGAAATTGGAGCACAATTTGCAAGAATTCCAATTTCAGCACCTATATTGCCCTGAATACAGCTTTCTGCTATGCATACTGCAAGTCCGCCATCAGCACAATCATGTGCACTTGATAGCAATCCGGCTTCAATTGCCTGAAGCACAACCTCGTGCACTTTTTTTTCTGTTGCTAAATCAAGTTTTGGGGGTTTCCCAACTGCTAAATTATGAATAGTGTTAAGATACTCACTTCCACCCATTGATTCAAGTTCACATATATCCCCAGATGATTCGAATGAGTGATTTCTTGATGGAGATATTAACGAAATTATGTCACCTTCATTCTTAAAGCTGGAAGTGCATCTTTTCTCAGCATCTTCAATCAAACCCAACATTCCAATTACAGGAGTAGGGTAGATTGCCATTTCAGGGGTTTCATTATAAAAGCTAACATTTCCGCTTATTACAGGTGCTTCAAAGAATTCACAAGCTTCAGCAAGACCTTCAACAGCTCTTTTGAATTGCCAAAATGCTTCAGGTTTTTCCGGATTTCCAAAATTTAAGCAATCTGTAACACCCTTAGGTCTTGCACCTGTGCATGCCAAATTTCTTGCTGCTTCAGCAACTGCAATTTGTGCTCCTACAAATGGATCTAAGTAGCAATATCGTGCATTGCAGTCTGTAGTTACAGCTACTGCTTTTTTTGTTTCTCTAATTCTAATAACACCGGCATCAGATCCGGGAAGAACTATTGTGTTTGTTTGCACCATATGATCATACTGCTCATAAACCCATTCTTTGCTTGCAATTGATGGTGCAGAAAGCAGTTGGAGAAGTGCAGTGTTATAATCAGTTGGTTCAGGAATAGATGATAAATCATAATTCTGAACAATTTTTAAGTATTCTGGCTCTTCTGTTTGCAATTCATAAGTCGGAGCTTCATCTGCAAGAGATTTTGCTGGGACCTCAGCTACTAACTCACCATTATCATAAATTCTAACTATGCCATCATTTGTTACTTCACCAACGACAACAGCATTTAGTCCCCATTTTTCAAATACACTTGCAACTTCTTTTTCTTTACCTTTTTCTACAATCGCAAGCATTCTTTCCTGAGATTCAGAAAGCATTATTTCATAGGAACTCATTCCTTGCTCTCTTAACGGAACTTTTCTGATATCAATAGTCATACCTGTGTTTGCTTTTGCAGATGTTTCACATGTTGAGCAAGTGATACCAGCAGCTCCCATATCCTGAATACCAACTATATATCCAGTTTTGAGTCCCTCAAGAGTGGCTTCAATCAAAGATTTTTCTACAAAAGGATCACCCATCTGCACATTTGGTCTTTTGCTTTCAGAATCCGGGCCAAGTTCAACACTAGCAAATGTTGCACCATGAATACCATCTCTTCCTGTGCTTGAGCCAACAAGCATTACACTATTTCCTTTTCCATAAGCACCTGCTGATGCTATTTTGCCAATTTCAACTATTCCAAGGCTCATAGCATTAACCAATGGATTTCCAGAATAGCAATCCTCAAAATATATTTCACCACCAATTGTGGGAACTCCAACACAGTTTCCATAAAAACCTATTCCACCTACAACATGCTCAAATAGGTATCTGTTATGTGCATCATCAAGACTTCCAAATCTAAGGCTATTCATGTTGGCAATAGGTCTTGCTCCCATGGTGAAGATATCTCTTAAAATTCCACCTACACCTGTTGCTGCACCTTGAAATGGTTCAACAGCAGATGGATGATTATGGCTTTCCATTTTCATTACAATACCTAAGCCATCACCAATATCAATCACACCTGCATTTTCAAGACCTTCACCTTCAATAGCTTCTTTATATTTCTTAAATAGCTTTAGAATAGGTCTTGAATATTTATATCCGCAATGTTCACTCCACATAACTGCATACATTCCAACTTCAGTATATGTTGGATGTCTGCCAAGAGTATCAACTATAGTATTATATTCACTGTCATTAAGTCCCATTTCCCTGTATATTTTAGGGTCAATAGGTTGAGTATTGCTAATTGACATATTATTTAACTCCAATTGAGATTACACACCAATTCTTTCAACAATTGATTTTAATATATAGATTCCATCTTCACTACCAAGTATACTTTCAACTGCTCTTTCCGGATGAGGCATCATACCTGCAACATTCCCTTTTTCATTTATGATTCCAGCAATATTGAATATAGAACCATTAGGATTTGCATCTTCTGTAACATTTCCATCTGAATCACAATATTGAAGTAAAATTCTATCATTATCTTGGAGAGTTTTCAGGGTATCAGGTTCACAAAAATAATTTCCACCATGATGTGCAATAGGAATGCTTAATACTTGGTCTTTTTTACAAAGATGTGTAAAGTCACTTGAATCATTTACAACCTTTACATTTACATATTTGCATATAAATCTCAAACCTTTGTTTGTGGTCAAGGCTCCTGGAAGTAGATGTGCTTCACATAAAATCTGAAATCCATTACATATTCCAATCAATCTTCCGCCATTTTTTACAAACTCCATTATAGAGTTCATTACAGGACTTATTCTGGCAATTGCTCCGCATCTTAAATAGTCACCATAAGAAAAACCGCCAGGCAATATAATGCAATCATAGCCAAATACATCTGTATCCTGATGCCATATATATTCCACAGGCTGTTTGAGAATGTCTCTTACTGCATAATAGGCATCTTGATCACAATTAGAACCCGGAAAAACCACAACACCAAACTTCATCAGGGTTTCTCCTCATCCTTAATGATTTCATACCTATAATCTTCAATTACAGGATTGGAGAGAAGTTTTCTGCAAGCCTCTTCAATTTCTTCTGTGAGATTTTCAGAATTATCATTTACAGATAATTGAATATATTTTCCTATTCTTACACCTTCAATATTGGTGTAGCCTAAATTTTTCAAGGCAGAATGCACTACTTTTCCTTGTGCATCTAAAAGTGTAGGTTTTAATGTAACATAAACATCAACTCTAGCCATACTGGCTCCTTTTTATAGCTTATTAAATTTATATATGTATCTATGTAATTCTAAGATATTAAAAAATATCTAACCTCTTATCTCATATCAATAACTTCTAAATAATACCTAATCTCTTGAATATTGTATCAACATTTCTCAAATGATGATCAAGATTAAAGCATTCATCAAGTTCAGACTTGCTCAATAGTCTCTTTACTTCTTCATCTTGCTCAAGAGCTTCTCTGAAGCTCATGTTGTCATCCCAGCTTTTTGCTGCATTTCTTTGACAGACTTTATAGCCTTCTTCTCTTGTCATACCTTTTTTGACAAGAGCAAGCAATACGTGCTCACTAAATACTAGCTCTCCCATCTTGCTAAGGTTATTGCCCATATTAGAATTATTTATAACAAGTCTTTCAATTAGTCTATTTAATGATTGAAGCATAAAGTCTGTTGCAAGGAAACTATCAGGTATTATTATTCTTTCACAAGCTGAGTTTGTGTTATCTCTTTCATGCCAGCTTGTTATATTTTCCATAGCTGGAACAGCATTTGCTCTTACAACTCTAGCAAGACCTACAATGCTTTCAAATCTCCAAGGATTTCTCTTATGAGGCATTGCAGATGAGCCTCTTTGACCTGGCAGAAACATTTCTTGCACTTCTAAAATTTCTGTTCTTTGCAGGTTTCTCATTTCAGTTGCAAAGTTTTCAGCACTACTTGCAGCTATTGCTAATGCACATAATACTTGAGCATGTCTGTCTCTTTGCACTATTTGAGTTGAAACAGGAGAGAATTTCAAGCCTAATCTTTCACATACATATTCTTCAATATGAGGATCAACATTTCCAAATATACCAACAGCACCAGATATCTTTCCATAAGAGATTTCTTCTTTTGCAATTTTCATTCTTTGAATATCTCTTAATATCTGGGCATACCAAACAGCCATCTTAAATCCAAATGTGATGGGTTCAGCATGTACACCATGTGTTCTACCTATCATTGGAGTCATTTTGAATTCTTTTGCTTTGCTTTTTACTGTTTCTGCAAGCTTTTCAAGATCAGCAATGATAATATCGCAGGATTTTTTCATTCTTAGTGCCATTGCTGTGTCTTCTATGTCATAGCTTGTAACACCATAATGCACATACTTGCCTTCATCACCCATATTTTCTGTAACAGCTTTTACAAATGCTATCAAGTCGTGATGGGTCTCAGCTTCTATTTCTTCAATTCTTTCGACTGTAAATGATGCATTTTGTTTGATTTTATCTGTAACACCTGCAGGAATAACATCATACTTTTCATGAGCTTCACAAACAGCAATTTCAACATCAAGCCAAGCTTGAAATTTACTTTGCTCACTCCATATTTCTTTCATTTGAGGTAGGGAATATCTATCTATCATTATATATCAATCCTGCCCGGGTTTACTTTTTCTGCCATTTCAATTTTATACTTACTCAAAGCTTCTTTTACATCTGCATATTTTATTGCAAGCATTTGTGCTGCTAATATACCTGCATTTTTTGCTCCATCAATTGCAACTGTTGCAACAGGCACTCCAGGAGGCATCTGCACTATTGCATATAAAGAATCAACACCATTTAATGCACCAGATTTAATTGGAACACCAATCACAGGCAGAGATGATACTCCAGCCATCACACCAGGTAGATGTGCAGCTAGTCCAGCACCAGCTATTATAACTTCGAAACCGTTTTTATCTGCATTTTTCGCAAAGTCAATCGCAAAATCAGGAGTTCTGTGAGCACTCATCACCATCATCTCACTTTCAACTCCAAGCTCTTTCAACACATCTTTTGCTTGCTTCATAAGTTCAGCATCTGATCTACTTCCTATCACAATTGCGACTTTTCCGCTCATATAAGTTTAGCTCCTATATCTCTTCTATAATACAATGAATCAAACTTTATATAATTAACTGCTGTATATACTTTATCAATACATTTTTTATAATCATTTCCACAAGCAGTAACTCCAAGAACTCTACCGCCATTTGTTAATATATCATTATCTTTCATGCAAGTTCCAGCATGGAATATTAAGCACCCAGATTCTTCAGCTTTTTCTAATCCAGAAATAACTTTTCCCTTTTCATATTTTCCGGGATAACC
Source organism: Armatimonadota bacterium (assembly GCA_046719185.1). Lineage (GTDB taxonomy): Bacteria > Armatimonadota > UBA5829 > UBA5829 > UBA5829 > JBDNDK01. The sequence continues at coordinate 11,491 of JBDNDK010000043.1, forward strand.
ACCAGATGACATTACTACACATAGAGCTTTTTTATCATACCAGTTAACTTCTATTTCGTCGAGCTTTCCATCGGCAACAGCAAGAGCTATTTTAGCAAAGTCCGATTCTAATAGTGGCAACACAACCTGTGTTTCTGGATCACCAAATCTGCAGTTAAATTCTATCACTTTTGGTCCTTTATCTGTAAGTGCAAGACCAGTATACAATACACCTCTATAATAGATTCCTCTATTTTTCAAAGCTTTAAGTGTGGGTTTAATTATTGTTTCAATAACTTCTTTTCTTATATTATCTGTGAATACTGGCACAGGAGCATAACAACCCATTCCACCAGTGTTAGGACCTTCATCATTGTCATAAGCTCTTTTGTAGTCTTGAGAGGCAATCATTGGAACAAAGTTTTCACCATCTACAAAACACATAAATGTAGCTTCTTGTCCATCAAGATATTCTTCAATAATCAATTGATTTCCAGAATCACCAAATATTTTTTCTTCCATTATCTGATCAATGGCAGATTTTGCTTCTTCAAGAGTGTTGCATATAAAAACACCTTTTCCTGCAGCTTCACCATCAGCCTTTACAACAATAGGATCATTTGAGTTTGATGATACTTCTTCTGCATATTTTTTAGCATCAGTTGAATTTGAAAATGATTTGCAAAAAGCAGTGGGAATATTGTTTTCAAGCATTAGGTTTTTTGCAAAAACTTTGCTGCCTTCCATCTGTGCAGCTTCTTTATTAGGACCGAACACTTTTAATCCTTTTTCAATCAAGGCATCAGCAAGACCAGCTATAAGAGGAGACTCAGGACCAACAACAGTTAAATCAATTGAGTTTTTTTCTGCAAAATCTACAATAGATTTTATATCCATCACATTGCCATCTATACATTCAGCAATAGATGATATACCAGCATTGCCGGGCAAAGCATAAATTTTATTGACAATATTACTAAGGGATAATTTCCAGCAGAGTGCATGTTCTCTTCCACCACTTCCTATAACAAGAACATTCATTTATAAATAACCTTTCAGAGGATTTAATAAGAAAAGGACAATAAAAAAGCAACCCATCAAATTATAAACAAATTCTGCTGCTTTTGGAAGATGTTTTATATCAAATTCTTATGGATTATCTGAATAAATCTTACATGAATGTAAGAAAATCATCGTATGAAATTTGCAGCAATTACTCCAGCAGCTGCTCCTGCAAGGAAAAATTCACTGTCCTGCTCATAATTTCTGCCCATAGTGTTTAGATTTATAGACTTCTTTTGTAATTCTAAAATTGCATATTTTCCATCAGCAATTTTTGTAGTATGTTTATAGCATATAGCACTATGATTTATTTGTTCTTCTAAAAGTATTAGCTTCATCTGGTCAATCATTGGTAAGGCTACAATACATTTTGTCAGAGCAATTTTTCCAAGTGATGTTATAGTGTGATGACTAATTCCGTAGTGTCTTTTTCTTGGGTCAGCAAAACTGATTCTAGGTATGGCTATTGCTTTCCCATTCATAATATTTATTGAGTTTATAATTTCACCTTGCTCAATAGATGAAAATCCATATTTAGTACCAGTTCCTACATTTCCGGGTCCTGGGCAAATGATAACAACATCTGCTTGAACCACATCACAAGCTGTAATTAGAGCAGTGTAAATATTTACTGCTTCATAATCACCACCAAATGCCTGCCCAATTGTGATTGTAGAATCAATAAAACCTTCTTCTTTAAGTTTGAATACTTGTTTGCTGAAGTGTAGGGGAAGACATGCAGAATCTGTCATTATGTAACACACCTTTGCATTACTTTTACTTGCAGTTTTTACTCCTGCAGCAGCAGGTGCAAGTTGGCTGTGTAATTGACCAACAATCACAGGCAATCCATTAAGCGATTCAAATTCTTCAAATATATAGCTGTCTGGAGAATCTTCTTCTTCAACTGATAATACACAATGCTGATGAGGTGTGTATCTAAGCTTGACTATATGACCAGTATCTAGATCACCTTCGTCTATTTTAGATATATTTGCAATTACAAAATGATATCCACCAGTGCCAAGGCTCTTTTCAACTGCTGTTGTATTTAGTATTAATTCATCATCAACACTCACATCACCAATTAAATCAATATAACATACAGCTTTTTCTATTGAGCCTTTAATATCAACATTAAGCTCAATGCAGTTTCCTCTGATGCCTATTATTTCAACAACTTTTCCTGACTTTCTCTTAAGCAAAAGTTAAATCCCTTCCACTGCAGATAATATAAGAGCATGTGCATACTCACAAGATTTCACTAAGTCATCTATGGCAATATTTTCACTTGAACTGTGTGCATTATCATATCCTAGTCCAATTACCACACAAGGCACACCATAAGAATTGAAATTATTTGCATCACTTCCACCACCACCATCCATAAAATGTGGTTCAATATTACACTTTTTACAGGCTGAAACAGCAAGTTTAATCACATCATCATTTTCAGACCATCTATAAGAATCATATTCTCTTATTATTTCAACCTTTGCTTCAGCTCCAATTGCACTAGCCTCTGATTCAAATATTTCTTTCATATGTTTGCTCTGAGCAATAAGTTTATCTTGGTTTCTGCTTCTTGCCTCAGCTTTGATTTTAACTAAATCAGGAACTATATTCCTAGCTTTTCCACCTTCTATCACACCAACATTTGCAGTGGTTTCAGAGTCTATTCTTCCTAATTTCATCTTGCTAATAGCATTTGATGCTGCTAATATTGCACTAATGCCAGATTCTGGAGCCATACCAGCATGTGCAGCTTTTCCTTTTATTTCAATAAATAAATTTTCATGGCTTGGTGCACTAACAGTAATCCCACCAGCAGGTTTCTGGGTGTCAAATATATAGCCCAAATCTGCATTGAGATTCTCTTTATTCATATTTTTAGAACCACATAAACCAATTTCTTCAGCTACATTAAAAACAAGCTGAATATCAGAATGTGGTATATTGTTTTCAATTATAGATTCAACAGCTTCTATTATTACTGCTAATCCAGCTTTATCATCTGCACCGAGTATAGATGTTCCATCAGATGATATCACACCATCTTTTGTTACTATATTTAGGTTTGATGTAGGTTCAACAGTGTCTAAATGAGCACCTAGAAATATGCTTTTACCATTTTGTGTGTTTGATGGTAGAAAAGCAAATATATTTCCGGTATTTCCTCCAATTTTGCTTCCTACATTGTCTTCTGTTACCTCAAGACCTAAGTTTTTAAGTTTTTCAATGACAAAATCTGCAATTTCTCTTTCTTTAAGAGAGGGACTGTTTATATTCAATAAATCATAGAATAATTGTAGAAGTCTGTCTTTGTTTATCATATCTACCTCGTTAGAGTTACTTTATTTAAACCTTCTGGTTTATCTGGGTTATTGCCTTTTGCAATTGCTAGATGATATGCAAATAATTGACCAGCTATTACATAAACTAGTGGGCTTAATTCTTCTGATACCATAGTATTTAGTTTGATTTTTGATTTTGCAATGTCTAGAATACTTTCTTCAGAACTAAATATTATTGTGTTAGCTTTCTTTTCTGCTAGTTTTTGAGAAGTTTCAAATATTGAATCAAACGCTTTTCCCTTTGGAGCAATTATCAAACAAGGATTATCTTTATGAATGGACACTATTGGGCCATGAAGAAAATCAGCAGATGAATATCCTCTCATTCCAATATAGCTAGTTTCAGCAAGTTTTAATGACACTTCAAGAGCTGTGCAGTAATTAATTCCTCTTGATATTACAGCTCCAGATTGCATGTTTTTATATTTCTGAACAATTTCAGATATTATTTTATCTAGTTCAAGAGCATATTTTATCTCATTTGCACAATTAACAAGCATATCAATTGATTTGTCATTATCAGCTAATATTGCACTTATTAGATAAAAAACTCCAAGAGAAGATGTATAAGTTTTTGTGGCTGCTATTGCCTCTTCTTTTTTTGCATTACAAAAAATTACATAATCCGCAATTTCTGTAATATTAGAATCAGGTTCGTTTGTAATTGCAACAGTTAAAGCATTTCTTTTTTTTGCTTGCAGGAGATATTCAATAACATCTAGAGCCTGACCAGATTGAGATACACCAATGACTAGAGTGTTTTCAAGATGAATATCAGCATTATACAATGTAAATGCAGAGCAATTTGCAAGAGCTGTCGGCATCCCATTTTTTATTTCAAGTAAATATTTGCCATATATTCCAGCATGGTCTGATGTACCTCTTGCTGCTATCACTGCAAATCTTATATCTCTTTTTCTTATA
>JBDNDK010000044.1:0-15283 GCA_046719185.1 Armatimonadota bacterium
GCCAGAGGGATATACTTCTGCTGAGTTTGCAAAAATGCTTTTAGTTGATGCAGGTGTTCTAGTGATACCGGGCAATGGTTATGGCGAGTATGGTGAGGGTTATGTGAGAATGTCTCTTACTGTTAGTGGAGACAACAATGGAGACAAAATGGCTGAGGCTGTAAAAAGAATTAAAGAAAACATAAAGGTAAATTGGAGTTAGAGAAAAATAAATCATCAAATAGGGAAAAGGGTTATAAAGTAGCAGATAGGGAAACAGCACTGCTCATTATAAATGACCACAAAGACCCTATTGAAACAAAATCAAATACAGTAGAAATGAGGCTTCTTTGTGAAACTGCTGGTGTGGATGTTGTAGAAGAAATGCATATCCGCCGCAGTATGCCTGATGTCAAGTATTATATTGGCTCAGGTAATGCAGAAGAAGCCTTTTTGATTGTATGTGACACCGATGTTGATGTAGTTATGATTAGCGAAGATCTCACACCTACCCAACAAAGAAACATAGAAGATGTTGTAAAGGCAAAAGTTGTTGATAGAACTCAGTTGATACTTGATATTTTTGCTCAAAGAGCCAGATCAAGTGAAGGAAAACTCCAAGTAGAACTTGCACAGCTCCAATATCTGCTTCCAAGATTATCAGGCAGGGGTATTCAGATGTCTAGGATTGGTGGTGGAAGTGGAGTTGCCACTAGAGGTCCTGGTGAAACTAAACTTGAAACAGATAGAAGAAGAGTAAGAAATAGAATATCAAGTTTAAAAAAAGAATTAGAAGAAGTTGTTAAACATAGACATTTGCAGAAAAGCTCAAGAGCAAAGCTTAATATTCCAACTGTTGCCTTAGTTGGATATACAAGTGCTGGTAAATCCACTCTACTAAATAGACTTGCAAACTCAGATGTGGAAGTAGATGCAAAGCTATTTGCTACACTTGACCCAACAACTAGAAGAGTTGATTTATCTGATGGAAGAAGTATTTTATTATCTGATACAGTAGGATTTATAAGAAATATTCCTCATAACCTAATAGCTGCATTCAAGGCAACTTTGGAAGAAGTAGTTGAATCTGATATTCTAATTCATGTAGTTGATGCAAGTCATCCATACAGAGACGCTCAGATTGAAAGTGTTAAGGAAGTATTAAAAGACTTATCAGCATACAACAAACCAATAATCACAGCTTTCAATAAATGTGATCTTATAAGAGATCAATATGAGCTAAGAAAACTTATAGCTGATACACCTGATTCCTGCTATTTTTCTGCATTAACTGGTGAAGGAATTGACTATCTTGATGAGCTGATAATAAATATCATATCAAGAAAACTTACTCTTTATGAACTGTTGATACCATTTGAATATGGAGATTTAATTGCTATTTGTCATGAGAAATGTGAAATAGTAGAAAAAGAGTATCTAACAAATGGAGTGAGGATATCAGCCAGAATACCAGAAGAGCTAGTTGATAAGTTCAAAAAATATTCTATTTGATACAAGTAAAAATTAGAAATTAATAACCTCTTTTTTATCACCACACAAATCTTCGTATTATATAAGCTTATGCAAATGAAACTAAGTTTTCAAAACATCCCAAGAAGAATATTGATATAAAATTGAAATTATATGCCAACATAATATATAAACGTATAAATACTAGGCAGCATTATCTTGATATATCAATATTGTCATATGAAACACAAAATATTTGTTAGGTGGAAGCAAAATGTAAGATGTGTGCAGTCAATTTTCAATGCTTGTACTTTATATTGAAGATGTTTCTATATCTCAAAATCAATGGAGAAGAATCAATGCAAGTTTTGTTGAAAACAAAAAAGGTAAAATTATTCATAATCATACTATTCATATTTATACAAAGCCTTCAAGTATGTTTTTCTCAAGATTCAAAAGTTAGAATATCAACATGGAATATCTCATATTATACTGGACCTGACTCAAGAGATAATGACATAAAGAATGCTGTATATGGTTCTTATATGGGCAGAAGTTTTGCTCCGGATATTATACTAGGTCAGGAATTTATAGATGCAGGAGCTGTAACTCATTTCAAAAATTTGCTCAATACAGCCACAGGAAGCCCTGGTGATTGGGAAGCAGCACCATTTATAAATGGACCAGATACTGATAGTGCATTTTTTTATAGAACTTCTTTTTTTGATTTGATAAATTATATTGTTGTACAAAATGGTGGACCTAACCCTGAAATTCCTAGAAATCTAATGAGATATGATGTAGCTATAAAAGGATATCCAACTGCAAGTACACCAATTATAGCTATGTATAGTTCACATATGAAAGCTGGAACTAGTTCAACAGACAGAGCAAGAAGACTGAGAGAAGCTCAACTTATTAGAAATGATGCACAAGTATTAAATCCATCTTGGAGTTTTCTATATGGTGGTGATACAAATATACAAAACTCTAATGAAGCTGCATATCAAAAATTAGTTGGTTCAGAATCAAACAATAATGGAAGATTTTTTGATCCTATTAATTCACCTGGCAACTGGAATAATAACAGTTATTTTAGATTTATTCATACACAAGATCCAATTGGTGCGGGTGGCATGGATGATAGACATGACCAACTTTTAATTAGTGAGGATTTGATTGATGGAGTTGGCTTAGATTATATTGGAAACCCAGCAATTCCATACAGCACTTCTACTTGGGATGATCCAAATCATTCATATAGATGCTGGGGAAATGATGGAACTAGTTTTGATACTACTTTAACTGTAAATGGAAACGCAATGGTTGGTCCTATGATTGCTCAGGCATTGATCAATACTGCAAAAAGTTCAGGTCATTTGCCAGTTTTTCTTGATTTGAGACTTCCTAATCCTCTCACTGTAACAGTTAGTAAATCAGAAAACCAATACAATCCTACAAATGATAAATATATCAAGTTTAGAGCTGTATTCAGTGAATCTATATCAGGATTTACATCCTCAGATGTTATTGTTTCTGGAACAGCTGGTGGCAATAAAACAGTCTTTGTTACAGGCAATGGGGCAGTATATGATATTGCTGTTGGAGGAATCACATCACCAGGAACTGTGATTGTGAGCATTCCAGAAAACTCTGCTGTTAGTGCATCAAATCAAGTAAATTTTGAATCAGAGAATATTAATAATTCTGTTAATGTCTTTCATATCGGTCCATTTGCTATGAATATAAAGTCTATAAGCAATGAATATGGACCAAACACGCTTGGATTAAGGGTTAAAGTTTGTGGTCAAGTCAGCAACTTAACGCAAAACCAATGTGATATATCAGATGGTTCAGGAACTATCAAAATAGATTTTTCAAATGCCGCAATAAATGGAAACTATCCATTAGAAAATGGTAAGTATATATCTGTTTCTGGAAATGTAACTTCTCTATCACCAAAGTTTATTACATGTGCTAGTTATGATGAAGTGATAATATACTAACTATTTCTTTTTTCTAGATTCAATTGTTCTATCTAATTCAGATAATATTCTTTTTCTGAATCTCAATGCATCAGGTTTTACTTCCAAAAGCTCATCTTCACCAATAAACAACAATGCTTGCTCAAGCAAAATTTTCTTAGCTGGAGTTATTAGAACTGTTGCATCTTCTGTTGATGATCTCATATTTGTTGCATGTTTTGCTTTGCAGATATTAACTACCATATCTTCAGGTCTAATGTTTTCTCCAACTTCAAACACAAAAATTGTAGTCATACTTCATGCATAGCGAAAATGACAGCTTAATTGTTTACTCTATATATTTATATCATAACATATAATCAATTCTAATAGCAAAATCAAACTGAAAAAATATCACAATTATTGACATAAATAATTATGTTTGTTATGCTTTATTGTGATTAACTACAGATTTAATCCCCAGTTATCCTTGTTATATCTTTCTGGAGGTTGTTTTGACTTCAACAGATCCCTGTGTTGCAAATGAAATGGTTGTAATTCTTGATTTTGGTGGACAATATACTCAGCTCATAGCTAGAAGAGTTAGAGAATGCAGAGTGTATTGTGAAATACTGCCGTCTGATACATCTATTGATGAAATAAAAAGATGTAATCCCAAAGCTATAATATTGTCTGGAGGTCCATCTAGTGTATATCTAGATAATGCACCAGAATTTGATAAAAATATTCTAAATATTGATATTCCTTTATTAGGTATATGTTATGGACATCAGCTGATGGCTGTATCTCTTGGTGGCAAGGTAGAGGCTGGTGAACTGAGAGAATATGGTAAAACTGAGATTAAAGTACTAGATGACAAAGGTCTTTTCAGTGGTCTTGAAGGCACACTTAACTGCTGGATGAGCCATGGTGATATTGTTTCATCTGCACCTGAAGGATTTGTTGTTACTGCATCAACTCAATCTACTTCTGTTGCCGCAATGGAAGACAGAAACAGAAAGCTTTATGGAATACAATTTCATCCTGAAGTTGTTCATACTCCATGGGGAATTGATGTTATTCAAAACTTTTTATACAAAGAATGTGGACTCACTGGCACGTGGACACCTGCATCATTCATTGATAGTGCAATAAAAGAGATTAGAAATACTGTTGGAAATGAAAGAGTGGTTTGTGGTGTTAGTGGTGGAATAGATTCCAGCTGTGTTGCTGCTTTGATACATGCTGCTATTGGTGATCAGCTCACATGCATATTTGTCGACCATGGATTATTAAGGGCAAATGAAGGTGAGAAAGTAAGAAGAATGTTTGAGGGTCACTTCAAAATGAAGCTGGTTTATGTTGATGCACAAGAAAGATTCTTAAGTAGATTAAAAGGTGTTACAGACCCTGAGCAAAAAAGAAAAATTATTGGTGATGAGTTCTATAAAATATTTGAAGAGCATGCATCTCAGATTAAAGATGCAAAATTCTTGGGGCAGGGAACTTTATATCCAGATGTTATAGAAAGCGGCACAAAAACAGCTGCAGTTATAAAATCACATCACAATGTTGGTGGTCTCCCCAAGAATATGAATCTCAAACTTATAGAACCTGTTAGATATTTATTTAAAGATGAAGTAAGGGCAGTATCTGCTGAGCTTGGGATACCAGATGATATGGTTTGGAGACAACCTTTCCCCGGTCCTGGTCTTGCCATTAGGATAGTTGGAGAAGTTACAAAAGAAAGACTTGATACTTTAAGACATGCTGATGAAATAATAGTTAGTGAAATAAAATCAGCTAATTTATATAAAGAATTATGGATGGCATTTGGTGTGCTTGCACCAATAAGAAGTGTTGGAGTGATGGGTGACCAAAGAACCTATAATGACACAATTGTATTAAGAGCTGTTACAAGTGAAGATGCCATGACTGCAGATTGGGCAAGGCTACCTTATGATGTGATGGAAAAAATAAGCAATAGAATTATAAATGAAGTAAAAGGTGTTAATAGAGTAGTATATGACATAAGCTCAAAACCGCCAGCAACTATTGAATGGGAGTAGGCAATGGATGAAATACATCCTGATATTGCAGATATTCTTTTTTCAAAAGATGATATAAAATTAAGAATTGCTATGATGGGAAGGCAAATATCTGCCGATTATAAAGATGTATCACTCCTTTTGGTGGGTATATTAAAGGGGTCTGCTATCTTTCTTGCTGATATTTTGAGAGAAATTGATGCTGATGTAAACTACGATTTTGTTTCAATATCCAGTTATTGTGGAGACACATCTTCCTCAGGTATTGTAAGAGTGATAAAAGATGTGGATGCAGATATATCTGGAAAACATGTTTTAATTGTTGAAGATATTGTGGACACAGGCTGGACTTTAAGACTTAGCTATCTAAAAGAAAATCTTTTAACTAGAGGGGCGGAATCTGTTAAAGTATGTGCTTTACTTGATAAGCCCAGCAGAAGAAAAGTTGAAGTAAACATAGATTATATAGGATTTGTTATTGATGATCTATTTGTAGTTGGATATGGTCTTGACTATGATGGCAGATACAGAAATCTTCCATATATTGGAGTGTTGAAACCAGAGGTTTATAACAGAAATAACTAAATAGTAGACAAATTATATATCATAATGTATAATAGTGTATATTAAAATATTAAAACCTCATCGGTTAATTATCCGGATGTCATGTATAAACTTCCAAACCATATTTAGAATCCAATTTTATTTAACTGCTTATTAAACAAGGTTATCCTTGCTTATTTATATTATATTACATTGCATAAATTAGTGTATAGCTAATCTCCTGAGAGGTGAATCAATTGGAGCCGTTAGAATTAGCAGAATTAGAAAAGAAAAGTATTGAAGAACTTGAAGCTGTTGGAGCTTCACTTGGTATTGAAGAAGGATATTCCAGAAGACAGGAATTAGTATTCAATATCCTAAGATCATTTGCAGAAAAAAGTGGCTTGATATTTGATGAAGGTGTTTTAGAAATCCTGCCTGAAGGCTGGGGATTTTTGAGACATTCTAACTTTGCCCCTAGTCCTAGTGATGTTTATGTTTCTCAATCACAGATAAAGAGATTTGGTATGAGGACTGGAGACAGAGTATCAGGTCAAGTTAGGCCACCAAAAGACTCAGAAAAATATTATAGCCTTTTGAGGGTTCAAGCAATAAACAATCTTGATCCTGAAACTGCAAGATCTAGAAAAAACTTTGATGATTTAATTCCGATTTATCCAAATGAACAATTGATCTTGGAAACTACTCCTGATAAATATTCTACAAGATTTATTGATTTAATCGCTCCAATTGGAAAAGGACAAAGGGGATTAATTGTTGCACCGCCAAAAGCTGGCAAAACAACCCTGCTAAAAGAAATTGCAAATAGCATAACTACAAACTATCCTGAAGTTGAGCTTATTGTTCTTCTTATTGATGAAAGACCAGAAGAAGTTACTGATATTAGAAGATCAGTGAATGGTCAAGTTGTGAGCTCTACATTTGATGAATTACCTGAAAATCATATGAGAGTTGCTGATATGGTTTTGGAAATGAGTAAAAGACTGGTAGAATCGGGTAAAGATGTAGTGGTGTTGCTTGATAGCATAACTAGATTATCAAGAGCTTCTAACTTGACTGTAAATCCTAGCGGTAGAACTCTTTCAGGTGGTCTTGATCCAAGTGCATTATACAGACCAAAAAGATTTATTGGTGCTGCAAGAAATATTGAAGAAGGTGGAAGTCTTACTGTTATTGCAACTGCTTTAGTGGAAACTGGAAGCAGAATGGATGATGCTATTTTTGAAGAATTTAAAGCTACTGGCAATATGGAACTAGTTCTTGATAGAAATCTTGCAGAAAGAAGGATATTCCCTGCAATTGATATCAAGAGATCTGGAACAAGACATGATGAACTATTATTTGATGAAGAAACTCTCAAACATGTTTGGGGATTACATAGGGTTCTTTCTGCTTTAGATACTATTGAAGCAAACACATTACTTGTTGATAGATTTAAGCATACAAAATCTAACAAGGAATTTTTAAAGATTGTGGTGAAACAATTAAAGAATAGTTTTGATGTAGAATAAGAGATCTGAATAATATAATTCAAAATATCTTTTATTATTGTGTTTGTGCAATTGGGAAAGAGGCAAATAAAGTGAGTGAAGAATTTAGTTTCGAAAACTCAGAAGACCCTGATGATCTTTTTAGGGAAGCTTTTGGTGATGAATATGACGAAAAAAGAGATTCATCTAAAAGTGAAGGTGAAAAGTTAGTCAGAGTAGTTGGTGTATTTGAACCTAAAGATGTGGTTGGTTCTGTACAATCAGGTGCTTATGTTGTTGTTTTAAGAGATTCTAAAGATAGATCTGTTCTTATATGGATTGGTGAATTTGAAGCTAGGGCTATATATTTGGCAATTCAAGGTGCCAGTGCTGACAGACCATTAACACATGATTTATTGAATAATATCATAAATAGGCTTGATGCTAAGGTTGATAGAATTTTAATTGATGATTTATGGAATGGCACATATTATGCAAAAATTTCCATTATCAAAAATGATAAAGTGATGGAGATTGATAGTAGGCCAAGTGATGCAATTGCTTTAAGCTTAAGAGCTAATGCTCCTATATATATGGCTGAATCTGTTATAGAACGGGCAGCAGTGCAAGAAGAATAGTTTTAAAAAGGGCTTTTAGCCCTTTTTTTATTTATGGAGGTTTTTTTGTGATCGTTTCATTTATTGGTCTTGGAACAATGGGCAAACCCATGGCTTGCAATCTAATAAATGCAGGCTACAATCTTAGAGTATTTAATAGAACACAATCAAAAATGAATTCTTTAGTTGAAATGGGTGCTACTGGTTGCAGCTCACCTGCAGATTGTGCTAAAGATGCTGATGTTATAATAACAATTCTTTCTGACTCACCAGATGTAGAAGAAATTATTTTGGGAGAAAATGGAATATTAATAACTGCAAAGAAGAATTCCATAATAATTGATATGAGCACTATCTCACCAAAAGTTGCTGAAAAAATATCTGAAGAATGCAGAATAAGAGAGATAAATTTTCTTGATGCACCTGTTACTGGTGGTGAAAAGGGAGCTATTGAAGGCACACTTTCAATATTGGTTGGAGGTGATGAGAGTATATTAGAAAAAGCAAAACCAATATTTGATGTTTTGGGTTCAAAAGTTACTTACTTTGGTAAAGCTGGTTCTGGACAGGCTGCAAAATTATGCAATCAAGTTATATGTGCATTAAATATAGTTGCAATGAGTGAGGGTCTAGCTCTGGCAGAAGCATTTGAATTAGATTTAGAAACTCTTCTTTCTGCTATATCTGGAGGAGCTGCTGGTTCTTGGATGCTCACAAATCTTGGTAATAAAATAAAAGATAATGACTACAATCCAGGCTTTAGGATAGCTCTTCAACAAAAAGATATTAGGCTTGCATTAGAATCTGCTGAAGATTTAAAAATGCCCCTTATTGGTCTGGGCACATCTCATCAGATATTCAGAATTGCTGAGGCAATGGGTCTTGGCGATGATGGAACTCAAGCTCTTTATAAAGCTATTATCTCATTGAGATAAAAAGATTAAGCTGCATATACATCATCTTGGATGCATTCACTATAACTTTGGTCATTGTTTTCTGAATGTGTATGTTTATCCATTATACATCTTGTTAATGCTTCAACAATTTGGCAGCTGTAATGTTTTCCACTAAGTTTATTTATTTCTTCTATTGCTTCTTTAGGGCTCATACTTTTTCTGTATGCTCTTTCTGAAGTGAGTGCTTCATAAGCATCTGCAACAGCAATAATTCTCGACAATAATGGAATTGCAGGTCCTTTTAGACCATCTGGATATCCTTCTCCATCAAGTCTTTCGTGATGATGTCTGATTATATTGCTTATATATGCAAGTTCATCAATTGCACCAACAATTTTACTACCATTTACAGGATGCTGTTTCATTGCAGCCCATTCTTCATCAGATAACTGCGAATTTTTATTTAGCAAGGAATCAGGTAAAGCAATTTTTCCAATATCATGAAGCTTTGCCGCAAGTTCTAATGCATTTCTCTCATCATCTGGTATTCCTAATTCATCTGAAATAGAGAGAGCAATTTCAGTTACTCTTTGGCTATGTCCAGCTGTAAACTTATCTTTTGCATCAATAGCAGCAACAAGAGCTTCTATTGCTTGCAGAAGTATGGTCTTGCTTCTTCTACTCATTTTTTGTCTTTCAATTCTTCTTCTTTCGATATTTCTTTCAATTATAATTGGAATTTCAGATGGAGCAATTGGTTTTGTTATAACATCTGCTATTCCTAATCTTATGGCATTTTTACTTTCTTCTGATGAATCATCAGAAACAATTGAAATAACAGGCATATTAGGATGAATTGAAGTTAAAGAAGATAATCCTTTGGCATCAGCATCTGGGATATTTGTATTATTTATGATTGTTATATCAAATAATCTATTTTTTAGGATTTCAAGAGCATCACCAACAGAGTCAACTTTGTGAACAGAATACTTGCTTGAATTGGAAATATCAATATTTTCACTATTTTCAATTTCTGGACTTTCAATTAACAATACATTTAATTCTTTTGAACCTTCTTCTGAGATTTCAACATCATCATCTATTGAAATTGACTTTCCCCAAATAACAACTCTATTTCTGCCTGTTATTTTAGCATGGTATAGAGCTTTATCTGCCTTTTCAATTAATTCATTAGGTGTAGTGCCGTCTTCAGGATAAGTGGATATTCCCATGCTGACGGTTATGTTTCCTTTTCTATATGATTGTTCTGCAATACATTTTCTTATTCTTTCTGCAACAACAAGGGCTTTATGTTTGTCAAGTTTCCTAAAAATAAGAGCAAATTCTTCACCACCATACCTAGCAGCAACATCATCTTGCCTTAGTTTGCTTGCCATAACCCTTGCTACTTTTCTTAAAATGTAGTCTCCTTCTTGATGTCCATGAGTATCATTATATGTTTTGAAATGGTCAACATCGACCATTATGACTGAGAAGATAGAGTTAGCATTAATTTTATTAGCATTGCAGAGTTCACTTAAAATTTGCTGCATTTCTCTATGGTTTGATAGTCCTGTTAATCCATCTTTTGTGGCTTGAATTTTAAGTTCGTAATTTGCTTCAGCAAGATTATCAACAAAAAATTGTGATTGTTCAAATTCAAGTGCATATGAAAGCAGAGAAGACGCCTGAGCAGCAATTGCTTTTATTATTTCAATTGTGTCTTCTGGTTTCACAATATTTACATTGTAACAAGCTATAATAGCTCCAGATGCAGACAAATCTGATCTTATTGGTGAAGCTACAATGCTTTTAATACCATTTAATATCAATAGCTTTGAAGATTTATTATCTAAACTTATCAAATCTTGTTCAGATAAAAACATAGAATCAGTTTGATTTCTATCTGTTATATATTTCTCAAACAAATCTTGTAATGGCTTTTGAATTGCATTTGTCATTCCTGCACTAGATTCACAATCTATTGCAGCTGTATTTCTATTAACTGTAAATAGTGATACATATTCTGTCTGCATAGCTTTAGAGCAAACATCTACCAGTAGATCTATTATTTCTTCTGTTTTCACATTTGGTTTTATGGAAGGCAGAACACTGGAAACAAGTTTTATCTTATTTAGTTCTTTTTTCACAAAGTCTTCAGAATAGAATTTTTCAAGAGAAACCGATATAAATCCAGCCACTGGTATTATTTCGGTTAGTTGTTCATTATTCAATTCAGAGTTAAATGCAATTAATAGATAACCTCTGGTTAATTTTGAGTCATGAAGTCTAAAAATTGCAAGAGATACATAATCATTTGTTATTAAATCATCAAATTTTCTTTTTCTTACATCTGTATTAGATATATATATATAGTTGTCTTGCTGAAGTTTGTTTTGGATTATAGCATCAAACTCATCTTGTTTAAAATATTCACAATTGATATTCCCGGAAAAAGCTGGGATTGTGAGTTTTTCTGTTACAGATTCTCTTAGCAAGATTGCAGAGGAATTAACAAAACTTAATGAATCATCTAATAACTTTATTATTTTAAACAAAGTTTCATTTAGATCTTTTGATGTAGATAGTATTTCACTAATTTGAGTAAATAAACTTGTGGGTATAATTTTATCAGAAAATATTTTTATATCTGAGTATCTTGTTTTTTTTGTATAATAGAACAAGATAGCAATTACTACTAATATAAAGCTAGATAATATAATAATAGCTGCAGAGTTATAGAGATACATATTTTTTATATTCACCTGAAAAACACTGAAAAAATAACTATTCAAATATATATGGGTCTAAGTAGAAACCCTTATGTAAAGATTAAAAAAATTATATTAATATATTCGGCTGTTTAGAAAAAGTCTTTATACTTAACTATAATTATATTAAACTTATGCATTTTAAGAATTCATACTCAATGTATATTATGTCATATATTTAAGAAAAAATGAGAAAAAATATTGATTTATTATTAGGAAATCTTATAAGCAAGGGAAAACTACCTCAGGCATTACTTTGGGAAAAAGTAGATGATGCAGGTTCAAAATGTGGCATGTGTCAAAGAAGATGTGTTATTAAGGAAAATGACACAGGTTACTGCGGAACTGTTGCAAATGTCGGAGGTGTATTATACACACTCATCTATGGAGTGATATCTTCAGCTGCCTCAGACCCAATTGAGAAAAAACCAGTATTTCATTTTATGCCGAGCTCAAGTGTTTTTTCTATTGGTACACTAGGCTGCAATTTCAAATGTAAGTTTTGCCAGAATTGGCAGATAGCATATTCAGATGCAATTGAACCCAATAGACATTGTCAGAGAGATATCAGTCCTGATGCAGTAGTTGAATCTGCAATTGAAAATAATTGCCAAGGAATTGCATGGACATATAATGAACCTGCCATTTGGGTGAATTATGCTTTAGATTGTGCAAAACTTGCTAAGAAATCAAATTTATATACTGTTTATGTAACAAATGGCTACAGCACTCCTGAGGCTCTTGATTTGATAGCACCATATCTAGATGTTTACAGAGTAGATATAAAGAGTATGAATGATGATTTTTACAAAAAACTTATAAAGGTTGGATCATCACAAGGCATCAGAGAAGTGGCAGAAAGAGCAAAGCACAAATGGGATATGCATATAGAGTGTGTAACAAACATAATCCCTGGCTGGAATGATAGTGATGAAGAAATAAAACAAATGGCAGATTGGATTATACATAAATTAGGAGATGATACTCCATGGCATTTAACAAGATTCTTCCCAAATGCTCAGATGAATGATGTTCCTCCAACTAGTCCTGAAACCCTAATAAGATGTGTGAAAACAGCAAAAGAGCAGGGGTTGAAGTTTGTATATATAGGCAACATAGCAATTCCATTAGGTGAAAATACATATTGTCCAAACTGCGGAAAGCTCAACATTGAAAGAGACATCTACACCACAAAGATAGTAGGCTTAGCTCCAAACGGCAACTGCAAATATTGCGGGGAGAATTTGAATATAGTGATATAAACTGGCAGTGTGCTTTCGAAAAAATTCGAACTGATTTCGCCCAAAATTTGAAGGTCTGGCGGAATTCCCCCCAGACCCCCAGAAGCGACCCTTTCGGATTGGACGATTTCAAGTTTTTCGTTCCGTTTTTAACGGAACTCCGAGCTTCGCTTGGTTTGGCGGCAAATTCTTTTTTAATCTTTTTGTTTTCCCAGTACTTTCTAACACGCTTGAAATAAGAAATTCTGTCATTTATATTTTCAATTTCTCTCGGATAAAATTCAAAAAGAGAATTGCATATTTCAAGCAACCATCTTTTCCTGCTATTTTTTGTGATAACGCTAATATTATTTGAATTGGCTATTTGTATTTTCCCCAGCCAAGAGCACCAAGTGTCAAACAATCCCAACTCAAAAATTCAATGGGGACAAAATTTACTTTGTCTATAATTATTTTGGTGTCCTGAATTTTGTAGTCGGTTTTTAGTACAACAAAATAATTTTTATCATCTTCGTAAAATCTCTCTAATCTCTCAACGGAAGGTTAGGTTTGGCATGTTGAAATTTGAATCTAATCTGTGCGTTTTTACATCAACAACAAAATAGTTTCCATCTTTGTCATTGAAAGCTAAATCCGCCATTGCTCTGCGGGCAAAATCCGAAGAATAATTTGAACTTAAATCGCCCAAAATCTTGTCGAAATTATCCGCTAGTAAATCTTGAATTGCATCGTCAACAGCACGCGGACTATTGATTGTGCGAGGGGACAAAAAGTCGGTCTGCGAATTAAGAAAATCTAAAATCTTCTTTTCTAATTTTTTATATTAGTCTTTATAAAATATTTGGCTTTTAATAGTTATAATAATTTATCAAAGAATAAATTTGGGATATCCGACTTTTTGTGTTGACCGTTTTTTCCATTAGTTTGTTCGTTTAATGTGTTTCTTTCCCAAAAAACACCATCGGAATATCCTTGAATTGTTTTGTCGTTTTCTGCCATTTCAAGACGTTTTTCCGCTAAACAACAATATAATTCGTCTATTTCAATTCCAATATACCTGCGCCCCAATTTTTTAGCAACCACCGAAGTCGTACCAGAGCCGAGAAATGGATCAAAAACTATATCATTTGGTTTTGAACTGGCCAATATAACCTTCGCAACTAATTTTTCTGGTTTCTGCGTTGGGTGGTCTGTGTTTTCTGGCATTGACCAAAACGGAATCGTTATGTCTGTCCAAACATTAGACGGGTGGGTTATTCGATAATTTCCCTTTTCTGTTTTCTCCCAATCTTTCGGATTTCCATTTTCATCTTTGTAAGGGGCAATAACTTTTCTTTTCATCTTGACCGCTTCAACATCAAAATAATATTTGTCGGAAAGGGTACAGAACCAAATGTCCTCTGAGCAGTTTTTCCAGTTAGATTTTGCCCCTCGTCCCTTTTCTCTTTCAAAGGTGATTCTATTTTGAATTTGAAAATATTTTTTTGCTACATTAAAAATTGCACCTGACGATTTCCAATCTCCACAGATATAAACTGAGGCGTGAGGTTTCAACAAACGAATTATTTTTTGAACCCAAGAATCTAACCATTCCTCATATTTTTCAGATTCCATCGCCTTAAAATCTGTAAGATTAAAAGTTTTGTTTAAGTTATATGGGGGATCAACGAAAACTAAATCGACAAATTTATCCGGTAATAAATCCAGAACTTGAAAAACATCTTGATTGATTGTTTTATTTTGAATATCCGAAACAAAAACAGGATTAACTAGTTTAATAAGTTTCTTTTTTAGGTGCGAAATCTCGCTATTTTCTAGCGTTATCGTTCTGTTTCTTGGTGCTCGATTTTTAGATTTTGTTTTCATGCTTATTTTATTAAGTCGTCAATTTTAATTCCACGGCAGCTAGCTATTTTTGCGACTGTCTGAATCGAGGGCTTGGTTATCACATTGCTTTAAATCTTGGTCAGCGTTGTATAAGGAAGGTCGAATTTTCTCGCAAGTTCGTCCTGAGTTAATCCTTGCTTATTTCTAAGCTGTTTTATCTTATCCCCAATGGTTTCATTATTGTTTTGACTTTTCATAGTTTCCTAAGTATGATAGTATTGTATGGGTGCTTATTTAACCCTTCATAAATATGATAACAAATAAAACACAATCAGCCAAATTAAAAATGAGGGAAGCCCGTTTTTAGTCAGCCCCTTCGGGGCAAAGATAAAAAATTCCAATTTGCACTTAAAATCGGCTGGCGAGCCCTCGCAGAG
>JBDNDK010000045.1:0-14303 GCA_046719185.1 Armatimonadota bacterium
GAGAGCGAAGAACAATTAGGGAAGATGTCATACTTAGCAGACTCAGTATATAGAGTGGGTATGATATAATAAATAGATATAAAAATAAAGACATTTGAGTTGTCGATATTAAGCAGTTATTGTTTGACTTCTAGAATGGGGTTGTTTTAATGATTGGAACATCTGAGCTAATAGTTATATTTGCTATAGCTCTGTTAGTATTTGGACCAAAAAAACTGCCCGAAATTGGTCGGGCTATTGGTAAGGGTATTAGAGAGTTAAAGAATGCCACAAAAGATGTGACAGATAGCTTGAAGATTAACGATGACGATTTATAGATGAGGTAATTATAATGTTTCCACTTGCTGCAATAGGAACACAAGAAATTATTATTATCGTTGGTGCAATTGCTTTATTGTTTGGTGTTAAAAAGCTTCCGGAGATGGGGAGAAGCCTTGCTGAAGGTATTCAGGAATTTAAGAAAGCATCAAGAGAGGCAAAAGCATCAGATTCTGCACAGAATACCACCGATAATGATAATGCTAAAGAATCTATAGAAAGTAGCTAAAATAATATGTAGATTCTTGTGATATTTGAGGAACTTAATCTGCCATCTTTGCAGTCTGCTTATATGGTTGGATTGCAATTTTTGATGGGTTATTTTTTGCTTGACTTATGTTAAATCCTTTGATATACTGCCAGAAATATGCAATAATTTTTAGTCTTTTGCAGGCTTTATTTTTGGGGCTGTAGCTCAGCTGGGAGAGCATCACACTGGCAGTGTGAGGGTCAGGGGTTCGAGCCCCCTCAGCTCCACCATTAATTGCAATACTTCCACAATAACACTTCTAATTAGGAAATTAGGCATTTTATGTATCAGTTAAAATTATCCACAAAAAAAGCAATTCTATTATTTTACTGCAGCATAATATTTATTATGCTAATAAATAATTCTGCTTATTCTGAATCAGAAAATATGCCAGCAATGAAGGTTCCGGATGTTTTGATATTAGTGATGGCTGGCTTTAATGACAAAGATGAAATATCTATCAATTATTCAAAAGTTGTTGATGATGAAACAGTTAAAAATGACATTCAGAGAATTAAAGAGATTTCAAAGTGGGATATTAAAGAATTTAGAATTACAAATGAGAAAGCAAACTTGCCTGGTGCTCAATTATCTACTAGTGTTAACATAAAAGTGAAAAATGCTGTAGATTTTGAATCTGGAAAACTGCCAATAGGTGTTTTTGTTAATGGATTAAAAAGGCTTGATTCTATAAGAGTTAATTTTATTATGATGCAGACATTTGAATTCAAAGGTATTGGTAATTATTCCGATGATTATATAATGATGGCATTTAGCTTCACAAATACTACATATAGGTATGATATCATCATTAAAGATAGATCATTCGAATATATAGAGCTTGATATAGATAAAATAAATGAGCTTAAAGCAAGAGAACAGAATAAAAAAACTACTTCTGTGTATTTTATAGTATTGCTGATTGCAGTAGTTGGAGCTGCAATTGGATATTTTGTCACATTATATATAACAAGTAGAAATAAAGATAAAATAGACAAGGAAGGCTAATGAATGGATATTAAAGATCTTGCAGCAAAAGCTGCCAAATTGAGGGCATCAGATATCTTTTTGAAAGTTGGTTCTCCGCCTGTTATGAGGTTGCATGGCAAAATTACTAATTTTGAAGAAGATATGCCTGTATTAAAACCAGAGGATACAGAACAGCTTGCATATTCAATTATGAGTCATGAGCAGATAGGAAGATTTGAGAGAAGACATGAGTTAGACCTTGCTTTTACTATAGAAGGCATTGCAAGATTTAGAGCAAACTTTTATAAGCAAAGAGGCACAATAGGTATGGTTCTTAGAGTTATACCTTTAAAAATATATTCTCTTGAAGATTTAGGTATGCCTCCAGCAATTGCAGATATGGCAATGCAGAAGCAAGGATTAATTTTGGTAACTGGTCCTACTGGTTCTGGTAAATCAACAACACTTGCAGCACAAATAGACCTTATAAACTCTACTAGAAGATGTAATATTGTTACAGTTGAAGACCCTATTGAATTTGTTCATCAGGATAAAAAATCTATTGTTAATCAAAGAGAAATTGGAATTGATACAGATTCATTTACAGATGCTTTGAAATATGTTGTTAGACAAAGCCCTGATATTATCCTTATTGGTGAAATGAGAGATGTGGAAACAATGAATGTTGCACTTGCTGCAGCTGAAACTGGCCACTTAGTTTTTTCAACTGTTCACACATCTAGTGCTGCTGAAACATTAGACAGAATTGTTAATATGTTTCCTCCACATGACAAACCTCAGATATGTATGAGACTTTCTGTATCATTGAGAGGCGTTGTTTCTCAAAAGCTTGTTCCGAGATCTGATAAACCGGGCAGGCTGGCTGCTGTTGAGATAATGGTTGCAAATCCAACTATTGCAAAGATGCTAGAAGAAGGAAGATCTGGTCAGATCTATCAGGCTATTGCTGAAGGCGGTTTCTGGGGTATGCAGACTATGAATCAGTGCCTTGATAGATTTTATAAAGCAGGAATGATATCTGAGGAAGATGCAATTTCTTATGCTGGAAATGTAACTGAGCTCAAACAGATGTTAAGAAGACAGTTGCAATAGATTGTTGGTGATAAAAAATATAACCTGCATATGGTATAGATTAAGAATATGTTTCTTGACAGGGAAAATGACTGTAGGTTATGATAAATTGTTAAAATAAGCAATGCAGACGGAGCTATTTTAGCAATGGCTCCGTAATTTATTACAATATTCTATTTTATAATCTTCACAACATGTGTAAGATTCGTTTAGGGGGATTTAATGGGAATTTATAGTATGAGAAATAACTTCAGCAAGTATGGAAAGCCGTTGTTATATGCAATTGCATTTATCTTTGTTGCTGGTATTGTGCTTCAATTTGGTGGATTCAATAAAAATCCTAATAAACATAAAACTGGAAGTGAAGTTGTAATTGCTGAAGTTAATGGAAACAAGATAACCCAGGATGAATTTAATCAGCTTTATATGCTGACAGATAGAGTGTTTGAAAATCCAGAAAGATTTGGAGTTTTTTTACCTCAAAATATGTATGGTGTAGTTAGCCAATTTATGCAGACTGGTAAACCATCTTCTCCTTTGCAGCATGCAGACTTGAGATCTGCTGTATTTTCAAATCTTGTACAAAACAGGCTTATGCAGGTTGGTGCAGCTGGTATGGGTGTCAAAATAGATGATAAAGAAATAAAAAAGGCTGTAGAAGAGAAAATAACTGATTACTTAAAGGCTCAGAGAAGACAACTAGTTACTGTTGATGAAAAAAGAGAAAAAATAGATCCTAGGAAAGATAAAGAATACATCAATAGATTAAAAGAAATAAATTTTCCAATCAAAGCTCAGGAAGAGTTTGCAAGAAATAGTATTATTATTTCAGATGTAGCTGCTGGTCTTGCATTTAAGGGTGTTGAGGAAAAGATTTTAGATGGTATGAAGGAAATAACTGATAAAGATGTGATGGATAGCTTCAATACATACAGCTACAGACAAGTTGTATTCTTAAAACCACCTAACACTCCTGAGGAACAAATAAAGAATAAAGCTAAGAAGTTTGTTGAAGAAGTGAAGGCCGGTGGTGATTTTGCGGCTCTTGCAAAATCCGCAACAAAGGATTTGCCTTTCCAACAAGAGGGTGAACTTCAGCAGGCTAGTTTCCCAATTTATATGAAAGAATTATCTGATGCACTCACAACAATGAAACCTGGTGAAGTAAGTGATATTATTGAAACAGAAAATGGTATTTATGTTGTGAAGCTTGAGAGTGTTGCACAGACACTTCCTGAAAAATTTGATGATAAAGCAAAAAAAGAAAGAAGAGAAGAAATCAAAAACTTTAGAAAGCAATCAGAGCTGATGAAGTTTTATGAGACATTAAGAGATAATCAAAATGTTGTTGTGAAAAATAAAGAATTTAATGGATATTGGCTGATCAATCAGTCTATGATGGCTAGAGATGCAAAAGAAAGAGAAGACAAGCTAAAAAATGCTGCTGCAGCATTCAAACAAGCCATCACAGAAGATCCTGACAATCTATTTGCTGTTGCAAAATTAGCACAACTAAGGTCAAATGAGGGTAATCACAAAGAAGTGATAGATTTACTGCTTCCAATATTAGAAGGTGATAATCCTAGAGCAGAAGGTGCTGATTTGAGAATGCTTTTAGGTGAGGCTTTTGAAAAAACTGGAAAGCTAGATGAGGCTATTGAACAATTTATGATAGCTAGTGATATGGCAAGATATGATTCAAATATTCATCATCAATTATTAGAAAAGTTTAAGGCACTAAACAAACCTGAATTGGTTGCAAAAGAAGAACTTTGGATTAAGAATTTCAATGAAAGAATAGCAGAAATTCAAAAGCAGCAGCAAGAAGCGGAAGCTAGAAAAAATGCAAGATCAGAGAAAAAAGACAAAAATGAAAAGCCTGCTGAAAACAAACCTTCTGAAGCTCCAGCAGACACTAATCAATAGAAAAATTGTTTTGCATACACCCTCTTTCTAATATTCTGAAAGAGGGTTTTTTCATTTGGAGATAAATATTTATGGCTGGAAAGCTTTATGTTGTTGCAACACCTATTGGAAATCTTGAGGATATTTCAGAAAGAGCAATTAGAATTCTAAAAACCTCAGATATTATTGCAGCTGAAGACACAAGAGTAACAAGAAAACTATTATCTCATTTTGATATAAAAACAAAACTAATATCTTATCATCAGCATAGCAATGAAACTAAAGCTCAATATATAATTAGCCGGATTAAAGAGGGAAGTAATGTTGCTTTAGTATCTGATGCTGGAATGCCGGGAATATCAGATCCTGGATATGAGCTTATAAAAAACTGCATTGATTCAAATGTTGATATACAATGTATTCCAGGACCTTGTGCTTTGATAAATGCACTTGTATTATCCGGATTATCAACTTCTAGCTTTGTTTTTGAAGGGTTTTTGCCTAGAGCAAAAACACAGCAACAGTCTTATTTAAGAAATTTAATTGATCAGCCTAGAACTCTTGTCTTTTATGAATCACCACATAGGCTAATTAAAACTCTTCAAAATATATATGATGTATTTGGTGACAGAAAAATAGCTGTTGCTAGAGAGCTGACTAAAATTTACGAACAGACTATTAGGGGCAATATATGTGAAGTCATTTCTCTACTAGAAAATAGAGATATAAAGGGTGAGATTGTAATTGTTGTTGAAGGAAATATGAATCAAGAAAAAACAGCTAATGATAATGAGAATAGAGTAAGAAAAGAAATCGCATCACTTATTAAAAGTGGGTTAAGTGAGAAAGATGCAATCAAAGAAGTATGCAAAAAGCTAAATATATCAAGAAATCTTGCTTATTCAATTGCATTAGAATTAAAAAATAATATTTAGCTTTTTACAGATGTTAATGGTTTTATATCTGTTTTAGGAAAGTAATGATTTAATATTTGTCTGAATTCATAATTGTATCTTGGACCTGCTAGAGTCTCTGCACCTGTTTGGCACATTCCTATTCCGTGACCATAACCTTTGCCATTTAGTTCTACTATTCCATTATCATTTATCTGAAGTGAGAAAAGAGTGCTTTTAACTTGACTGTATCCTAATATTTTTCTTAGCATCTCACCAGATATTTGAGCTTTTTCATTTTCACCTATTAAATCAAGTTTCAGAACTCTTCCTGATTTACTCATTTCAGATACTTTAATCTCTTTTATATCTGATATTTGCGCAATTTTGTTATCTAAAAGTTTTTTTGACAAGTCTGAAAGGGAAAATGAATATGACCATAATCTAATATCCTTATCATTTGGATTATTAACACTTTGAAGGTAAGGTATATTATCACCAAAAACCTCTGCAAATGATTGGGTCATTCCTCCAGCATCAGCAGAATAATACACTCTAGCAAGCTCTCCATTATATGAAATTACTAATCCTTTAGTTTCTCTCACAGCTTGATTTGTTCTGCTATTTTCTGAGTCTACTCCCTTATATACTTGGCTCATTACAGTGTCACAAACATTATAACCATATTCTGAAAATTTTAACTTGTTTCTGATTGCATAAGTTCTTGCAGCCACTGCTTGAGCTTTAAGAGCTTCCATATGCCAATGAGAAGGCATTTCACAAGGCACAACACCACAAAGATAATTTTCAAGATCAATAATATTAACGACTCTTAATTTGCCATTGTTTATTGTTATATCAAATTTACCTCTATATCTTTTTTGGGGTTTATTAGGGGATGTTATTGTTGTGATTGTATTCATATTATTGGGAACAATTCTTAACTTTACACCCGATTTGTTTTCTATTCCTTTTGAATCTTTATAATATAACTCATTATCTTTAAGGAAAATTGTTACATTATCATTTTTTTTATATGATGAGATCTTATCTGATGATTCACCATTGTATAATGCAAAATCATTAGAGCATGAGAAAGATATTGATGTTATTGATGAATAGTATCGAAGTAAGCCAACTCTTAATATATATTCATTATTTTGTGCTGCAGAAATGTTTATATTAATTAAAAAAAGAAAAAATATTAAATAGATAATTTGTTTTGAATTCATATCTTTTCCCCTCCATAGGATATAAGGTATTATTGGTGCTTACTAAAATAAATTATATCCTATTTTTCAATTGCTATGATATTTATTGTATAAATATCTGCAAAATAAATAGATAAAATTCTTAATTTGAGTATTGACAATAGAAGCTATGTTTTTTAAAATATGTTAGCACTCTAATGATGAGAGTGCTAATAAATATAAAAATAATAATAATTTGACAGGAGGTGTATTTAGATAATGATTAAACCTCTAGGTGACAAAGTTGTTGTGGAGCCTCTTGATGAGGTAGAAAAGAGTGCTGGAGGAATTATTCTCCCGGATACTGCAAAGAAGAAACCACAGGAAGGCAAAGTTATAGCAGTAGGACCAGGCAAAGTTTTGGACAATGGCAGCAGAGGTGAAATGTCTGTTAAAGTTGGCGATACTGTTATTTTTGCAAAGTACGGTGGAACTGAAGTTACCATTGATGGGAAAGAATATATTATTCTTGACCAAGATTCAATCTATGCAGTAAAAGAATAAATTAAATTATTTTTATTAGACAAAAACAACAACTATATTTAATGGACGAATTTTGGTTGTTAATTTTAATTTGAAATCTAACAGAGGAGGGATAATTCTCTATGTCAGCAAAAATGTTGATTTTTGATGAAGAAGCACGCCGTGCACTTGAGCGTGGTGCAAATGCAGTTGCAGCGGCTGTTAAAGTAACCCTTGGTCCTAAGGGTAGAAATGTAGTTTTAGACAAAAAATGGGGAAGTCCTACTATCACTAAAGATGGTGTGACTGTTGCTAAAGAAGTAGAACTTGAAGATCCTTATGAGAATATGGGAGCTCAATTAGTAAGAGAAGTTGCTTCCAAAACCAATGATATAGCTGGTGATGGAACTACTACTGCTACTGTTCTTGCTGAAGCTATTGTAAAAGAGGGTTTAAGATATGTTGCAGCTGGAGGAAATCCTATTGCTGTAAAACATGGTATAGAGCTTGCTGTTGCAAAAGCTATTGAAGAAATCAAAAAACTTTCAATACCTGTAAAAGGCAAGGAAGAGGTTGCACAAGTTGCATCAATTGCTGGCAATGACAAAGAAATTGGTAACGTTATTGCTGATGCTATTGATAAAGTTGGAAAAGATGGTGTTATTACTGTTGAAGAGTCTAAAGTTGGAACTACAAACCTTGAAGTTGTTGAAGGAATGCAGTTTGACAAGGGTTATATATCACCTTATATGGTAACAGACTCCGAAAGAATGGAAGCTGTTTTAGAAAATCCACTTATTCTTATTCATGAGAAGAAGATCTCAGCTGCAGCTGATTTAGTTCCTCTTCTTGAGAAGATAGCTCAGTCAAGAAGACCATTAGTGATAATTGCTGAAGATGTTGATGGTGATGCTCTTGCAACATTAGTTGTGAACAAACTTAGAGGAACACTAAATGTAGTTGCTGTTAAGGCTCCAGGATTTGGAGACAGAAGAAAAGCTATGCTTGAGGATATTGCAGTTCTCACAGCTGGTCAATTTATATCAGAAGATCTTGGAATTAAGCTTGAGAATGTTGATATATCTATGCTTGGTGAAGCTAGCAAGGTTGTTGTATCTAAAGAAGAAACAACAATAATTGAAGGCAAGGGATCTGCTGAAGCTGTTCAGGGAAGAATTGCACAGATAAGAAAGCAGATTGAAACCACTGATTCAAATTATGACAGAGAAAAACTCCAAGAGAGACTTGCAAAGCTTTCTGGTGGTGTTGCAGTTATAAAAGTTGGTGCTGCAACAGAAACAGAACTAAAAGAGAAAAAGCATAGATATGAAGATGCTTTATCTGCTACCAGAGCTGCTGTTGAGGAAGGTATTGTTCCTGGTGGTGGAACTACTCTTATTAATGTTATACCTAAACTTGATGATATTGGCGAAACTGATGATGAGAAGATTGGTGTGAAGATTGTAAGAAGAGCTTTAGAAGAGCCATTGAGACAGATTGCTGAGAATGCAGGTTATGAAGGCAGCATAGTTGTAGAGAGAGTAAAGAATGAGAAAAAAGGAATTGGATTTAATGCTGCAACTGGTGAATATGAAGATCTAGTTAAAGCAGGTATTGTTGATCCTGTTAAGGTTACTAGATCTGCTCTAGAAAATGCTGCAAGCATTGGCTCACTCATTCTTACAACTGAAAGCTTGATAGCCGAAAAGCCTGAAGAAAAACCTGCTCCTGCTGCACCCGGCATGGGCGGATATGATATGTAAAAAATATAGATAAATAAAAATTAAGCCCCGATATAATTAATATTCGGGGCTATTTTTTTTCAAAAATTAAATAATCATCCAATGTTAGTATGAAAAATATTGACATTGGTTGTGAATTTTAGTTATACTTATTTGGCGTGTCGAACTAGAGTTTTAATTTGTGTTCGATAGATTATAGTTGAGGTGATGTAGCCATAGCCAAAGACCTTAAAGTCAATGAGCGTATTAGGGCACAAGAAGTCCGATTGATTGATGAGAATGGTTCACAAGTTGGTGTGATGCCGCTTAAAGAAGCACTTGAATATTCTCAAGAAAAAGGTTTGGACTTAATAGAAGTGTCCCCAGCTGCTAATCCACCTGTTTGTAGGGTTATGGATTACGGCAAATATAAGTATGAACTGGGCAAAAAGGACCGCGAAGCTCATAAAAAACAAAAGATGACTGAAATTAAAGGCATCAGAATGCGGCCTAAAACTGATGAACACGACTTCCAGTTTAAGCTCAGAAATACAATAAAATTTTTACAAGCAGGCAATAAAGTAAAAGTTAATGTAATATTCCGAAGTAGAGAGTTTTCTCATCCGGAATTTGCAAAGGAGTCGCTTGATAGAATGGCTTCATTAGTTATTGAAGCTGGAGTGGGAAAAGTGGATAAGCCGGCAAGTATGGAAGGTAAGTCTATGACTATGATACTTGCACCTGTATCTGATAATTAAATAATCACTTAACCCAGTTATTTAATTGGTATTTCTGATTTTAATCAGGAAGCTAAGAAAATAATTTGGGCTTATTTGTTTTTAGTTGAGGTATAATTGTGTCAAAAATAAAGACTTGTAAAACAGCTGCTAAAAGATTTGAGACCACAGGAAGTGGTAAAATCAGAAGAGCACGAACTGGTATGAACCACCTTAAAATGAAAAAGTCTAATAGTGCAAAGAGAAGACTATCAATTAAAGGTGATGTATCTACAGGACAAAAAAGAGTAATTAAAAGAATGGTACCAGGCATATAATTGCCTAGGTGATGCCAGTGTCTTAAATTTTATTAGATTGTAAAGAATAGGAGACAGAAATATGCCACGAGTGAAACGCGGCACTATGACACACAAGCGTCATAAAAAGATAATTAAAGCCGCTAAAGGTTATTGGGGCGGAAAACATAGACTCTTTAAAACTGCTAAAGAAGCAGTTATGAAATCTGGAAATTATGCTTATAGAGATAGAAGAGCCAAAAAGAGAGATTTCAGAAGATTATGGATAACCCGCATTTCTGCTGGTTGTAGAGCAAATGATATGCAATACAGCAAGTTTATTCAAGCCCTTGGGTTGGCAGGGATAAATCTTGACAGAAAAGTTCTTGCAGAAATGGCAGTATCAGATGAACAGGCATTTGCTGCTCTTGTAGAAAAGGCAAAGAGCCAGTTGGCATCGGTTTAAGTGAAAATGGGATTGGTAGAGAATGGTTATCTGCCAACCCACAAGAACCTTCCATATTTATGGAATATGATCAGGAACATACACCTGACGCCCAATTACTGGAGTTTGGATCAATCTAAGTATAGTTTAAAAGATATCCGAACTTTTGTGATTGGGCGTCTGGCATTTATGAGGTTTTATAATGAGCCAGTTATCAGACTTAAAACAGATTCAGGATAATGCATTAAAACTTATTAATGAAGCATGTGATACTGCATCTCTTGATTCTATTGAAATAAAATACTTAGGCAGAAAGGGTGAGCTTACCTTAATGCTGCGTTCAATAGGTTCATTGCCTGCTGAGCAAAGAAAAGACTTTGGACAGGAAGTAAATAGAATCAAAACTCTTCTTGCAAGTGCTATTGAAGAGAAAAGGGGTAGTTTGACTGGAACTGAGATTAACAGCAAGCTTGCTGCTGAGGCTATAGATGTAACTATGCCTGGTAAGTTTCCTAAAGTTGGCAGACCGCATATTTTAGTGGAAACTATGCACAGAATAAAGGAGATATTTATTGGTTTGGGGTATGAGGTTACTCAGAGCCCTGAAGTTGAATTATACAAGTATAATTTTGAGGCACTCAATTATCCTGAGGAACATCCTGCAATGGACGAGCAAATGTCTTTTTATATCACAGATGATAGGCTACTCAGAACTCAAACAACTGCTTTTCAGCATAGAGTGATGGAAGGCAAAAAACCTCCTTTCAGAAGCTGTACTATAGGGAAATGCTATAGATATGAGGCTGTTGATGCTACACATGGACACACATTCCATCAGGTGGATTGTTTTGCTGTTGATAAAGGTATTACTATGGCAGATCTAAAAGGCACACTTTTGCAGTTTGCAAAGCAGATGTTTGGTGAAGGTGTGGGAGTTAGATTTAGGCCAGACTTTTTTCCTTTTGTAGAACCAGGAGCTGAGATTGCTATTACTTGTGTTATGTGTATGGGTAAAGGCTGTAATATTTGCAAAAAATCAGGCTGGCTTGAGCTTGGTGGAGCTGGTATGATACACCCAAATGTTCTTGAGGGTGTTGGTATAGATTCCGAAGAATACACTGGTTTTGCTTTTGGTCTTGGAATTGAAAGAATCCCAATGCTTGTGTATGGAATTGGTGACCTTAGATTATTTATGGAAAACGATATTAGATTCTTGAGGCAACTATAACTATGAAAGTATCAATTAACTGGCTGAAAGATTATGTAGATATAAATCAATCTCTAGATACACTGGCTGATGGTCTTACTATGGCAGGACTTGAAGTTGAACAGATTGATCATCTAAGTGAAAATGATTTTATAAATGCTGGTGGTGAGGGTAAATCAGCTGATACTGTGTTTGATGTTAGTATCACTCCAAACAGGGGAGATGCACTCTCTATGATAGGTATTGCAAGAGAGGCTGCGGCATTAAATGGCACATCTGTAAAATCTCCTAATCCTGAGATTACTTTTTCAAATGAAAAGGCATCAGATTTTATTGATATATCAATCAAAGATCCAGATCTCTGCAAAAGATATGTAGGTATAATCATTAGAGGAGTTGAAATAAAAGAATCTCCGGGTTGGCTCAAAGATAGAATAATTGCAGCTGGAATGAGACCAATAAATAATGTAGTTGACATAACTAATTATGTAATGGTTGAACTTGGTCAGCCTTTGCATGCTTTTGATTATACTTTGCTAAAGGGTGGTAAAATAATTGTCAGAAGAGCTGTTGATGGTGAGAAAATAAAACTTATTGATGAGGTGGAAAGAAAGTTGGACAGCAATATGCTGGTTATAGCTGATGAAGAAAAGCCTGTTGCTCTTGCTGGAGTAATGGGTGGATTTGAATCTGAAATCAATAATAATACAAAGGATATTCTCATTGAATCAGCTAACTTTGATTGTGTGTGTATTAGAAGAACATCTAAAAAGATAAATCTTACTACTGAAAGTTCATATAGATTTGAAAGAGGTGTTGATCCTTCTATTACTGCTCTAGCTGCTAAAAGGTGTGTTGAGTTGATAAAACAGCTTGGGGGAGGAGAGGTTGCTGATGGAGTGATAGATGTATATCCATCAGTTATTAGTCCTTTAGTGATAGATTTAAGACCTCAAAGAGTGGTTGAAGTTTTAGGTGTTGATATTAGAGAAGATCAGATTATAAAGATACTAAATTCTTATGGCATATCAGCAGAAAAAAACGATAATATTTTAAAATGCACAGTTCCTACTGTGAGAACAGATATCACAAGAGAAATTGACCTAATAGAAGAAGTGATTAGAGGTTATGGCTATGACAAAATGGACACAACCCTACCTAAAAAATCTATGCAAGGTCATGATAGTAAAGAAGGAATTCTTACTGAAAAAATTAGAAATATACTAATGGCATGTGGTGGGCAGGAAGTTCTAACACATAGTATTATATCTAGTAAACTTGTGAAGATTGCTGATGAAAACACAGAATATCTAAAGATAAGAAATCCTTTGAGTGAGGATTTAGATGCAGTTAGAGCATCATTGTTGCCTAATTTACTTGAAGTTGTTTCAAGAAATCAGTCTCATGGCTTGAATGACTTAAACATATTTGAGAGTGGAAAAGTATATTATAATTTTAATAATGATTGTGATGAAAAGTTGGCAGTTGCAGGGCTAATAGTTGGCAGCATTTGGGGGAATGCTTGGGCTATACCTACAAAGCTGATTCAATCTGATTTTTACAATGCCAAAGGAATAGTTGAAAATTTACTTAGTAGATTAGGTATAGAAAATGTTGTTTTTGAAGCTGTTAGTGATATAACTATTATGCACCCTACAAGAACAGCAAAAATTATAATAAATGGCTTAGATGCTGGTTTTGTTGGTGAGATACATCCAGATGTGATTAAAGAAATGGATGTAAGAGGAAAGCCTTGTGGATATGAGTTAGACTTTGATATATTGATGAAATCATTGCCTAAGAAGAAGAAATTTGCTGAATTACCAAAATTTCCTAGCTCATATAGGCATTTATCACTTGTCATATCGGAAAATGTGAGGTATTCTGATTTAGAAAAAGTTTGCATGGAATCTTGCTCTGAGTTGCTTTCTGAAGTTGGTTTGCTTGATGAATACAAAGGAGAGCCAATAGAAAGAGGCAAGAAAAACCTTACTATATCATTAATTTTTAGATCGAATGAAAAGACACTTACAGATGAAGAAGTAAATTCTGCTGTTGAAAAGATTAGAAATGGTCTTAAAAAGAGTTTAGAAGTTACTTTCAGATAAGGTGTTTTGCTCTGAAATGAGTTCAGAGTTAATATACTAATTATCAGTATAGGATATACTGAAGCTAAGGCACTTCTAATGGATGAGAGGGTGTTTGAAATGAATAAAAGAACTATTAAGGTTTTGCTTGGAATTGCTTTATTAGTTTTAACTGCTGGTGCTCCATATATTATATGGCCTGGTAAATAAAACTAATTCTGCATATTATTAAACAACTGGCAATTATTCAAAAAATTAGAAAAACACAGGGAAGTGTGGTTTGCTGGTGTGTTTGTTTGTGTACATAGCAAATAAGAATGTCATTCTAATGAGCATAGTGAATTAGAATCTAAGTAAAAAAAATTTTTTCCTAATGCTCTAAATGATAAAATTGTTAATTAGCATAAATAAACAAAAAAAGCTCCTAGCTCTCTACTAGTTATTATTTATATATTGTATTTTTCCAGCACCCAAATTCCAAATAGTGGGAGTAAAGGATGCAGGGGCATATAAAGTATTACACAATTATTTGTATTATTAGTTTTTTTACTGCAGTTCTAGTATCTACTGTGGTGTGGTATGCTGTCCCTTTTTCATCTTTTCCATATAAACATGCATACGATAGGTCAGGTTGTTGTTGGTGGCGTCAATGATGAGAGGGGACATAGATACCTCCGTGAGATAAGTAGATA
>JBDNDK010000046.1:0-14284 GCA_046719185.1 Armatimonadota bacterium
CATACCTTTTCATGCTACCATTTTTAAATGATAAGATGTATAATTAATACATCTTATCATTTAATATTTATTGAAGCAGGTGATTTTTATGAACCAGAGATTAAAAGTGCTTGTTATAGATGATGAAGAAATGGTAAGAAATGCCATAAAAAGAAGACTAGAGAGAGATAATTATAGTGTTAATACGGCAGATAGCCAAGCTACAGGAATAGAAGAAATAGAAAAAGCTGAAATTCCCTATGATATAGTTATCACAGATATGGTAATGGAAAAGCAAAATAGTGGTCTAGAAGTATTACAGGCTGCACTTGCAAGAGATGTATTTACAGAAGTTATTGTATTAACAGCTTATGGTAATGTATCAAATGCTGTTGAATGTATGAAAAGAGGTGCATTTGATTATGTTGAGAAAAACATACCCGGTGTTGATGTTTTCGAACTGCTTGCAATGAAGCTTGAATTGGCACTTGAAAGAAGAAGGGTATCACTTGCAACACTTAGAAAAATTGATCAATATTCTAAATAATATAAATTTTATTTAGGAATTCTATTGGATATGAGCAAAAAAATATTATTTATAATTATTTGTTTTATTGCAGGATTCTCAGGTTCTTATTTAGGTGGAGTCTATTTCTACAAAAATAATATGCATTTATTTAATGTTTCAAATAAAAGCATATTTGAAGATAAAGCAATTTTTGCTGCAATTCAAGAAACCAATGAAAAATATCAAAACCCTGTGGTTGCTGCAGTAAATAAAGTAGGACCAGCAGTTGTAAATATAGATACTCTTGTTATGAGAAGGCAGTCTTTCTTCGGCTTTGATGATCCATTTGCAGATTTTTTTGGTGATTCATTTTCTAGAGTAGTTCCAAGCCAAGGACAAGGATCTGGTTTGATAATAGATGGAGAAAAAGGTTATGTGCTTACAAATGAACATGTTGTTCATGAAGCTATAGCAAGAAATGGTGAGATTAAAGTAAGTCTTCCTGACAAGCAGACATTTGAGGCAAAAGTTATTGGTTCAGCACCTCAATATGATATTGCAGTTTTAAAAATTGAAGGCGGAGGCAATCTTCCATCAGCAATATTATCTTCATCTGATAATCTTACAATTGGAGAAACTGCAATTGCAATTGGCAATCCATTTGGTTTTAGAAATACTGTTACTGTTGGAGTTATAAGTGCATTAGAAAGATCAATTCAAGGAAGAGATGGAACACCACTTGAAGGCCTCATTCAAACAGATGCTGCAATTAACCCAGGCAATTCAGGCGGACCACTTTGTGATATTAATGGTAATGTAATTGGAATAAATACAGCAATTATTAGTGGAGCTGAAGGATTGGGTTTTGCTATAAGTGCGTCTTCAATAAGAAGTGTAATAGATGAATTAATTGAATTTGGAAGAGTGAATCAAGGTTGGACTGGAATAGTATTTTATGATATTTCACAAAGACTTGCAAGAAGATTAAATCTAAACAGCACAAATGGTGTTTTAGTTGGTGAAATATATAGAAATGGACCTGCAGATAAAGCAGGGGTAAAACCTGGAGATGTGGTGATTCAGGCAAATGGTAGAAATATAAAATCCTTGCAGGATATAAAAGCTGTTGAGAGGAACTTAAGAGAAGGACATGTGTTGAAACTTAAAATTATAAGATCAGATGAATTATTAACTAAAGAAATCAAGCT
The DNA here is from genome assembly GCA_046719185.1 of Armatimonadota bacterium. Classification (GTDB taxonomy): domain Bacteria; phylum Armatimonadota; class UBA5829; order UBA5829; family UBA5829; genus JBDNDK01. Next base: position 1,696 of record JBDNDK010000046.1, read on the forward strand.
TACTAGGCTACCTGAAAATATATAAAGGTAAATGCAGGATGCATACAGTATCTAAAATGCTGTAGTTTTATTGGAGGATTATGATGAAAAGAAAAGAAACTTGTTGGAATTTTAAGCTTTATGTTGTTTTTTGTTTACTCACATTTATTTTTACAATGCAATTTTCTATTGCTCAAACTGGACCAAATAAATTAAGTGTAGTTGTTGGAACTCCTTTTCAACAACTACCATCAACTGGACCAAAAAAAATATCAATAATAGCAGCTCCAGAAGAAACTATTCCTGCTGTTTTTGGTGTTAAGTATTCAGGAAATTTATCAAATGTTAGAGTCTCTGTTGCATCAGATTTGAAAGGACCTGGGACAATTGAAAGATTAAATTGTGAAATAAGCAAAATAATTGATGATGAGCTAGTGAATCAAGTTTCATCATCATCTGGTGCTGTGTTTACATCTGTAGATATAACAGATCAACCAACAATAATATGGCTTACAGTTAGTGTTCCAAAAAGAACACCACCTGGATTATATAAAGGATTTGTTGGTTTTTATTATCAAAACAAATTATATGATTCAGTGCCAATTGAGCTCAATGTGAGACCGATGAGACTATTAGGCTCTTCAAAACAATATTTATTGTATAGTTCATTTACACCTACTTCTGATGCCATCGGAGAAGATGGTTTAGATTATAATTATGCTGGTTTCTTAGGAGCTTTTAAAACAATTGGATTTAGTAATGCATCAGTTAATGCTCCAACAACTGAAATTGGGTGTGCGTTTAGATCCTATGCACATACTGGACTGAGATCTCCTATATTGATTGCAAAATATGCATTTGATCCACAAATACCTACATTTGATGAAATTGTTTTGATTGAAAATGCAAGAAAAGCAGCAGGGATTGAAAGTGCATTATATTTTTGCGTGGATAATCCTAATACAGATGAACAAATCGAAACAGCAATTAATCAATTAAATATATTAAAACAATTAAGAATCAAAACTGGTGCAAGAGTATCAAGTTCTGAATCATTGGCTAAAATTCAATATCTTCTAAATGCAATATCATATTCCATTGATATGGATTATATAAGATCCTTGTTAGATGGAACAGGGAATAGAGAAAGTTCTGCATGGCAATACTATTGGTGGGATGCAAGAAATTCAGTTGATGACAATAGAAGATATGCAGGTTTAGCATTGTGGAAAAGTGGGCTTGATGGGTGTATGCCTGTGTGGATGCCAAAAGAAGGGCAAAATTCAATGATTGACGGAGTAAGATCATTAAAAACTGAAGCAATAAGAGCCGGCATTGATGATACTAGATATATTACATCATATATGAGAGTATTAAGAGAAGTAAAAGACCTTAAGAGAGATATAGATAATCAGTTGATTGAAGAATCTGAAGCTTATCTAAAAAAATATTTATCTGGTGATATGACAAAATTAACACACTCACAAATGAATGAATTTAGAGAAAGAATGGCTGATTATGTTATAAAATTCGAAGCTAGACTAAAATAAAAATTATATAAACTCACTCTATGAATTTAGATTTTTGGTTTTGCAAAACTTTGAGATGCTAGAGTGAGTTTTTTGTAATTTATATATTGATTATTATTACAATTTTTAGTATGATTATTCAGTAAATTGTGCATTTATCAAGAATTCTGGTGCATGTTGCACTATTTTTTTGTACAAAACAAGGTGATATTGCAAAAAAATGCTTAACACCAAACTAAATACTCGAATATCGAGGAGGAATTAATGGCTGACAAGAAACGCGTATATCTTTTTAGAGAAGGTAACGCAACAATGCGTGATCTTCTTGGAGGTAAAGGTGCTAACCTTTGTGAAATGACCAATATTGGTCTTCCTGTACCACCCGGATTTACTATCACTACTGAAACATGCAATGAATACACCAAATTAGGCAAGCTTCCTGATGGACTTTGGGAAGAAGTGCTTGAAGCTCTTGCTGATGTTGAAAAAGACATGGGTAAAAAGTTTGGTGATCCAACTAATCCTTTGCTGGTATCTGTTAGATCTGGTGCAAAGTTCTCAATGCCTGGTATGATGGATACAGTTCTTAATCTTGGTCTTAATGAAGAAACTCTTAAGGGTATTATTGCAGCCACTGGCAATGAAAGATTTGCTTATGATGCATATAGAAGATTTTTGATGATGTTTTCTGACATAGTCCTTTCCGGAGACTATCCAAAACTAACAAAACATCATTTTGAAGAAATCTTTGATGAGCTCAAAGCTAAAAAAGGTGCTTCTGTTGATACAGATATTGATACAGAAGGTCTTAAAGGTCTTTGTGAGCAATATAAAGAATATTTCAAGTCAGTTACAGGAAAAGATTTTCCACAAGATCCTCTTGAGCAATTAAGACTAGCAATAATTGCTGTATTTAAGAGTTGGAACAATGAAAGAGCTGTTATTTATAGAAACAGAGAGAAGATTTCTCATGATTTAGGAACTGCTGTTAATGTTCAAACAATGGTGTTTGGCAACATGGGTGATGACTGCGGCACTGGTGTTGCATTTACTAGAGATGCTGCTACTGGTGAGAATAAAATCTATGGTGAGTTCCTAATGAATGCACAGGGTGAAGATGTTGTAGCCGGCGTAAGAACTCCTGAAACCATTGATCAGCTTGCTAAACATAATCCTGAAATATACAATCAATTTGTAGAAATTGCTAAAAGACTTGAAAAACACTACAAAGATATGCAGGATATTGAGTTTACTATTGAGAAAAATAGACTCTTTATTCTTCAATGCAGATCAGGAAAGAGAACTCCACAAGCACACATAGAAATAGCAGTAGATCAAGTTAAAGAAGGTCTTATCACAAAAGAAGAAGCTGTTGGAAGAGTTCCATCTGAAGTACCTGGACTTTTATTACTTCCATCACTTGACATTGAATATATTAAGAAAAACAATCCTAAAGTTCTAGCAAAAGGCTTGAATGCTGGACCTGGTGGTGCTGTTGGTAAAATTGCAATTGGATCAAAAGCTGCTCTTGAAATGGCTGCTAATGGTGATGATGTTATCTTAGTAGGAAAAGAAACAAACCCAGATGACCTCGGTGGAATGCTTGCATCTAAAGGTGTTTTAACTGCACTTGGTGGAAAAACTTCTCATGCAGCACTTGTTGCAAGACAATATGGTATTCCTACTGTTTGCGGATGTAGTTCACTTAAAATTGATACTGCTGCAAGAACTATAACATCTGATGGTGTTACATTAAAAGAAGGTGACATTATATCAATTGATGGAACAAATGGTATCGTATATTCTGATGCTATTCCAACAAAACCTGTGGCTGTAAGCGGTAAGTTTGCTGAATTTATGGAATGGGCTGATTCATTCAGAACAATGGGTGTAAGAGCAAATGCTGATACACCTGAGCATGCAGCTGAGGCTATTGAACTAGGTGCTGAAGGTATTGGACTTTGCAGAACTGAGCATATGTTCATGGGTGACAGGGCTGCAAAAGTTAGAGATATGATTCTTGCTGAAGATGAAGAAACAAGACAAGCTGCAATTAATGAGCTTACTCCACTTCAAAAGGGTGATTTTATTGGGATATTTGAAGCTATGAAGGGATTGCCTGTTACCATAAGACTCATAGATCCTCCGCTTCATGAATTCCTTCCAAACTATGCAGAGCTTAGTGTTGAAGTTGCAACAATGAAGATTAAGGATCCAAATAATCCTGAACTTCCTGAAAAAGAAAAACTTCTTGCTAAAGTTGCTGATATGCATGAAGCTAACCCAATGCTTGGTCTGAGAGGCTGCAGATTGAGTGTTTACTTCCCGGGCATTATCATTATGCAAGTAAATGCTATTATTGCTGCTGCCTGTGAGATGAAAAAACAAGGTAAGGAAGCACATCCAGAAATTATGATTCCTCTTGTTGCAACTGTTAATGAGCTTACATATCTTAAAGAGCAACTAATTGATGTTGCAAACAAAACAATGGATGAATATGGAGTTAAAGTTGATTATAAGATAGGAACAATGATTGAAATTCCTAGAGCTGCATTAACTGCTGATGAAATTGCAGCTGAGGCAGACTTCTTTAGCTTTGGAACCAATGACCTGACCCAAATGAGTTATGGTCTAAGTAGAGATGATGCTGGTAAGTTCTTACCATTATACATAGAAAAACAAATCTTTAAGAATGACCCAACAGAAACAATTGATGTTAAAGGTATTGGTAGAATGATGAAGATTTGTGTTGAAGATGCCAAAGCAGTTAACCCAGATATTAAACTTGGCATCTGCGGTGAGCACGGTGGAGATCCTGATTCAGTTAAGTTCTGCTATCAGCTTGGTCTTAACTATGTTAGCTGTTCACCAAAGAGAGTGCCTGTTGCTAGATTAGCCGCAGCACAAGCAGCACTTGAAGCTGGTGGTAAAGGTGTAGCAAGAGACAAATAGTCTCAAAATCAAATAAATATCTAAATATGGGCTATCTGGTGAAACAAAGAACCAGATAGCCTTTTATATTTCAATCCATTTTGATCCATCTTTTGAGGAAACTTGAGCAGCATTCATAATCTTTTGCACAGCTAAGCCGTCTTCAAATGAGACTGAAGCAGGTTTGTTTTTAGCAATATTATTGATAAAGTCATATAAACTAGCTATATGAAATTGAATCCATCCAACTGGAGCTTTTGGTGAAGGAAGTGATGCTGGAGAAGGATATTTGCAAGCACAAGTTATCTTCTTAAATCCTTTTTCGCCGCCGATTGGATTTGATGGATTTGTATCATCATAAAATTCTAAATAATTTGGATTCATCAAATCAAATTTTATTGCACCTTTTGTGCCATGAATTTCTATTCTTAATCCATCTTCAGTTCCAGTAGCAATTCTTGATGTTTCAATGGTTCCTATAGACCCATTTTGATGTTTCAAAAGCAATATACAAATATCATCAACTTCAACTGTTTTTCTTTCTGAGCTTTCTATAGATATAGGTCTTGAATCTACAAAAGTTTTTAATGAAGCTGATATTGAAATAAAATCACCGATTAGATATCTCATTAGATCAATTAAATGAGAGCCTAAATCATACAAAGCTCCTCCGCCACTTTGAGATTTATCTAATCTCCAAGAATAGGGCTTTTCAGTGTCCAAATATCCTGAATGAAGATAATACCCTCTAAAGGATACTATATTCCCTATTCTTCCATCGTCAATCAATTGTTTTGCTCTCATTATTGCAGGAATAAATCTGTTGTGAAAAGTTATCTGGCAAACCTTGTTAGAATTTTTTGCAAGCATTGCAAGATTTTGTGCTTCTTGAACAGTGACAGCAAGCGGTTTTTCACAATATACATGTTTGCCAGCTTTTATTGCTTCAGATGCTTGTTCATAATGCAGATAATTGGGTGTACAAATATTGATTATTTGAATATCACTTCTTGATAATAATTCTTTATAATCTTCTACTGCAACTTTAAATCCTGATTGGTTGATTGCAAGTTGTCTAGATTTTTCAGTTTTAGCACTTACTCCAACAATATCTATATTTGCGGGAGGTGGATTATATATATGAGGGATTGATTTATATGCATAAGAATGCATTTGTCCCATAAATCCATATCCAATCATCCCTACTCCATACTGTGGTATGTTTGAAAATGGCATTTTATTCTCCTTTTGATTGTAAAATTAATCTTGCTATGTTTTCTGATATTTTCTTTAATAATTCATTAGAATTAGCCATAGCATTCTCTAAACTCATTGGAGAATTACAAATGCTAAATGCAGATGTTAAACCAGAATTATATAATGCTGTTATGTCACCCTGAATAGCACCTGCTATCGCAATGACAGGAATATTTTTTTCTTTAACTCTCTTTAGCATACCTCCAATAGTTTTTCCGTATGCTGTTTGCTCATCAATTTTTCCCTCACCTGTTATGATAACATTAGCATCTTGTATCTGATTATCAAAATCAAGAGCATCTAAAACTATATCTATTCCAGATCTAAGTTCAGCATTGAGAAACGCTGCTAGACCAGCACCTAAGCCACCAGCTGCACCAGCACCGGGCAGGTTTGCAACATCTTTTTTTAAATCTTTTTTTATGATTTCAGCATAATTGTATAAGGCTTTATCTAATATTTGCACCATCTCCGGTGTAGCACCTTTTTGATGTCCGTAAACGGCTGAAGCACCTTTTTCTCCACATAATGGGTTTGTAACATCACATGCAACTTCTACTTTTATTTTGTTAACAGGAAATAAAAATTGAGACATATCAATATTTGAAAGCTCCTGCAATGCTTCTCCACCTTGCTCAATTGTATTCCCTTTATTATCAAGAAATTCAGCTCCAAGTGCTCTCATTGCACCTGATCCACCATCATTTGTTGCACTTCCACCAATTCCTATTATTATATTATCAACACCAGATTTTATTGCACTTTTAATTAACTCTCCAGTGCCATAGGTTGTAGTAATTAATGGGTTTCTTTCATTCTCTTTTAGAAGTGGTAGTCCTGATGCAGATGCCATTTCAATAACAGCAGTCTTTCCATCACCCAATATACCATAAAATGCCTCTATTTCTCTCATTAAAGGGTCTCTAACTTTCACTTTTACTATCTTTCCATTTGTAGCACTAATTAATGCATCTACAGTTCCTTCTCCTCCGTCAGCAAGAGGTATTTTTAATATCTCTAGTGTTATCTTATTAGAGGCATTTTTTAATCCTTTTTCTATGGCATCACAAACTTCAGCTGATGACAAACTTCCTTTGAATGAATCAGGACATATAACAACTTTCATTTAGAGTCATTACTCCTCTTTTTGTAATAATTCCAGTTTTGCAGAATTTACAAAGAAACCTGCAGTTCCACCTGGCTTTCCTACAAGCACAAATTCTGCAGTTATTTTGTCATTATTTTTAAGTTCATTAATGTTTATATCATAAGACATAAATTTTGTTTGCCCATTCTCTGTTGGAGGAAGCTTTATTTCATCATCAAATATTCTTAAAACGGCTTCTTCACCATCTTTGCTGCCATCAAGATCTGTAATGTAAAAACTAATTTTTGCAGACCCTATCTTTTTAATATTCTTTATATTATCAAATTCAATAACAGCTTTTGTTCCGATATTACCAAGTACATCAGCACTATATGGCTGACCAGATATAACAAAAGTTCTTTTCATTAAAGCTATATTTTCTGGTGCAATTAATTCATCAATTTGTGAGTTTTCTTTTTGTACACCACCGATTATATTTATTGCCTGTTTCATTCCCTCCATCTCAAAATAATCTGAGATGTTAGGTTTCATTGATGCTAGTTCATTTAGTTCAATATTCATTTCTTTTACTTTTCTTAGTTTTTCAGCAAACAAATCGAATTTTCTTTGTTTTTTCGCAACAAAAGCTTCTGCAATATAAAATCTTGATTCAAACCACATTCTAAACCATTTTGTTTGAATCATCAAATCATCAAAGTTTTTTTTGTAAGTTGGATTTACTTTATTTTCAATACTAAACAGCAAATCCTCTGCTGTCTTCATTTTTTTATAGAAAAGCTTCATATTATTTAAGCCTTCATTCAATTCATCAATAGTTAGACCTTTTATTCTAGTTAAACCAAATGCATTATGAGTCCTAAAGCAGTCTTGATATTCAGGAATTCCACCGTAACCATATGCATAATCATTCAAAACATCTTGGAAATGTTCCATTGCTTCATAAACTGCATCAACAGTATCTTTACCATAATGAAGTAAATAGTAGTTCTTAATTAATCCTTCAATGTCAGGTGATTGTTCGCTGTTTAATTTTGCCATTGCTATATAGTTTGTTACAGTCACCCAATCAAAATCTTTCTCACCTACAATTGTTGGAAATCCAGATAGATTTGGAATTTGATCTATATATGGTGAATATCTTTGTATTCCTCTATCAAGAAGTGAATATCGCACTCCACCTATTGACTGCATTTCCTCACCCGGCAGTGCTTGGTCTATTAATACAAATTGAGGAACGGCTGTTATTCTTTCAAATGGAATTTCAGGGTCATCTGTGGTTTCCCAATCCCTTCCCCATTTGTTTTGCAGATAGATATCTTAAGGAAGTCTTTTTGCAAACTCATTTCTGCCACCTGCTTGTATAAAACCATTTTTCCATCAGGTTTTTCTTCTTTTACAATATTAATGATTTTTTCTGTCAAGTTCTCAAGAATATTTCTATATTGACCAGACAATAAATCTTCTTCACTTGGAAAGGATTCACCCCACCATCTTACATGCAATCCTCCCAAAGATGGATATTGCCTCATTATTGCTCTAATTTGTGCTTCAAATATTTCAATTGTCTTTGGACTAGACATTATAAAAGGAAGTGGATATTCCGGATTAGATCTTGTACCAATGATTTCGGGATAATTAGACTGAATATGAGGATTTGCACCACCAGGCACATAATTCATAAACAATGGAGTTAATCCTCTGCTTCTAGCATATTTAAGCAGTTCTTTTCTTTTTTGTGCAGCAAGCAATATTTCTTTATCAGGATAGTGTGACATCCCCCTTGTTGTAGAGCTAAGAGCTAATTCCCACCAGTTAGTGCCAGTGCTATAGGGCCAATTTGTGATGCAATTTGCTCTATGTCTTGCTGCCCAATCACACCACATCTTCCATATCTCAGCTTGCTCCAAATTGCCTTCTGCAATACCAGAATATGTATTGTATTTTTTATAAGGTGTATCAGTCTCTATTAAATCACCAACATTTAATGCCATATTAGTCATTTGAAATGACCGCATTGAATAAAAAGGTTTATCTTGCATAGATGTTGTTGGCAGGTTGCGAATGAAATTTCTTGCTTGTCCTTTTTTTACAGGGAAATCTATATCAACTGTTTTATTATCACCCAATCTATCAGTTGTATTTGCCATTATCCATTCAATCAAATGACAAACTCCATACATTATCCCATTGCCTGAAGCACTGCTTATTTTAATAATTTTTGAATCTATATCAATAGTAAATGATTCATCATTTTTATCTATTTTATCCGCTAAAACTAAATTGACTGTAATATCATTATCATTACTTGTTTGAGATTCAATAACACTGATATTGGTTAGTAATTCCAATCTTTCTTTTAAAAGTATGAATGTGTATTCTGGGATTATTTCTTGATTATTGGATTTTATTAAAATATCTGCATGCACCATGCTGCACATAAAACATAATATAACTGTTAATAATATTAATATTTTCATTATTATCTCCATATAATTAGTGATACTATATAATATCAAATTATTAACAAATAAAAAAACGGTGCGTTTTTCAGCACCGCTTTCCTATTGTAAACAGAAATTAGTTAATTTCAGGATTAACTTGTGTTGGAAGTGGTTTTCCAGCAAGTCCTGCTAGTAGGTTGTCTGCAGCCATATGAGCCATCTTTGTTCTTGTTGCAACAGATGCTGATGCTATATGAGGAACAACTGTAACATTGTCAAGTGTTAATAATGGATCATCAGCTGGAATTGGCTCAACATCAAATACATCAAGACCAGCATGAGCAATTTTTTTGTCTTTTAGAGCTGTGTATAATGCTTTTTGATCAACAACAGGACCTCTTGCTGTGTTTATAAGAATTGCAGTATCTTTCATCATATCAAATTCTTTTGTGCTAATTAGATGCCTTGTAGATTCCATTAAAGGAACATGCAAAGATATAAAATCACTCTCTTTTAACAGAGTTTCCATCTCAACATATTTTATTCCAAGTTCTTGTTCTGCTGTCTCATTTCTAATAGCATCATGGTAAATAAGTTTCATATCAAAACCTTTACCTCTTTTTGCCATTTCTTGACCAATTCTGCCAAGTCCTACAATTCCAAGTGTGGCATGATGAATATCTTGACCTAAAAACAGCATAGGTCCCCATGTTTTCCATTTGCCTTCTCTTGTGTATTTATCTGCTTCCACAATTCTTCTTGCAGATGCCATCAAAAGAGTAAATGCAAGGTCAGCTGTTGTCTCTGTTAAAACTCCTGGGGTGTTTCCAACTGGTATCTTTCTTGCTGTTGCAGCTGGAATATCAATATTATCAAATCCAACAGCATAATTTGAAATAACTTTCAGATTAGGATTTGCATCCATTAATTCAGCATCAATTTTATCTGTTAAAAGACAAAGCAAACCATCTATGGACTTAACTTTTTCAATTAAAACTTCTCTTGGAGGAGGAAGTTCATCTTGCCACACTTCCATATCTGCAGATTCAGCTATTTTATCTAATGCAGATTGAGGAAGTATTCTAGTTACAAAAACTTTTGGTTTAGACATAATTATAATCACCTCGTTAGTATGGTTGACAGTGAATATTATACACATAACTTGCAACTGAGTCGATAGCAAAATAATTCTTGAATATAATTTATGTGTATGCTATATTTACTTAATTATTTTTTGAGGTGATTATTTTTGACTCTAACAGAACTAATCTATATTGTATTTTTTATATCTATAGCATCTATATGTTTTGCTTCTTTTCAATTAAATATAGATAGTGAATTGAATGTAAATATATATGATGGATCAAATAAGAAAATTATAGATAATGAGCCATTATTTATATTGAATGATGACAAAATACAATCTGTAAAAGAAATTAATGCTCATAATTGGACAGTTACATTTAATAAGCTAGATTCTGTTACATGTGATGTTACAAGAATTGGTAAAGGCCAATATAATGAAGAGTGTTTTGAAATCAGAATAAAAAATAATTCAAATGATGCTGTTGATATTAATCTTCTTCCATCATTTAGCAGTTGGTCTTTAGATGAAAAATCAATTAACTCACTAAATCCCCAATATTTATTGATAAATGATCAAAAAGGTGCAGTTTTTGGAAGTATAGGACAAATGACTTGTCATTCACTTGGTGGTTCATTTGTAGGTTCTTCATTTTCTACTATTCCTATTTTAGATAACAAAAAATATTTGTGTGCTTTTTCTTACATAAAAAATGGAAATACAAATATTCCTTCAAATCAATCTGTAACATTTAGCCTGCATATTGATATGGGAGATGGAGATAGAAATGATGCATTAGAGTTAGTATACAGAAAAAGAGGCGGATATCATATTGATGTTTCAAAATATGATTATTCTGAATATGAAAGAATCCCTTGGGTGAAAGATATTGTTGCTGGATGGATTAATTGGTCTTGGGACAAAGATGTAATTGAACCAAGAACTGGTGAATATAATTTATATGATTCTTTATTAGAGGCCAAGAAAACAATTGGTGGATATGATGTTTATATGTTCTGGCCATTTTGGCCTAGAGCTGGATTTGATGATAGACTCCAATTTGATGTCTATAGAGATTTCCCAAATGGAACAAAAGGGATTAAGGAACAAATATCAAAAGCTAAAGAATTAGGGACAAAGATTATTCTGGGATATTGCTTTTGGAGTGAAGGAGATAAATTTGGCTGGGATAATGAAGATGTTCAAAAAAAATCTTTTGAAGAATTAGTTGATTTAGTAATTGAAGTTGGAGCTGATGGTGTAATAATCGATTGTATGGCGACCACTCCATCTGACATTTTAAAAAAAGCAAGATTAGAAGGTTACAATATACTTTCATATAATGAATGGGACCCAAGCTGGTGGGAATCTCAAACCAATTTGATGGGTAGAATGCATAATGGTTTGGTGATGAATTATTTCAATTTGAAGAAATATATGGCACCACATCATCCAATTTTAAGAGTTGTTGGCACTGGTGCAAAAAATGAATCTATGAGAAACAGTGCAGTTGTCAGCTTCTTTAATGGTCACGGTTATGAAATTCTTAATATGTGGCCTGATAGAAATCCTTCTAACCTTAAAAATTTATCAATAATTGCCAGAGCAATTGATATATTAAGAACTAATAGATCTAATTTTCAATCAACTAATTGGAAGCCTTTTATAAAAACAGAAAATGATAAAGTATGGGCTAACCATTGGAATGATGGCAAAAAAGAAATATATACACTATGTGGAACTGATGTTAATGGACATTATGGCAAACTTTTAAAACTTCAGCATAATCCAAATGTTCATTATGTAGATTTATGGAGGTGCAGAAATATTGAACCAATAATTGAAGACGATTTTGACATAATCCCGTATGATGTTGATCCTTACACTCCTAATATTGGCATTCCAATAGCAACGGGTGATTTTTCTGCAGGGTGTATTGCTGTTTTGCCAAAGATAATTAAAGCAAATAGATTTCTGGAAATGCTAAATATTGAAATTAATGAAAACGTAGATGATTGTGTATTAGAGATATATTTAGATGAAATAAAACCTGATTCAAAAGTATTAAAACAACCTGCTAAAAAAAATATATCTATTGATATATACAAAGAATTTGGATACACAAACTCAGCAATTATAATAAGATTAATGGATAAATATAATCAAATGCTTGATATGACAATTATTGATGAGGATAACACAAGATTTTTCAGAATTGAAAAACCAGAAAGAACCAAGAAAGTTGATATAAAAAATCCAC
>JBDNDK010000047.1:0-14031 GCA_046719185.1 Armatimonadota bacterium
AGCCTGATATGTTTGCAAGCAAGTTACCGCAAACACCGGAAATTTCCTTTTTAAAGCAGCTCATGAACAAATTAACAAAATATCAATTCCCCCTTTGAAGCAAGCTCTTGAGCGAAATGAATACTAAAAAACAATTCCCCCTTTGAAGGGGGAAAAGCCGTTAGGCTTGGGGGATGTAATTGCTTATCTATTATCAGCTATCCATTGCTTTATACTCTCTACCACACCTTCAATATTCTTTAATATATCTTCATTATTATATCTCAATATATGATAGCCTTATGATTTCAGATATTCTTCTCTTTTAGTGTGCATATCATTGTTAAACTCATGTGAGTAACCATCTATTTCTATTATCATCATCAAATCTTTACAAAGAAAATCTGTAATATAATTGCCTATGGGTTTTTGTCTGTTGAATGTGAAACCTAGTTGCTTTGCTTTTATTTGATTCCATAACAATACCTCAGCAAGATTCCCACTTTTTCTATTTGCTCTTGCTAGATTTTTTAGTTTTGGATTGTATTTATTTAGCATTAAAATGTTGTCCTATGGATAGATTTATTGCCAATTATTTTAACATCCCCCGGCACTTTGTGCCACCCCCTTTATAAGAGGGAATTATTATATAGTCACTCCGCTCAAGAAGACAGAAAAATCTCACTTCTAACTTCTAATTTATGTCTTCTCAAGCAAATAGAGATACTCTTTAACATGTATGTTTCTTGAGCTAAGGTTTCTGCTACCTCTGAAGGTGTTGTATTTTGTTTCCAGTGTATCCACTTTGCCAAAGGATTTGAGCATTGATATCATATCTTCAAGTGATATAAAGCCTTCAGAATTGAATGATACTAAGATATACTTAGCTTTCAGTTTAGATACTAAATCTCTAAGCTCATTATAGGCATGTCTGGACTTATTATATTTTGATCTGTTCCAATTATCTGGAATACCTGAAACCTTGCTTATATTCTTCGGTTCTTTATATTCTGCTATTACATTGAGCATAAAATAGTTTGAGCCATAAGGATGCTGATTGTATGGGGGGTCTAGATAGGCAAGGTCAACTTCTTCTATTTCATTAGCCAGCTTGTTAGAATCTTGCTGATATACTTTATAATCACAATTAAAATTACTAAATACAGGAAACTTTAGATTGATATCACCAAGTATCCTAGTAAGTGCATCTTGATTTTTGCCACCATACTGCCCAATGCCTGTTTCCTTATTTTTATAGAAACCTTTGAATACACCTGCTGTGTTTGCATGCACAGATGCTGAAGATAGCAATGGAGCTAAAAAGTAGCATTGGATTTCTGCTGGCAATTCATCAATTATCTGCCTTGCAGTGTCTATATATTTGGCATTTCTTGGAGTATAAAACACCCTATCATCTTTTGATATTTTATTCTCATCTTTGGGTGCATAATGCTTGTATATTATACCTTCAGAAAGAGTCATAATATCTAATCTGAATTTTATATCTTCATATATCTCTTTTAATCTATTGATATCTAATGATTCTTTGTTAGATAGATAACAGGAATTGATAATATATGAATATTTCTCAATATCATTTGCAATTACAAGTGATGAGTGTTGCTTTAGATATCTTGCCACTACTCCAGAACCGGAGAATACATCAAATGTGGATATTTTATCTTTGTTTAATCTGTTTTTTACAACAGCAATGCCATTTCCTATAAAATCTAATAATGCTCTTTTATTGCCAATATAAGTTATTAACTGCTCATATAAATAATCATAATTTTCATTTATAAGATGGACATTGCTTCTTTTATCATCAGAAAGATGAACCTGCATATTATCTCCTATAAAATGCAAAGGTTACATAATTTATTAGTATGTGCATTCCTTGCAAGCATCCACAAATGCCTGTATATTCTCAGTTTCTCCAAAGAAAAAATGATCACTAGGACAGCAGATATATCCACCATCAGGACAAGCAGCATGCAGCTTAAATACCATTTCTCTAATTTTCTGTGGATTTCCTCTTTCAAAACCTTCATTCTGGTCAAATCCACCAATAAAAAACAGCTTGTCTCCAACCTGTTTGCTGGCTTCTTCAAGTATGCAGTCTCCACCCATCCCCGGAGGTGTCATAGTTTCCAATCCATCAGTGCCATTTTGAACAACTAAATCCAAAACTTTCATCACACCACCACAAAGATGATATACAGTCTTAATTCCAATAGAATGCAAAGCATCTACATGTTGTTTATCATAAGGCAAACAAAACTCTTCATGCATAGCAGGGCTAATAACAGTGTTTGAACCACCACCTCCACCAAGCTCTACCAAATCGAAAGGAACTTCATTTTCCATCATCTCTATGGTTTTGAGCTGGTTATCCACCATACTCTGCAAAGCATAATTCATCCAATCTGGTTCATCCATAGCAGTCATTATGGCATTTTCTGTGCCTATCAATTCACACATAGACTGCCAAGCACCCATTTGTCCATAACACCAAATAATGCCTCTGATAATGCCTCTATCACCAAGCTGTTCTTTTAGATTTTTGACAGGTGTGCCGTCAATGCTGCTTGGAACAGGGAAATATTTCTTAAACAGCTCAAAATCTTCTTTATTCTTAATCATATGCTCAACTATCCATTGAGTGAATTTATTTGAAGCCATTTTGACTGTGAGGTTACCTTCTGGTGTTTTTATGTTCTCTATCCAGCTGCGTGTACCATCTGAATCAGTGCCTAAATCAACAACTTCAACTTGCCAGTTTGCAAGGTCCTTTTCATCAAAATTATGGATCGGACCAGCATATATAGCCATATCCATATCAAATTTTTCATAAGCCTCAAATGCATTTATTCCGCCTAAATAGTTATCTAGATAATAACTCATCCAATTGTGCACTTGGCAAGGTAGTCTATCCGGTTTTTGATTATTAAGTGCTATAAGCATTCTTTCTCTTGATGTCATAAAATACTCCAGTTAGAAAAATTAAGCTTTTTGTAATATTATGTCTAATTCAAATTTGTATGTATTGAACTCTTAAATAAAGGATATGATAATAATAACACTTAATCAAGATAAGTGTATATAATGTATCTGATATAAAATAAATATTGAATATTGGAAAGAAGGTAATTTGATGGGCAATGCTGCACACACACAAGAAGGTTTTGTGGATAATGATTTAATCTATAGCCTTTTAGATACAGCAAAGAATGCTGATAAGGACAAAGTTTTAAGTGTTATAGAAAAAGCTAAAGAGTGCAATGGATTAAACTTAGAGGAACTTGCATTACTTCTTCAAACAGAAGATGAAGAGATAATTCAAGAGCTTTATTCTGCTGCTTTATATGTGAAAAACAAAATATATGGCAAAAGAATGGTTTTCTTTGCACCTTTATATGTGAGCAATGTTTGTGCAAACAACTGTTTATATTGTGCTTTCAGAAGGGATAATACAGAGCTTCAAAGAAAAGTGCTCTCTATTGATGAAATAAAGCATGAAACAGAAATACTGCTGAAGCAAGGGCACAAGAGAGTGCTTTTGGTGGCTGGTGAACACCCAACACAAAGTGGAATTGATTTTATAGAAAAAGCAGTTGAAGCTGTGTATAGTGTGAAAGTTGGGAATGCCAGCATTAGAAGAATTAATGTGAATTGTGCACCATTATCTGTTGAAGATTTCAGAAGATTAAAAGCATGCAATATTGGGACATATCAATGTTTCCAAGAGACCTATCATATTGATGTTTATGCACAAATGCATCCATCAGGTCCTAAAGCTGATTATTTGTGGAGACTGCATGCTCCTGATAGAGCTATGGAAGCTGGGATTGATGATATTGGTGTGGGAGCATTATTTGGACTAACTGATTATAGATTTGAAGTGATGGCAGTTTTGATGCATTCTAATTATCTGGACAAGAAATTCGGTGTTGGACCTCACACAATATCAGTGCCAAGAATAGAGCCTGCATTAAATGCTCCTGCGGCAAATCAGCCACCTAGCCCTGTTACTGATGATGATATGAGAAGAATAGTATCTAGTTTGAGGCTAGCTGTGCCATACACTGGAATTATATTATCAACAAGGGAGAGACCAGAGTTTAGAAATGAGCTGATTGGTTTAGGTGTATCTCAAATAAGTGCAGGTTCAAGAACATCACCTGGTGGTTATTCTGAGGCTGAGGCAAACAAAGTTGAGGCTGAGCAATTCTTTATTGGTGATGAGAGAAGCTTATCTGAGGTAATGGCAAAATTGTGTGAATATGGATATATACCAAGTTTCTGTACTGCATGTTATAGACAAGGGAGAACTGGTGAAACATTTATGGGTCTTGCAAAGCATGGAGAGATACATAAAATGTGCGGACCAAATGCAATTTTATCATTCAAAGAATATTTAATGGACTATGCTGATGAAAGAGCAAAAGCAGAAGGAGAAAGAGTGATAGCAGAGTCCCTTGAAGAACTTCCAGCAAGGTTAAGGGAGAAAACAATGAAGCTTTTGACTGTTATAGAACAAGGCAAAAGAGATGTTTATATCTAATAAATGATGAGGGTTATACATGCCAGATAAACAATTGATAGAAAAATGCATAAATACTGGTGATCTAAACAGAGAAGAAATTTTAGAGCTCTTAAAGCTGCCTTCTCATGAAGTGCCTATGCTGATTAAGGCTGGTGATGAAGTGAGAAGAAGATATTGTGGAGATGAAGTGCATATAAGAGCATTAGTGGAGTTTTCTAATGTTTGCTCAAGAAACTGCAATTATTGTGGACTTAGGTCTCATAATTCTAAGATAAAAAGATATGAGATGCCTCCTGAGGAAATAGTAGAGCTTGCAGTGCAGCTTGATAAAAAGGGATTAAAGACTATTGTTCTGCAGTCTGGTGAGAACCCTCATTATACTGCTGAAATTATTGCTGATATTATAAGAAAAATAAAAGACAAAACTGATATGGCAATCACTTTGTGTGTTGGTGAAAGACCTTATGATGATTATAAGCTATGGAAAGAAGCTGGTGCTGACAGATATTTATTAAGACATGAAACTGCAAATAAAGAACATTATGAAAAGCTTCATCCTGATAGCAAATTTGAAGATAGGATGCAGTGTTTGTATTGGCTGAAGGAAATAGGTTTTCAAACGGGTGTTGGGTGTATGGTTGGGTCACCATATCAAACCTATGATTGCTTAGCTGATGATTTGGAATTTATAAAGAGTTTTGAGCCTGATATGATAGGAATAGGACCTTATATTTCTCATCCGGACACTCCATTTACTGGTTTTGAGAATGGAACAGTTGAGATGACCCTAAAGATGGTTGCTCTGGCTAGAATCATATCCAGAACAGCATTATTGCCTGCAACAACTGCCATTGGTTCTATTGATGAATTAGGCAGAGAAAAAGCTCTTGAAGCTGGTGCTGATGTAGTGATGCCAAATTATACGCCACTCAAATATAGAGAGAATTATGAGATATATCCAAATAAGAGATGTATCAATGAGGATCCAATTCATTGTCATGGATGTATGCAAAATAGGATACTTTCTGTGGGAAGAGTTGTCTCAAAGGAAAAGGGTCATTCTAGAAAAAAAATCATATTGGGTAATATTTCCACAACAAAATATTTTTTGAACTACTAAAACGGTTTTAATAAAGCCGTTTTTTTGGTAAATTAAGGGATAAAAATTTGACCTGCTGATGTGTGTATGTTAGCATGAACCGTCAAAGCGGATGGAACAAGCGTGCGTTATTTCTTTATTTTACTCATATAAAATTGTAGTTCGCATGCATTTTGTTTGATATGCAAAGACAAAAAGGAGGCGATGCTTTGCGAAAACGAATCAATCGGCTCGCTAGAATCGTTGTTACAGCAGCATTGGCAATACCAATGCTTACAATGATGGCAGCCAACCGAGATGATGTCGTGCAAGCACAGCGTTTGGAAGCGGTGAAAGTGAAGGTTAAAATTGCCGGAACTAAAAAACATATCACCACTACCCAGACAACTGTTGGAGCAGCCCTCAAGGAAGCAGGGATTGTGGTGGAACCTCTTGATGAGGTAACACCCGCGACGAATGAACAGCTTGTTAATGGAATGGAAATTAGAGTTGTTCAAATTAGAGAAGTTATTGAGACTAGAAAAGAGCTCATAGCTTTTGAAAGAGAAAAACAATTTACTCATGACTTGAGACCAGGAATTGTGAAAGTAGTCAAACCCGGTCAGAGAGGTGAGAAAATTGTAAAATTTGTTGTTAGATATGAAGATGGAAAACCTGTTGAAAGGAAATCCGTCGGTGCAGAAGTTGTAAAAAAACCAGTTAATGAAGTGGTTCAAATTGGTTCTGCAGGAAGATATGTGAGCAGAGGAACCTTTCAAAGCAGAAAAGTGTTGATTATGAATGCATCTGCTTATGATCCTGGTCCTAGAAGTTGTGGTAGATATGCAAGTGGTAGAACTGCTAATGGAATGAAAGCAGGCTATGGTATTGCAGCTGTTGACCCAAAAGTGATACCTCTAGGAACCAAGTTATATATTGAAGGGTATGGACATGCTGTTGCTGCTGATACTGGAAGTGCTATAAAAGGTCATAAAATAGACTTGTGTTATGACACTTATGCTGAGGCAGTCAGGTTTGGCAGAAAAACAGTTACTGTGCACATATTAAAGTAGAATCCGCTTAGACATTGACACAAGAGGGTGCCTTGTTATTGAATGGTATTGTTACTATTTTGAATATAGGCAGCCTCTTTATTATTTATAAATATGAACTTATGCTCTACATCTGAAGTAAAGAAAATACTGGCAGAATTTAATCTTAGACCAAACAAAAAACTTGGTCAAAACTTCCTTATAGACAGAAATATACTCCACAAAATTATAGAATCAGCTGAAATATTAAAAGATGATTGTGTGCTTGAAATAGGTTCTGGGTTGGGTGTGCTGACCCAAGAATTATCTAATTTGGCAGATAAACTGATTGCTGTTGAAACAGATACATACCTAATTCCAGTTTTAGACTATACTCTTTTAGAATATAGCAATATCAATCTAGTCCATCAGGATATACTTAAGATAGATTTTAATGATATTTTGAGTAGCAATAAAAAGTATATTGTTGTAGGAAATCTGCCATATTATATTACAACTCCAATCATATCTCATTTGATAGAAAACAAACATTTCTTCTCAAGGTTTATTGTGATGGTGCAGAGAGAAGTTGCAAATAGAATGACAGCAAAGCCCAACTCTGAGGATTATGGATCATTGTCTTTGTATCTTAATTATCATTGCAAAGTTTCCAATGTGATGAATGTATCTAAGAACTGTTTTTATCCTGTGCCTGATGTTGATTCTTCTGTTGTTAGAATAGATATTTTAGATGAGCCTTCTGTTAAGGTGAAAGATGAAAAATTGCTTTTTGCTGTTATAAAAGCAGCTTTTGGGCAGAGAAGAAAAACACTTCACAAATCTCTTGAAAAAACAGATATAATCGGAATAGATAAGACAATAATATCTAATGCGTTAGAATCAGCAAATATTGATGCAGACAGAAGAGGAGAAACCCTCTCTATTGAAGAATTTGCATTGTTGTCAGATGCTTTTACAAATTTATTATAGATGGTGCAAAAATGAATAAGATAATTGAGTTATCTGATTTTGTGATGGCTGAATTACAAAAACTTGCAGACCCCAAAAGAGCTGAAGGTGAAAAGAGATATTTTAAAAACACAATAAACCCCCTTGGTGTATCACATCCAGCATTTCAATCATTAGAAAAGAAAGTATTTAAAGATATAAAAAATGATAACTGGACTTGTTCTGATGCAATGGAATTTGCAGAGATAATGCTAAATAAAAGAGTTTTTGAATATACACTTTTTTCATTGGAGTTTCTGAGCAGATATGTAAAAGATATGGATGATAGTCATATTAAAATCTTCAAAAAATGGCTTGAAGATGATTTGCTGGATAACTGGGCTGCTGTTGATACACTTTGCCCTCATATAATTGGAGAAATACTCAATATAAAACCAGAATTAATGAGATGTTTAGATGGATGGAGTGAATCTAATAATAGATGGGTGAGAAGAGCATCTGCAGTTAGCTTTGTGCTGCTTGCAAGAAAAGGTAAATTCCTTGATGATTGTTACAAAACTGGTGTTTCTCTATTTGCAGATAAAGATGATGATTTGGTGCAAAAAGGCAATGGCTGGATGCTAAGAGAAGCTGGAAAAACTGATATGGAAAGACTTGAAGTTTTCCTTTTGAAATATGGACATAATATTCCAAGAACAACTTTAAGATATGCAATTGAAAAATTCCCCAAAGAAAAAAGAGCATATCTTCTTCAAGCAACAAAGCCTCAAAAATAAAAAGTAAAAAAATCGGATTACCTATTGTAAAAAAAAAACTTAAGTGATATAGTAATCAAAAGAAAGACTTAGGATAGCCTAATTATTTAGGATAATAAATTATGAGTGTGAATGAAGAAGCAAAAAACATCACAAGTTCCCTTGAGGACTACCTTGAGGCAATTTATAAAGCAAAAATCAAATATGAGCAAGCAAGAGTGAAAGATATTGCCAAATCTATGAATGTGAAGATGCCTTCTGTATCAGAGGCTATCAGAACTCTTGCTGACAAAGGTCTAGTTGTTCACAAGCCATATTCCAGCATAGAGCTTACTGCTGAGGGACTTGAGAAAGCTAGAGAAATATCACATAGACATTCAGCAGTTAGAATGTTTCTTGCTGATTTTCTTGGTCTTGATGAAGAGAGTGCGGAGAATGAAGCTTGTGGGATGGAGCATACTATCAATTCTGAAACCCTTGAGAGACTAAGAAGTTTTGTTGATTTCTTTGTAAAGCAAAACTCTTCTGCTTCTGAGATACTAGAAAAAGCAAAAGAATATATTGAAGAAAAATCTCAAGAGGCAAAGGATTCATCAAAAATAAAATATCATAAGGATGATGAAATGAGTTCAACAATTACCTCCACAAAAATGAGTGATTTAACTCCGGGAATGAAAGGCAGAGTTGCTTTTGTATCTGGCAAAGGTCCCATTAGAAAAAGACTTTTAGAAATGGGAATCACAAAAGATGAAAGATTTGAGGTTATAAGAGTGGCTCCATTTGGAGATCCAATAGAGATAAAAATAAAAAATTATCTTCTATCTATTAGAAAAAAAGAAGCAGAACTTGTGGAAGTAGAGGTTGAGTAAAGAAATGAACTTAGAGCCTTTATCTTCATTAGCAAATGGAGAACAGGCTGTAATAAGAGATATACAAGGTGGAAGATGTATAAGATCAAGGCTTATTGCTATGGGTCTTATGCCGGGAAAAGAATTAACAGTTTTAAATAACATACCAAATGGTCCTTTTATTGTGCAAATTGATGATACAAGAATAGCACTAGGAAGAGGGCAAGCAGATAAAATAATTGTAACAAAAGAACAATAGATTTTAGATATTGGTTCTTAGAGGTTAAAAATGGAAAAGGCAACATTAGATAAAGAAAACAACACACAAACAAAAGAAATAGTGATAGCACTTGCAGGAAACCCCAATTCAGGAAAGACTACAGTATTCAATGCTTTAACTGGTGCAAGACAGCATGTTGGTAACTGGCCTGGTGTTACTGTTGAACATAAAGAAGGCATTGTTACCAGAGGTGGAGTGACTTATAAAGTTATAGATTTGCCTGGAATTTATAGTCTATCTGCAAGATCACCAGAAGAAGAAATTGCAAGAGATTTTCTGATAAACAATAAAGTTGATGTAATTGTAAATGTGATAGATGCAAGCAATCTTGAAAGAAACCTCTATCTAACTACCCAGCTTTTAGAATTAGGCATAGGCACTGTGTGTGTGATGAATATGGTAGATATGACAGAAAAGATGGGTAAAAAGATTGATTATGATAAAGTAAGGGCACTTTTGGGTGCAGAGGTTGTGCCTGCTGTTGCAAGTAAGGGAAAAGGTATGGATGAATTGCTTGATAAAGCATACGAAGTTGCCCAATGTGATTATTGTGAGCCGCCTAGAACAGCTCATCACAATCCAGAGCTAGAACTTGAAATGAAAAGGCTTGCTGAAAAATTAAAACTAAAAGAACATGGCAAGATTCCCTTGAGATGGATACTTCTGAAATCTCTTGAGGGAGATAGAGCTGCAATAAATATCCTAAGAAATATATCTGAATATAATGGCAATCCTGAGGAAGTGATAGCATCTTCAAAAGCTAGACTTGAAGCTATGCTTGGTGATGATCTAGATATCATAATTGCAGATGGCAGATATGGATTTGTTAGTGGTCTTGTGAGAGAGGTTGTCAGCAAATCATCTGAGATAGATAGAATCAATCTCACAGATAAAATTGATAGTATTTTCCTTAATAGAATCTTGGGACTGCCAATATTTTTAGGATTAATGCTAGTGACATTTTATCTAACATTTGAGGTTGGAGGATATGTAGCTGGGTTGTTGGAGGGTGTGCTGGAAAGCAGTGCTGGATATTTGGCAAACACTCTTCCTGAGGGTGTATTATCATCACTAATTATTGATGGTGTATTAGCAGGTGTTGGAGGTGTTTTGGTATTTCTGCCAAACATTGCAATAATATTTATCATTATTTCTATTCTTGAAGATTCTGGATATATGGCTAGAGCAGCTTTCTTAATGGATAGAACAATGCATATATTAGGATTGCATGGTAAAGCATTTATTCCGCTTATTATGGGATTTGGATGTAATGTGCCTGCGGTGATGGCTACTAGAACTCTTGAAACAAGAGAAGATAGAATTATCACAATTCTAATAAATCCATTCATGTCATGCACTGCAAGATTGCCTATATACATTCTTTTTGCTGGTATGTTTTTCAGCAAAAATGGCACTTGGGTGATATTCTCACTATATCTACTTGGGATTTTGCTTGCAATACTAACAGCAAAACTGCTTAAGTCATTCTTTTTCAAATCTGCGACATCTCCATTTGTTATGGAACTGCCTCCATACAGAATGCCCACTCTAAAGGGAATAAGCATACATGTATGGGAAAGGGTATGGTCATTTATATCAAGGGCAGGAACTATTATTCTTGCTGCTAGCATTGTGATTTGGGCAATGAGCACTCTTCCTTGGGGAGTGGAATTTGGCAGTAAAGAAAGTTTGATTGGTGTTTTGGGTTCTTGGATTGCACCAGTGTTTAAGCCTCTTAATTTGGACTGGGCTGCTGCTGTTGCATTGTTATTTGGAATTGGAGCAAAGGAAATAGTTGTGAGCACACTAAAAGTATTGTATGGAACACAAAGCGGTGCTGTGATGGCAGCATTCACTCCACTAACTGCATACACATTTATGGTGCTTAGTTTGATTTATATACCTTGTATGGCAACAATAGCAACTATAAAGAAAGAAACAGCATCTTGGAAATGGACAATCTTCTCTGTTGTTTACTCTATGGTGCTTGCTTATGTGGTAGCATTCATTGTCTTTAGAGTTGGAAAGCTATTGGGATTTTAGATAATATGAATTATATTGAATTAGCTGTTGTTGGTGTAATAGTTTTAGCATCACTTATATACTTAATCAAAAAGCTTTTTGTCAAAAAGAGCAGTTGTGGGTGTTCACACTGCAGCTGCTCAGATTCTTCAAACAGCTGTAATTCTGAGAAGCATTAAAGCTATTTTGATGTTAGTTTTAGAGGTTGGAAGTTAGAAAGACTCTTCACTGAGTTCAGAGTAACAACCAGCACATCACATTGAATTTATTTCAGGGTCTAGTTTTAATCATTGCAGATGCTGAGTCAAGCTCAGCATGACTTAGGTCATACATACCTCAGCACAAGTACAAACACCTTCACAGGAAGAATTAGTAGTCTATTATTATTACATCTAGCTTCTAAGAACTAAGCTGGATCATTAGGGATTCTGTTACCATTTGGGGGACTGCATAGTTCCATATTGCCTTTTGGGCATGCATAATATATCCAATGGAGTTTTCTATCTTTTTTTGTGATATACCATTGCTTTGGCTGATGAGATTATCTTTTCTATCTGAGTTCACTACTAATGCTGATTCACCTGCTGTTTTCACAGAAAGCAGATCTCTATACCAGATAAGAAGCATTTCAAGAGAATCTAGCACTATTTCTCTGGCACCTTTCTCTGCCTCACTTTCCTCACTTGCATTTGCTCTTATATCCTCAGCAAGTTTTAATGCTGTCCAAGCATCTTCATTTATTATTTTATCTGCAATATCTGATATCTTATCTCTGAGTTCTTTTATATCATTACTGTTCAAAGCTGATATTGCAATTCCTGGTCTGCCCTGAGAATATGCAACAATAAAATCTATTTCATCTTCATCAGCATTATAATCATCAATGAGTTTTTGCTTGAGCTCATCTGCCTGCACTTGGCTAAATCTTATCTGCTGACATCTGGATTTGATAGTGGGAAGCACTGCAGATGTGTTTCTGCTTAAAAGTATATTTACCAAATATTCCGGAGTATCTTCAAGAAGTTTCAAAATACAATTTGCTGCTTCCTCATTTAAGGTATCTGCCTGCTCAATAATATTAACTTTCCATCTGCCTTTCACTGGCTTAAACACAGCATCATCTCTCATCTCCCTCATCTGGCTAATAGTGGTCTCTTTTTTGATGGGTGACCATACCCTGATATCAGGAAAATTGCCATTCAGCTGCGACCTGCAGTTTGCACACTCTCCACAACTGCTGCCATCTTTTATATCCAAGCAGTTTAATGCTCTTGCATACTCAAGTGCAGTTGTAGTCTTGCCAGTTGATTTTAACCCATAAAAAATATATGCATGTGAAGGGTTTTGATTTATAACACTTTTTTTAAGGACTTTCTTTGCCATATTTTGACCAATAATGCTGTCAAAACCAACCTTAGACACGGATAAAGTCCTCAACATCTACTATAAATATAATAGCTCCGCCAGCAATTACTTTCACAGGGTTTATCGCCACTCCAGCAGCTCCCATCACATCTGGTGCAGGCTGATTTACATACTCTTCATGAACTCCACAGCATTTTCTGAGAACCTGCACTATGTCATCTATTTTGTTCTCATAAGCACCAATTAGAAAAGTAGTTTTACCATCTTTCAAAAAACCACCAGTGGAAGCTATGATAGTAAACTTATGACCAGCCTTCAATAGGCTATCAGCTACTAACTGCTTATCTCTTTCATGTACAATTGCAATTGCAAGCTTCAATGAGGCACCTCCCAGTGCTGATTATAAAAATATTAATCCTTTAATATAACTTCTGCTTATATTTAAGCCAGCTGTCTCTAAGTTAAAATCTTTGTCATTCTAAGCTTCAGCGAAGAATCTTTCTGATTATATAGACTCTTTGTTGCTTCGCTCCTCAGAGTGACAGAAAAAGAACATTTATAGTAACAGTGTATGACTTTTGAGACAACCTCTTATATATCTATAATTCCAGATTCAGCTAATTTAGACACTAATACGTTATATGCTTTTTTTGCTAATTGCAAAGCATCTTCTTCTGCAGAGAGTATAATATACTTATCTAGATTATCATTTGCAATTGATAAAAAGCCATCTCTCACTCTTTTGTGAAAATCTATTTGCTCAGATGAAATTCTGTCTTTATCACTATGCCTTGCAAGCCCAATTTCAACAGGTAAATCTAAAAGAAAACAAATATCAGGATACAATCCACCAGTTGCAAAATTATTGATTGCTTTTATACTTTCTATATTTATACCCCTACCATAACCCTGATAAGCAATAGATGAATCTGCAAACCTATCACAAAGCACCACAGCTCCCCTATTTAGAGCTGGCTCTATTATTTCCTGCACGTGCTGAGCCCTAGATGCACCAAAGAGCATCATCTCAGCTCTATTATAAACATTGCCATCATAATCCAGGAGCAAACTTCTGATTCTATTTCCAAGCTCAGTGCCTCCAGGTTCAAATGTTACTACAACATCCAGCTCTTTAGCCTCAAGCATAGATTTTAATGT
>JBDNDK010000048.1:0-13989 GCA_046719185.1 Armatimonadota bacterium
CTCGTCCTGAGGAGCAAGCAACATAGCATCTTGTTTGTTGCTAAATTATTATTCTTCACTTCTGCTCAGAATGACATAGAAATTATAAAAATTGAGACTGCCTCTTTTGATTATTTAATGGGGGGATCCAGACTTTGAAAGTGTTGGTTACCGGTGCATTAGGGATGCTTGGCAGAATAGTAGTAAAAGACCTTAAAAAAGTCGGTCATGAACCTATTGCAACTGATTGTGCAGATGGCTGCATAATAATGGATATTTGTGATGAAAAGTCTGTATTTGATACTTTTGATAAATACTCCCCTGAAATGGTGATTCATTGTGCTGCAATGACTAATGTTGATGGTTGTGAACAAGATCCTGATAGTGCATATAAAATAAATGCACTAGGATCTATGATTGTTGCTTGTGCATGTGCAAAATATAATGCCACAATGGCTTATGTGAGCACAGATTATGTATTTGATGGGAATAAAGGCACACCATACACTGAATATGATGAAACAAACCCGACTAGTCATTATGGGGCAAGTAAACTAGCTGGAGAGAGAGCAGTTATAGAAGTATGTCCAAAGCATTTTGTGGTGAGAACATCTTGGCTTTTTGCTCCTCATGGTAAAAACTTTGCAATCACAATGATGAATGCCAGTGAAAAAACAAAAGAGCTAAAAGTGGTTTGTGACCAATTTGGTTCACCAACATATGCAAAAGATTTATCAAGTTTTCTTGTTGGTCTTGTTGGATTTCCATTGTATGGCATATATCATTATACTAACTCAGGTATGTGTTCTTGGCATGAGTTTGCCAGCACCATATTTGAGAAGGCTGGAAAAACTGATGTGGTTGTGCATCCTATAAAAACAGAGGATTGGCCCACACCAACAAAAAGACCTGAATATTCAGTATTAAGACACTATAAAATGGAACTGCTTGGAAAAGATGATGCTAGAGATTGGAAAGAAGCAGTAACGGAGTTTGTAAAAGAATGGACTACAGCAAAACAGTAAATCTACCAAAAACAGATTTTCCTATGAAGGCAAATTTGCCTAATAGAGAACCAATATTCCAACAAAAATGGGAAGAGCAGGATATTTATAAAAAACTGCTTGAAAGAAAAAACAAAGGTGAATTTGTTCTCCATGATGGACCTCCATATTCTAATGGAAACATCCACATTGGACATGCATTAAATAAGCTTCTTAAGGATTTTATTATAAGATATCATTCTATGAAAGGCTATAAAACACCATATATTCCCGGATGGGATAATCATGGTTTGCCTATAGAAAACAAAGTTAGTGAAAATTTCAAAAAGAAGAAACATACTCCGACTGTAATGGAGATGAGATCAGCTTGCAGAGAATATGCTAAAGAATGGATAGATAAACAAAGAGAACAGTTCAAAAGACTAGGTGTAATTGGAGATTGGGACAATCCATATCTCACAATGAACTATGCCTATGAAGCTGCAATTATCAAAGTATTTGGAGAGCTTGCTGAAAAAGGATATATCTATCAGGGTTTTAAGCCTATTCACTGGTGCCATAATGATGAAACAGCACTGGCAGAAGCTGAAATTGAATATAATGACCATAAATCTCCATCTATATATGTGAGATTTCCATTGGTGACTGATCCTAATGGTTTGTTTGATGATAAAGATAATTCATACACAATCATTTGGACAACTACACCTTGGACAATTCCAGCAAATCTTGCAGTGGCTATACACAAAGAATATGAATATAACTTTGTAAAAGTAGATAGTTCAACTTATGTGATAGCAAAAGAACTCACTGAAAAGACTATGTCTGCTATGGGTGTTGAGTCTTTTGAAGTGTTAAAAACTGTTAAGGGTGAAGAATTAGAAGGTGTAATATTCAAACATCCAATATTTGATAGAAACTCACCAGTTGTATTTGCTGATTATGTAACACTGGAAGATGGAACAGGTGTTGTGCATACTGCACCTGGTCATGGTAGAGAAGACTTTGAAACAGGCAAGAGATATGGTCTTGATGTGCTGTGTCCTGTGAATGAGAAAGGTATTTTCACATCTGATGCAGGACAATTTGAAGGTTTGCATATAACAAGAGGTGGAAATGATGCTGTAATTGAAGCATTAAAAGAGAAAAATGCCTTGCTTGCAAGTTCAACAATATCACACAGCTATCCTCATTGTTGGAGATGCCATAATCCAGTAATGTTCAGAGCAACTGTGCAATGGTTTCTTAAAATTGATCATGATAATCTTAGAGAGAAAATGCTTTCTGAGCTTGATAAAATAACATTTTACCCTAAAGATGCCTATAATAGACTCAAAGCTATGATAGAAAACTCACCTGATTGGTGTTTATCAAGACAAAGGTCTTGGGGTGTTGGTATACCTGCATTCTTCTGTGAGAAATGTGGTGAAGCAATAATATCAAAAGAAGCTATAGATGCAGTGTATAAAGATGCTCTTATAAATGGCTCAGATTCTTGGTTTTCTAAGCCTGCAAAAGAAATATTGCCAGATGGATTTAGATGTCCTAAGTGTGATGGTGATTCTTTCACAAAAGAAACTGATGTTCTGGATGTATGGTTTGATTCTGGTTCAAGCTGCAGAGCAGTGTTGGAAGAAAGAGAACATCACAGCTATCCTTGTGATGTATATTGTGAAGGTTCGGACCAACATAGAGGCTGGTTTAATAAATCTTTAGTAGTTGGAATGGCATCAAAGGGACAATCACCTTTTAAGAATTTGGTAAGTCATGGTTTTGTGTTAGATGCAAATGGCAAAGCAATGAGCAAAAGCCTTGGTAATGTGATTGCACCTCAGGATGTGATAAAAAATGTTGGTGCAGATGTATTAAGGCTTTTGGTATGTTCAGAAAACTATTTTGAAGATGTTAGAGTTGGTGATGAGATAATCACCAGAATTACTGATGCATACAGAAGAATAAGAAATACATTTAGATTTATATTGGGTAATTTAGATGGATTCAATCCAAAGACTGATTATGTGGAATATGATGATCTTGAAGAAATAGATAAATATGCATTGCTAAGGCTGCAGGAAATAATTGAATGTGTTGATAATGCATATAAAACGTATGAGTTCCATAAGGTCTATCATGCCATTCATAATTACTGTGCTGTTGATTTGAGTGGATTTTATATGCATGTAATAAAAGATAGAATGTATACTTCTGGTGCAGAATGGCAAATTAGGAAATCTGCTCAAACAGTATTATTTGAAATAGGGACAGCCCTTGCAAGGCTTGTTGCCCCTGTGCTTATACATACTGCTGAGGAAGTATGGAGCTTTTTGCCGGATGATGGTAAAGTTGAAAGTGTATTATTATCAGACTTCCCTAAAGTTAATGATAAATATATAAATAATGATTTGAAAAAAGATTGGGAGATGGTGATTGAGGTTAGAGAAAAAGTGTTGCTTGCTGTTGAGCAATGCAAAAATTCTGGTTCAATTAAATCTCCACTTGAAAGCAAAGTGATAATTAACTTACCTGAGAAATACTATAATGCATTGAATAAGTTATCTGATAGTAAATATGTATATAATCTGCCTTCAATATTTGTAGTTTCACAGGTGGAACTGAGAAATTCTGATATAAAAGAACCTGAAGTTGAAGTGAGAGTTCCTTTGGGCATGAAATGTGAAAGATGCTGGCTGGTGTTGGAATCTGTTGGAACAAATGAAACTCATCCAACATTATGCAGCAGATGTACTGAGGCTGTTAGTTAAAGGCCTCTAATAAGGAGATAAATAAATGGCTGAGCTTGATATAAATGCAATAAAAACAAAGTTATTAGAAGAGAAAGCCAAACTTGAGCAAAATATAAAAAAACATAATGCAGAAGCCTTGCTTGATGAAAGTGAACTTGCAGATTATGATAATCACCCTGCAGACTCTGCAACTTCTACATTTGATAGAACAAAATCAATGGCACTAAGCACAAATGAAAAACAAATGCTAGAGCAAATAGATAGAGCATTGCAAAAAATTGAAGAAGGCACTTATGGAAAATGTGATAAATGCAATGCTGATGTAAATCCTGAAAGACTTGAAATATTACCTTGGGCAACTATATGCATAAATTGTACAGAGTAAAAATAATATGACAAATGAAATAAGCAAAAAGACTGCGGCAGGTGTGTTTTATGCATCTGCCATAATTCTTCTTATATTAGACCAAATAACAAAATATATTGCAAGAGCAACTCTCACAGAAGGAAGAGTGATAACTGTTATTCCAAATTTGCTTGAGTTTAAGCTTAGTTTTAATACTGGAGCTGCTTTTGGAATAATGCCTAGCTGGGGACCTTTGTTTGCTATTGCTGCCATTTTAGCGATTTATTTTATACTTAGACTAAGACACAGCCAACCACAATCAAAAGCATTGTCTATTGGAATGGGAATATTGATGGGTGGAGCTATTGGAAATATTATAGATAGAATATTTACTCCACAAAAAGCTGTTACAGATTTTATTGCAATTTTTATTGAAACATCTGGAAGAAGACAAGAATGGCCTAATTTCAATATAGCTGATGCTGGTATTGTGATTGGTGCTATTATGATGATTTTTCTAATTAAAAGAAACAATACAACTTGTGAATGTAAGGAGGATTAAATGAAGCCTGTATTATTTGAGGTATTAGGTTTTCCTATACATTCCTATGGGTTAATGCTAGCCATAGGATTTCTGCTTGGTATTTGGAAAGCATTAAAAAGCAATGAGAAATACAAAATCAGTAAAGACAATGTTTATGATTTATGCTTGATATGTTTAGTGTCAGGAATTTTAGGTTCAAGACTAGTATATATTCTTCTAAATCTTCAAACAGAAAGCTTCAGTAAGTTTTTTGTGTTATGGCAAGGTGGATTAAGTTTTCATGGTGGATTAGCTCTTGCTTTGCTTGCAGGCTATATATATACAAAAAGAAAAAATATATCATTTCTCACATGTGGTGATTTGTTTGCACCTGCTGTAGCTATCGGTTATGCTGTAACAAGGATTGGCTGTTTTTTGAATGGCTGCTGTTATGGAGCACCGTGCAGTTTGCCTTGGGCAGTGAGATTCAATGAATTCGGCACTCTCACTCCCCCATCCCATCCCACACAAATATATGCAATGATAGCTAATTTTATAATTGCTATTATATT
The DNA here is from genome assembly GCA_046719185.1 of Armatimonadota bacterium. GTDB lineage: Bacteria > Armatimonadota > UBA5829 > UBA5829 > UBA5829 > JBDNDK01. Next base: position 5,169 of record JBDNDK010000048.1, read on the forward strand.
ATCTATTGTTCAGAAAAAAGACCATGAACATGGATATGTTTTTATATTGTGGATAGGGTTATATGGAGTTTATAGATTTATAAATGAGTTTTTTAGGAAAGGATATAGTGCAGAAGTATTTGCAGGTGGAATAACAGAAGCTCAAGTTATAAGCATAATAATGATTGTTATTTCAGCTTTTGTTTTATTGTTAAAATACAAAAAAACAAGATAAACAAAAAGCATAATCCCGAGCAGATTATGCTTTTCTAAATAATCAGACTTAAGTTAATTTATTTTCTTCTTAGTCTGATATATCCAGCTAAACCGCTGACACCTGCAAGCAACGCAACAACACTTGATGGCTCTGGAACATAAGGAACTTCACCAAGAATTGAGTGAGCAATAGCTCCATCTGCACCACCAACATTTAGGTATCCTTTTTGCCAATAAGGAAGATCAGTAAGGAAGCTAACTTCAAATCTTCTGTATTCTCCCTCATTAGCAGCAGTGATATCCCATCTGCCTATAGCATTGCCGCCGATATTGGTTTCAGTGATGATAGGAATAGGCTGCCAATCACCGTTCCAAACATAATCAAATGGATTGGTTCCGGCACCTGAGCCTGTTTCCCATCTACCAGTGTAATCCCAATATCTTTCACCGGGATTTTTGATTGATAAGACATTACCGTCATCAGTTGTTGCAAATCTAACTGTTGTAAAGTAAACAGGATCTTGTGGAACAGCTTCATTACCGTGCCAGAAAAGATATGTCCATCTCCAGTATGGTCCTTCAGCTGTTCTTGTGATTTGCACATGGCCATCTAATGTGCTGTAAACTCCCCATGTTTGAGCATAAGAAGTTGCAGCAAATGCCATTAAAAGAACTACAAGAAATACACGAAGTAATTTCATATACAATTACTCCTTCCCTTTTTCTGCAAATTTACTGCTCGGCTGCAAATTGCATTTTTTGACAACCCGCCACCTCAGCATATTTTTATTACTTAAATAGGCCAGGTGTAACAAATAAATCTGCATCGATGTAGCAAGGCATCTATTTTTAGTATGTATCAAAAATTATGCCATGTCAATTATTATTCATATTAATTTTCTCTTACATAAGATAATATTGCCCATTCTTAATAATGTTAAACTAATATTATAGTTCTATATCATATTTTTTGAACTCACATTAAGTAATATTAACAGTTTTATGTGGTAGGCTCTCCAAAAATCTTATTTGTAAATTTTACATACCAAGCAGCAGACTGCACTTGAATAATATATGCAAGTGATATTATAATTGCTATCTGTGAACCATTCTCACCAAATGCTGTCATTGCAATTGCTAGAGCTATTGAAAGATTTCTCATAACAGTTCCATATACTAACGCAATAGCATCTTCTCTAGTAAATAAATATTTTCCAATAAATGTGCTTAGTATAAAATTGAATGCATATATAATAGCAAGTGGAATAATAAAAGAAATTAAAATTGCTGGATTTGAAAGTATCGTATCAGATCTTAATGCCATTGCAACAAAGACAATTCCTAAAACACCAATAGTAGAAAACAATGGGAATTTCATTTTGATATCTTTATTATATATTTCATTGCCTACTTTTTTGATTATAATAGCCTTAGTTGCAATTCCTAAAACCATTGGCAAAAAAACAACCACTATAATCTGTTGAAAAATACTAGCTAAGGGAATTTCAATTACAGCTCCCATAAGCCATTTGGCATATAATGGAGTCATAATTGAACCTAATATAAGTCCAACAACAGTCATTTTAATTGCAGCATTTATATTGCCTTTTGCAAAACCTGTCCAAGAGATAGTCATTCCGCTAGTTGGGAGCAAGGATGTAAGCAATAATCCAAGCCTTATGAGAGGCAAATCCTTAAAAAATAAGAGACCTATCCCAAATGCAACAAATGGTATAATTGCAAAATTGATAAGTTGTGTTACTGTTTGCAGTTTAACTCCATCTTTTGAAAGTAATTTTTTGAACTGAAGATTCACCATCATTGGATAAACCATTAGAAAGGTTAGCGGTATTATTGTTATTTTAAGAAATGAAGGATCAAAAAAAATCCAAACATAATTCCTAATATCATAGATATTGGTATTGACCAAATAAGCTGTTTTTGTATTAGGGATAAAAATTTCCACATAATAAAAACTCCTGAGTTTATTATTTATATGTTACCTACACCTATATATAATATATTATGCACTAATATAAGCTCATGCAAACATTTTAGTATCTATTTTGCATTATAATTTTCTTAAGTTAAGGAATATAGTATTGACAGTTCAACTCAATAGTGCAATAATGCTATGTGAAATTAAAAAGAATATGTATCAAAAGGAGAAAAAAGTCTCTTATGGACGACGACCATAGTAAAACGCTACCAATAATAGGCAGCTGTAATCATTTGAAAAAGGAGGTGGCAAGTAGGCTTTAATTTCTCCCACTGCAAAATCTCCCCTGTTATCTTCAAATGATTCCTAAATGCCTTCTTTGGTAACAAAAACTTCAGTTTGAATCCAGTTTTAATTAAAAATACAAAACACACTGCAAATTCTATCTATCTTCAAATAGAATTGTATGTTTGTGTGTTTCTGGTATTCTGAAAATATTTTATATAGGAGGCATTTCAATGCTTATAGACAGAGAATCTGCTGTACAAACAATCCTTGAACTATTGGAAAACAGACAATTTGCATTGCTTAAGGATGAGCTTGCATCATCTAGACCTGCAGATATTGTTGATGTGATAGGTGATATTCCTATTAGAGATAGAGCTCTTGTTTTTAGACTCTTGCCAAAAGATATGGCAATTGAAGTATTTGAAGAATTGCCTCTTGATGATCAAAGACTCTTGCTTGAAGCATTTAGCGATGAATATGTAGCTGAAATTCTTGATGAAATGTCCCCTGATGACAGAGCTGAACTTTTTGAAGAAATGCCAGCAAAAGTTTGTGATAAACTAATGCATCTGATCAGCCCATCAGAAAGAGAAATGACAGCTAAGCTGTTGGGATACAAAGAAAATACTGCTGGAAGAATAATGACTCCAGAGTATGTTGCAATGCATGAAGATATAACTGTTGAGGAAGCCATAAAAAGAATTAGAAGTGTAGCTCTTAATAAAGAGACTATTTATTATATCTATATCACAGACAAACAAAGAAAGCTTACCGGTGTTGTATCTTTAAGAAAACTTGTGATTGCAGATCCAAAGACTCTTGTTTCTCAGATAATGAGCAAAGATGTAATTGCAGTATCAACTGACCAAGACCAAGAAGAAGTAGCTGAAACAATAAATAAATATGACTTGCTTGCAGTGCCTGTTGTGGATAGTGAAGGAAGATTAGTTGGTATTGTTACAGCTGATGATGCTGCTGATATTATGGTAGAAGAGGCAACAGAAGATATTCAGATGCTTGGTGGTATTGCAGCTATTGATATATCCTATGACAGAGCAGGAGTGTTTTTTCTATGGAGAAAAAGAATAGCTTGGCTGTTGCTATTAATACTTACAAGTTTTGTATCTACAAGTGTTATTGCAGCATATCAAGATGTTCTTGAGAAAGTAGTAGCTCTTGCATTTTTTGTTCCTCTTTTAATAGGGTCTGGTGGAAACACTGGAACTCAAGCATCCACCTTAATAGTAAGAGCTTTAGGTACATGTGAGATAACAACAAAAGACTGGCTTAGGATACTCTGGAAAGAGATAAGAGTAGGATTATTGATAGCAGTATGTTTAGGTATCATTGTGTATATAAGAGGTTACTTTTGGATTGGTGGACCAAGCGTTGGAATGGTTGTGGGACTGGCAATGATTGTCCTAGTTTTTGGTGCAAACATTATGGGTACAGTGCTTCCATTAATCCTTGCAAAAATGAAATTAGATCCAGCAGTAATCTCAACACCTTTAATTGCAACTCTTATTGATATAACTGGATTATTTGTTTATTTTCAGATAGCAAGGATAGTACTTAAAATATAAAATATTGGAAATGTAAATTTAACGGTTTTTTGAGAGCGGAACAATAAATATGCTGCCAAGAATGAACAGAGATTTTGCTTAATTATCGATCTTTCAGATTATGCTTAAGAAGCTTTATTTTTAGAGATATATTAAGAAAAGACTAGGAAAAGGGGGACACATACTCTTCTGAAAATTGATTCTAACCTGCTCTGGTATATGATTTCCACGGATATAAAAGAAGTGCATAGATGTTTGTTGGAATGTTAAAATAGATATTTATACTGATGCAGTGTATATTAAGTATAAACCACCAACCATAACCAAGACTCCACATACTTTTCTCATAATAATTGCACCTTTGGACTTTTCATTCCAGTTTAGATATTGTTGAACAGCTTCTGCTGATGTGCCTGCAAATGTTATAACTGCACAATGACCTATTCCAAACACAGCAAGAAGTGTGATTGCATATATCATATTTGTTTCTGCCAATTTGAAACTTACCATTAGCACTGGTGCCATAAATCCAAATGTGCAAGGACCTAATGCCACACCAAAAACCAAACCTAATATGAATGCAGCTAAATATCCTCTTTTTTTCATTCCAACATTACCAGGTCCAGCACAAGGCATAGGAATAACATCCATTAAATGCAACCCTACTATAAAAAATACAACCGCTACAATATAATTAGCATAGCCACCCATATCACCCATAATTCTGCCCATTTGAGCAGTGATAACACCAACAACAGCTATGGTGACAAGAATTCCTAATGCAAACAATGATGATATACCAAAAGCCTTCTTTCTTGTCAAAACACCTTGTTCACTAATAAAACCAATAATCAAGGGAATACTTGCCAAGTGGCATGGGCTGAATATAATACTGAATATACCCCATAAAAATGCAGCAGCAAGTGCAATGGCAGGTGCTCCTTCCATTGCCTTAGAAAAATATAAAAATAATTGTTCCAATAGTACAAGCTCCCTACTTTTTTGTCTAGTCTAGCTTTATGTCATGCTCCTCAAATGTTGCAAGTATATCTTCTTTTGAAAAGAAACCAACATGTCTAAAAATTTCTTTTCCTTCAGAATCAAGAAAAACTTGTGTTGGAATAGTTTGAATATTATATTTCTCTGCAGCTGATGGATCTTTCCAGACATCATAAAATACAACATTCAGCTTTCCTTTATAGTCTTTTTCTAACTCTGCAATAATTGGCTTCATCATCTTACATGGCATACATTTTTCTGCACCTAGTTCAATTAATGTAGGAAGTTTTGCTGGTGATTTTTTTGTTTCATTCTTTTGGGCTGCTGCTGGCTTTGAATCTGTTTTTTCAACAGTATTCTCAGCTTTTGGTTTTACTGTTTCTTTGATTTCTTTACTTTCAGCCTTTATTTCATCTACTTTTGCAGCAGCAACTTCTTCAGTCTGTTCTTCTTCAACAGCCTTTGCTTCTTCCTTAGATAATGATGTTTCATCAACTTCAGATATATTCTTTTTCACCTTTTTTTCTTGATTATTAGCATTATCTAGAGATGAAATATCTGCACAACAAGGGGTATCTTCTTTTTGATTGTTATTATTAGCAACTACAGCAGCAATCACTGCTAGAACCAGAATCACAACAATTACTATTTTCCATTGATTTTTCATCATTTGAACGCTCCATTTTAGCATTTATAAGTTTATAACATTCTTCTGTTACTAGATTTAATTCACAGTCTGAAATATTGAAATCATGTGCTTTCTCAATTCCAAGATTTGTAACTACAATATAATGATAGTCATTAATATCAGCATTTTCCATGATTTTTTTTGCACAAGCAACAGTACATCCATCTAAAACGACCACATCATCGGCACCATTGACAGATGCGATCATTCCACTTATATGTCCACCTACTCCAGCAAGACAGAAAAACTTACCTTTGCCTTCAACATCCATTTTTTTTGCAACTTCATTTGTGATTTGTCCCACATTTGAACCACCAGAACATGCTAAAAATACTACAGTTTTTGAGTTAGAACTGCAATCACATTTACATTCACTCATTTGACAGTCTCCACCTAATTAATTTTATGCTAGATATTTTTTTATCTCTTCTATTTCAGGGACTTTGCCTGCAAATTTCACTTCACCATCAACAGCAAGTGCAGGAGTCATCATTACTCCAAATTTCATAATATCAGCTACTTGGGTTATCTTTTCCATTTCATACTCAATACCTAATTCATCAGCAGCTTTTTTTGTCAATTCAGCAAGTTTTTGACATTTTGGACATCCCGTGCCTAATATTTGTAACTTTTTCATTTATTCCTCCAATTTAGAATAGATTTCCATATATCATACCAGCAATTGTTGCCATCACAATTACAAGACTAACAAAAACAATTGTTTTCTTTAATCCCATAATGCTTTTTATTACAATCATATTTGGAAGAGATAAAGCAGGACCAGCAAGAAGAAGTGCCAGAGCAGGACCTTTACCCATTCCGCTTCCAATCAAACCTTGCAAAATCGGGACTTCAGTGAGAGTTGCAAAATACATAAATGCACCAGCAACTGATGCAAACAGATTGGCACCAAGTGAGTTTCCACCAACTGCATTTGCAATTAAATGAGATGGTATTAATCCTTCCTGTCCAGGTCTTCCTAATAATGCACCAGCAATGATAACTCCAAAGAACAATAGAGGCATAATCTGTTTTGCATATCCCCAAGTAGAGTTCATCCATTCACCACCCTCACCTTTGCTGGTGCTGAGAACAATTGAAAGTCCAATTATTCCAGCTGTAAATGGAATTAAAGGTTCATGCGAGAATAAAAAAGCTAATACAATTGCAGGAATTGCAGCAAGTGTTATCTTCCAAAGTTTCACACCAAACCAAGCAGTAAGTATCAAAGAAAATGCAACAGCAAAAAAGCCTGTGATTATCCATTTATATGAAAATACAAAACTCCAAAAACCAACTTCCTGAATAGGCTTTCCCCAGTTTGCAAAAATTAAAATTGCCACCATTGAAGCAAAATATAATATATTCTGCCATAAAGGTCTATCAACTTCAGTATCAGTCATATCAGCCAAAGCATTTGCTTTTTCAACTTCTTCTTTTAAGAATATAAAATGCATTGCTAATCCAATAATAATACTAAAACAAATTGCTCCAACTGCTCTTGCAATTCCAAGCTCAATTCCCAATATTCTAGCAGTAAGAATAATTGCCAATACATTAATTGCTGGACCTGAATATAGAAAAGCAGTAGCTGGACCTAATCCAGCACCTATTTTGTAGATACCAGCAAACAATGGTAACACTGTGCAAGAACAAACAGCTAAGATAGTTCCTGATACAGAAGCAACACCATATGCAAGTGTTTTCTTTGCTTTTGGTCCTAGATATTTCATAACTGAGGCTTGACTCACAAATACTGCAATAGCACCGGCAATAAAAAATGCTGGAATCAGACATAAAATCACATGCTCTTGAGCATACCATTTTGCTAAATGAAATGCCTCAAGTATTGCATTATCAAATCTAGCTTTCCCAACAGGCAAATAGAAAAATGCCAAGAAAACAGCTGCTATTATTGCTAATGGTTTCCACTCATTCTTCCAACTCAATTTTCAACTCCTAGTTTATGCTTGGCAATTTGGCAACATAGCCAAGAGAAATATAAAAAAATTAACCCTCTATGGATTATTTAGAACAAGTTACACATATTGATTCAGTATATTCAGAAGTTTTAGAAGATATAATAGCCTCTACACAACCGAAAAAATTAATAACACAAGGTGTTTTAAGACTATACCACACCTGAGAACCTCTTTTTTCATCCTGAACTATGCCGGCATTCTTTAACACACTTAAATGTTTTGATATTGTAGATATATCTGAGCCTACCATATCTGTTATTTCACAAACACATCTCTCACCTTTTGATAATTCATCAATTATAAATAATCTTGATGGATGTGCTAGTGCTTTTAATATTTTAGCTCTCGTATCATATTTTTTTATAATTTCAGATTTCATTAAAATACCATCCTAATTAAATATTACCATCATTTGGCTGTTTTGCCAAGTGTCTTTGTAAAAATTCCAACATTAAACAAATAACCTTTGGAAGATACCTAATATAAGTATATAATAATTAATGATATTATAAATCAATATTGCATTTGAGGATATCAATTGAAAAACAAATTTGATGTGATAGTTGTTGGTGGAGGAATGGCAGGAGTTTCAGCAGCTATTGCCTCTGCAAGAAATGGTGCAAAAACTCTTTTAATTGAGCATTATGGTTTTTTAGGTGGCTGGGCAAGTGCTGCGTTGGTGAATCCATTTATGTCTCACACAACCTCAGATAACAAACCTCTAATTGCCGGAATATTTGAAGAAATACTTCAATCATTATCAGAAAAGAATGGCCTTCTGGAAAACTGCTTTGATCCAGAAATACTTAAAGTTGTGCTTGATGAAATGGTAATTAAGTCTGGAGCAGAAATAAGATTTCATACAACTGTTGTTGATGCTAAAAGCTTAGATTCTGATAGAAAATCTATTCAAACATACTCTAAAAATGGCTTTGAAGATTGGGAATGCAATATTCTCATTGATGCAACTGGTGATGGTGATGTGTGTGTAAAATTAGGTGCTGATTTTGAAAGTGGAGATATAAATGGAAATCCTCAATCAGCAACTTATATGTTTGATATGGGTGGAGTTGATATAAAAAAAGCTCTTGATTATATTAAGAATAATCCTGATGAAATGAGATTTCCTAAACTAGATAAAAATTCTGATATAGAAAAGCTGTCAAAT
>JBDNDK010000049.1:0-13959 GCA_046719185.1 Armatimonadota bacterium
AGATCCTTCACTTCTTGCAAAACTCAAAGATGCAATAAAATTCATAAAAAAACATTATGGCACTGTAGATATGGTTGCTAACATGGAATTATATAAAAAGATAGCAAAGAACAAAAACATTTCTGAAGAAATGAGAGTAAGCAGTTCTGTTAATCATGCTATTTATAGAATCAAGAGGTTGTTAAGACAACCCGAAACTGTATCACATATTAACGCTCGATTGTTGGAGATGACATGATAAACCCATCAAAAAGTAAATTAAAAGTTATCAAAATTATGGATCCTCTTCTTTGTGTAAGATGTGACAATGCATATATTGCAGATGTAGTTATGCAGGATGGCACCAGCAAGAAGATGTTTTATTGCTCAAGACTAGATTGTGATAACTGGATTAGAGAATCAACTCAAGATAGTCAACAGGATTTTGATATAGCAGCATAGCTATAAATTTTTTGTGTTCAGAGCAATGTCCAAAAATTATGTTAATTTGTTTTAACTCTATTTATTAGAGATTTTTGTCTTAAGTATAACGCAATTATAACAAAAGGTGTTAAAAGCACCTTAATTGATTTGCTGTTATATTTTAAGAAATATCTTAGCATACTTTTGTGATGTTGTTTTATCATTGCTATCGGATTTTTATCACTAGCTGCACCAATCCTGTGTTCTAGTTCAACTCTGGGATTATATACTACCTTCCATCCAAATAGATGAGCTCTTTTGCATATATCTATATCTTCACAATACATAAAAAATCTTTCATCAAGATATCCTATTTTATCAAGCATATCTTTTCTTAATAGCATTGCTGCACCACTAAGCCAATCAACCTCTCTTACTTCATCATGTTTCCAATCTGTCATAAGATATTCCTTTACATATCTATTGTTAGGGAAAAGTTTGCCAAATATTGTATGTCTAAAAATACCTGCCAACATAATTGGAAATCTTCTTGCAGAATATTGAAGAGAACCATTTGGATTTATGATTTTAGGTCCTAATATGCCAATTCCACTGTCTGAATCAATATAATTAATTATCTTTTGAAGTACATCTTCAGAAATAAGATAACAATCTGGATTTAAAAGCAATATAAATTCACTTTCAGATTGATTAATACTTTGATTATGTGCCTTTCCAAAACCAAGATTTTGATTGTTTTTTATAAGTTTAATTTTGTCAGAAAAACAATCTAAAAGCATTTCCACACTGCCATCAGTTGATGCATTATCTACTACAATAATATCAAATTCAAAATTACACTTCTGATTTAATATTGAGTTGAGGCAGTTTTCCAGTTCATCTTTTGTATTCCAGTTTACAATGCTGATTGTTAACTTAATTTTTGAATTCATATTCTAAAATATCTTCCAATCCAGATAAAAGCACACATAATATAAACACTAGGTCTGCCATATCTAGTTATAAAATGCTTCTTATAAAACTTTATCATAGCATCATGAGATATATCTATTTGTTTTCTTCTATTAATCTGTTTTGTACTTGAACCACCATAGTGAATAAATGTTGCATCAGCACAAAAATATACTTTATATCCCCATTGTTTTGCTCTATATAGCCAATCTACATCATTAAAAAATATTGGAAAATTCTCATCAAATAATCCAATCGAATCAAGAGCTTTTCTTCTAATCAAAAGACAAGAAGCCATTGGCTGATCAACTTCAATATTAGATGAATAATCAAACCATGTCATTCTGTATTTACCTAAATATCTATTGTTAGGAAATATTTTGGATAATCCAATAAAATCAAAAAAAACAGAAGAAGGGTATGGAAAAGATCTGAGAGATTTTTCTATAGTTCCATCAGGTCTTATTAATTTACCAGCAACACATGCTGCTTGCTGATGATTTTCAATATAGTTAATTAGAGTTTGGATAGAATTTTCTAATATTTCAATATCAGGATTTAAAAGCAGAACATATTCACCAACTGCTATCCTTAATCCTTGATTATTAGCTTTAGAATATCCATAATTTTTTCTATTTGCTATTAATTGGACACTATGATATCTAGCTTTGAAATCAACAGCATCAAATCCATTTGAATTATTATCAACAACTATAATTTCATGTTCAATATCAGATGAGTATTTTTCTATTGAATTTATAAGTTTTTCTAATAATTTTGTAGTATTCCAGTTAACTATTACAATTGACAATAACATCAAGCACCTCTTCAAGTGAAGAAATAATATAATCAGGGTTTATTTCATCAAAATAATTATTGGGTTTATTATCTCTAAGAAATCCAATTGTTTTCACTCCAGCAGATTTTCCACTCATTATATCCATAGGATGATCACCAATCATTATAGAAAAATCTGATTTAGTGTTAAATAAATCAAGAGCCATTAAAATTGGATTAGGATTCGGCTTATGAATTTTACAGTCTTCTCTTGCAATTGTAATATCAGGCTCAAGTCCTGCAATTTCAAGTGATATTCTACTTGCCTTTTTACAATTTCTTGTTATAATTCCAATTTTTATCCCATATTTTTTCAGAGAAGCAAATAATTCAGATGAGTAGTGTATAGGTTTTGTATTTTTTGCATGTTTTATTTCGATATTCTCTAGAATCTGATATATTTCATTATAATATTTATCTGCTGTTTTTTTATCATTTGCTATGTTTATTATTTCAAAGGCTTTTTCAATCATAGCCAGAATATCAAGACCTTTTAATAAGTTTTTTTCAACACCATACTCTTCAGATTTTATAAATATTTCATTTCTCATTAAGTCAAAATCTATGTTAGTGTCGACAAGAGTACCATCAAGGTCAAACAGAACAGATTTTATGAATATTTTGTTTGGATTTTTCATATCTAATTAGTTAAGCTTGTTAAAGGTGCAGGTATTCTGCCACCAAGCCTTACAAATGCTACAGAAGTATTATTTGGTATTTTAAGAATGGGACTTTCTCCAAACAATCCACCAAATACAGCTCTATCACCAGCCTTCTTATTTGGCACAGGAATCAATCTTAAAGAAGTTGTTTTTTTGTTTATTACTCCAATTGAAAGCTCATCAAGGCATAATGCCGCAAGAGTTTCTGCAGATATATCACCGGGTAAAGCTATCATATCTAAACCGACTGAACAAACACTTGTCATAGCTTCAAGTTTTTCTATACTAAGATATCCATTTTCAACAGCTCCGGCAAGTGCAGAATCTTCTGCAACTGGTATAAATGCACCAGATAGACCACCAACTGAAGATGATGCAAAAGAACCACCTTTTTTGACCGCATCATTTAAAAGAGCAACAGCAGCAGTTGTGCCAGGTCCTCCAACTTGGGTGATACCCATTGCTTGAAAAATCTCACCAACACTATCTCCAACTTCAGGTGTAGGAGCAAGAGATAGATCAACTATTCCAAACTGTACACCTAGTTTTGATGCAACCTCTCTTCCAATTAGTTCTCCACATCTTGTAACTCTAAATGATGTATTCTTTATTTCCTCAGCAAGAGTTCCAAAATCAATTTTTTCATCATTATTAAGCAATCTCTCTACAGCCCTTTTTAATACACCAGGACCACTAACTCCAATATTTATCACGGCTTCAGCTTCACCATTACCCTTGTATGATCCAGCCATAAAAGGATTGTCTTCGGGCATATTTGCAAAGATACTAAGTTTTGCACAACCAAACCCATCTTTGTCTGCAGTTTTATTAGCAGTTGTCAATAGAATATCACCTAAAAGCAATAGAGCATCAACATTTATTCCAGATTTTGAACTAGCAGCATTAACAGATGCACAAAGTCTGTTTGTTTGAGATAAAACCTCAGGCAGAGATTCAATTAAAGCAAGGTCTGATTTAGAGGCACCTTTCTGAACAAGGGCTGTGTATCCTCCTACTAAATCCACACCTGTTTCTTTAACAGATTCTTCAAGTGCAAATGCAGCCTTCAATAATCCATCTTGATTATGTCCTGCAAGGACATCAGCTATAGGGCTGACAGATATTCTTTTATTTACAATTGGTATATCATATCTTGATGAGACTTTATTGCATACTTCAACAAGGTTAGATGCATATTTTTTTATTTTTTCTCTAATAAGACTGCATACAGAATTTATATCTCTATCTGCACAGTCATATAAATCAATTGCTAAATTTACTGCTCTCACATCAAGATGTTCACTTTGCAGCATTTCAATGGTTTGAAGTATGTCTTCTTTTCCTATCAATTAAATACTCTCCTTTTTGATAACCAATTGCTTAACTTCACTTGTTGCTTTAAAAATATTTTCATGCATAAAATGTACAATTAAATTGAATTGTTTACCAATGTTTTCTAATTCAAGTCTAACTAATTCTATATCTATATTATCAGGCACAGATACTTGTGCTAGAACTAATAATTTACCATCAACAACATATGAATATAAGTCTTCAACATTGATGTTATGCTCAGATAAACATTGGGTTGTGCTTGCTATTATTCCTTTTCTGTCATCCCCCTGCATACTTAGTACAAATAACTGTGTGTTGTTTGATTTTCTTTGAACATTTGGTATGTATGGTCTTACATTAACTTCAAACTCACCAACTTCACCATTTCGTTCAAGTGCTTGTCTAATTTCTAGCTGACTTTTATCATCTGGAAATTCAGCAGAGATTATCAGAGTAAAATATCCTCTCAATACTGTTTGGCTAAGATGTGTTATATTCCCATCTAAACTACATAATGCTCCAGAAATATCATGCACAATTCCAGTTCTATCAGGTGCCATCACAGTTACAATATATTCTTTCATTCTAAACCATCCAAAATATAATTATCTAATTTTAACAGATATTTAGAATACAAGCATTAGAATTATTTTTAACAAACTAATTATTAAAATTTTTAATATCAATATGTTTGAATAATATTAGTATTGGCACAATAATTGCAGCACAATATATGAATGCATGTTCTTTTAATAATCAAAAAAATCAATTAATAAGCTAATTCCAAAACATAACTATAAAAGGAAGCTAAATTTGATACAAAAGGAGGAAAATATGAGAGAATTCAAAATCATATTATTAATAATTTCTATGTTGATATATTCATCATCTTATGCACTTGCACTAGGTGATCTAGATAAATTTGATTTTCCACCACAAAGATGTATTAGTTGGAATTTTCAATACGATGAAATGTGGACAAATGGATTTGCAAACCTTGGTCCCAATTGGGGTTGGGGTGTAGATGAAGTTATATATGATAATCATATAACTTGGTATGAAACGTCAACTCTTTGGGAGGGCAAGTCTGGTTTTATTGGTTATGACAATACTCAAGGAAATTCTGATGTATCATTACAGCTTAGAATTAGAATAAACAACTATCCTGATCCAAACCCACTAAAAAAAGTAAAGCTACAAATGTCTGCAGTTGGTGATGTTACGGCACAATTATTTGGACCAGATGAAAGTTTTTCAGTAGAAGGATTTGATGAGTTTAATACATATTACTTTGAACCAGATCTTATATGGATATATGGTGAAATAAAACCAAATCCTCATTATGAAGATATTCTAATTATTTTTAATGTCCCAGCAGGTCAATATGCTTTTATAGATGACTTAAATATTTGCACAGCTTGCATAGTTCCAGAACCGGGTAGTTTTCTTGCATTAGGAACAGGTATTGCAGCAATAGCTGGATTTGTTTTAAGAAGAAACAAATAAACATCTTATAAACACCACAAATGATGTTACTCAGTTTGTGGTGTTTTTTTATTTATAACTTTTTACTTTTGAATCTAGTAGTACTCCACTTTAATGCCGGCGGCGTTATCATTGTAGTGATAACTACCATTATTACAATAGCTCCGAAAATTGATGGACTAATTACTGCAGCACCATTTATGTATAGCTTTTTACCAATTGCTGCAAAAATCAACCCAACTTCTCCTCTAGGAATCATTCCTATTCCAACTGAAAGCTTATTAAGACCCTTTTCTCTTACACCAAATGAACAGACTTGTTTTCCAATAATAGCACATATTGTAAGAATTGCTGCAAATCCCAATACATCTACTTTTTTGAATACAAGCAAATTAACTTTTGCTCCCATATAAACAAAAAAGATAGGTGCCAAAAATGCAACAAGTGGAGTTATAAGTTCTTCCACAGAATGTTCACCTTTTTCTGTAAATGACTTCCAATGAATTTCATCTAAAATCAAACCTGCAGCAAATGCACCTACTATTGGAGCTAGTCCAATTAATTTTGCAGAATATGCAAACAAAAAACAAATACCTAATGCTGTGGCAAGTAAAAGATCAGATGTTTTCAGTCTTGAGGCTATGGTGAAAACCTTTGGTGCTATTTTTCTTCCTATATAAATAGCAATTCCAAGGAAAGCTACAGCCTTGAAAATTATAAATAATATATCTAAAATAGACAGAGTTCCACCATTATTTACAGCTTTAATGATTCCGCTCACAACTGCTAAAATTACTAATCCCTGTACATCATCAATCACAGCAGCACCTAGAATTATTCTACTTTCTGGTGTATTAATTTTTCTTAAATCCAACAGAACTCTTGCTGTTATACCCACACTTGTTGCACATAAAGTGGCTCCTACAAACATTTGTCCATATATGCTTTCATTTGGTAAAAATATATATGCAGCCCCAAAACCTAATAGGAAAGGTGCAATAACTCCTAGAGTTGCAACAATAATTGATGATGCACCTACTTTTACCATCTTACTAAGGTCAGACTCAAGACCCACATGGAACAGCAAAAGCACAACACCAATTTCAGCAAGTATTTCTATATGGGTATTTGTCTTTATAAAATCAAAACTATGAAAACCAGTAAGGTATATATTGCCAATGAGCATTCCAAAGATAATTTCACCAAGTACTGAAGGTTGTCCAAGTCTTACAAATAACTCACCGCCAATTTTTGCAGCCGCCAAAATTATAATTAGCGATAAAAGCATCTCAGCTACTTCATCAGCTCCACCAGCAGCACCACCACTTGCCCAAGATGAGCATAAAGAAAACAAAAAAAGACATGCAATTAAAATCAGAGCTCTTGCAGGCTTTGACAGACTAGCTAATAAACTCATATATAATTTGCCTCTAATATCTTATTTTATGATTGATTATTTATTCTAAGAGCTTGTTGGAATGTTCTTTCTGCAAGTTCATCAATGTTAGGTTTTTGGAAACCTGTTAGAGATGTTTCCAAGCATCCACCCAATGGTTTAATCCACTTATCTGGTAGAGCATCAGCTCCCAAAAAACCGCCTATTATACTCCCACATGTTGCACCATTGCAGTCTGTATCAAGTCCCATCATAACAGAGTAACATAATACTTTTTCAAAATCAGGAAAACCATATATTAATGCAAGCAATACAACAGCAAGGTTGTTATTTGTATGCACCCAATTATATTTCCCATAATAAGTATTCATCATTTTATCAAATGCAGATTCCCAATCACTGCATTCATCTTTCCATCTTATACAATCATTCACAGTTTCAGCAAGTCTCGACTTAGCAGGAATTACAGATAAACCCGTTTTTATTATATTTTCAAGATTATCTTCAACCAGTGCAGCTGAAATCGCTGCAGCACAAAACATTTCTCCATAAATACCATTTTTTACATGAGATAGTTTGGCATCTCTGTATGCAAACTCACTAGCTCTTTCAGGATCTCCAGGACAGACATACCCCCAGAAATCTGCTCTTATTTGTGCTCCAATCCATTCTCTATATGGATTAAGATATAAATTAACTTCTTCAATTGGAAGTTCATTAATTAGATTCATATATGCTTGTCTTTCAGCAGTGCAAACAGCCATATATGGCAAATTTTCAAGCCATGCATTGCCAACATCCATAGTGGTGAAATCTGGACCTTTGTTTTCCATTAGTTTCAATGCTAGTACAGTGTAGTTTGTATCATCATCTATCAAGGCATTTTGCCACATACCTCTGCTTGATGCTTTTTGTGGCAGCTTGTTTAATCCAGAGATCTCTTTATATGGTATATAATTTGTAAGAGGGTATTCAGAAATAGCCATTAGGTATTCTCTAATTTCATTTTTTGTCCAGCCTTCAACATTTTTACCAAGCATGCAACCGGCAATCCTTCCTAGCCATGCACCTTTTACTTTGTTTTTATATTCATCATCAATCTTCACTGATTTTTTTTCTGATCCAGTAGATTCTTTTCTTATAGATTCAAGATCTGATGGCTCTATATATGGAAAATCAGTATTAGGGGTAAGTGATTGTAGTTTATTATAAATATCTAATAACTCTTCTTTATTTGATTGTTCATTAAAACTTTCTCTGAAATCAGATACATCATATCCTTCTTGAGACATTTGAATGAGTTCTTCTGTTATAAGATTATATAAATTTGTCCAACCTGGCATTACTTTTCCTTTCAATTATATTAACTTGCTGATTATTGCACAGAAAAGGCCCAAATTCAAGTATTTATAGTCAATTATAATATTAGCATTATATATTAAATAATATGAGAATGGAATTTTATACTAAAGCTTTAATAAGGAATTGCCATAATTATCATAGATTACTACAACTAATGTAGCACAGGGGTAAAAAAGATGAGTCGTAGGGCATGTATAAAAAAAGAATTTTCTGAAGTAATAAAAAAAATACTAGATAATTCTAATGTATATCAAGCTGCCAAAAAAACAGGAATAAGCTATGAATATGTTAGAAGAATGAGAGATGGATTAGTTCCATCTGAGGAAATTATAAAAAAATTTGCAGATGGAATGAATGCAAATTTCAATGAACTAAGAGTGGCTGCAGGGTATGCACCTGTTGATGCTGTTGAAGCTGTTAGAGAAGCATTAAATACTGCAAATAATCTTTCCGAAAAATCAAAAATGCAAATAATGGCATTTGTTGAAACCTTAGTTACAAAAAAAATTGTTCATGTTGGAAATATAAATGATAATGAAGATGGTGGTCAGCAAATTTCAGTTTGTAAACCAGAAAATAATGAACCATCAATATTAGAAAACAAAAAATCTGATGAAAGAGACACAAATGCACCATGGGCTGTAATGAAAGCTCTTGAAAAGGTTACAAATCTATCTGAACCAAGCAAACTTGTATGTATGGATTTTGCTGCTTTTATGGTTGCAATGGAAGATGTTGTAAAAAGAGAGGTTCCTATGTCTGAAGAAGAATTTAGGGGGCAAATTAATGCTTTTAGTATTAAAATAAAAGAAGCATTAAGATCTCTAAGAGGTTCGAAAATATCTAATCAACCATCAATAAATGCAAATTCATCATTAGGAGAAATAATTAAAAAAGGCCATCAAGAAAACACTCACACCATTTCAAGTCACACATCTCCAATTCTAAAACAACAAAATTGGGATAATAACAACTTTTGAAGTTATAAAAATAGGTTGCCTTACAAATTTTGATATTTATATATTAAGTAAGACAACCTATTTGTAAATTATATTTTTATAAATTCCATTGTATTTTTATTCATATCAATCATTACTTTGATCTGTTTTTTTCCAGAGCTGTCAAGAGTTACATCAACTACATCATCAATTCTTTCATCATCTTTTGTCCAATATGTAATATTTATTGTACCTGATGTGTTTGGTTCTCCTGAAATATCTAAAATATAAGTTGGATTGTCTGATATTCCTGAAAGTCCAGCTCTGAATTTCATAGCTTTGTCAGAATCAAGGGATTCTCCCATTTCAAGAATTATTCTTTCTGTTTCATCTGGTTCACTCATTGTTACTACTGTTTCTTTGTCATTTATAATCTCAGTAATTTTGTCAAAATAAAACATATGAGATGAGCCTTCAAATTGTGCTCCATGTTCATCTTCTTCTGTAACATCAGTTTCTTTTTCATTTGAAACAGATTGAGTTTTTGATTGACAAGACGCAAGACATAACGCTAGTAAAATTGCAAGAAATACTAATAATAACTTTTTCATAGGACCTCCAATAGGCAAATAATTTTTTGATATCTATAATTGCAATAAAAATTGCAAACAACTTAATAATACAGTTTTTTTTATATAAGTGCAAGGAATACTCTATTTAATGATAGTTATTGAAAGCTTAAAAAATTTTAAAATACAATCAAATTGCATGTTTATTAGAAACTATTTTTAAGTTCAAATGAAATAAAGTTATATTATACATTAAGAAATATCACAATATATACATATATTATGAAAATAATTTTTTTAAAAATAGTAGTGTGCTCTTATGTATAATTTGAGGAAAACATATATTAGATAAGTGTTAAAATAGCAATAAATAAAATATTTACTATTGCGAAATTTGTTAATAATGAACTCGGAGGAGTAAATGTTCGGCCGTTCATCAGGAAAAATAGATCTACCGAGTATGCCAGCTGCTTTAGGTCGTATAATTCATATCACAAACTCACCTGATACAGCATCTGCTGAGGAAGTAGCAACTGCTGTTATGACAGATCAGTCTTTAGCAACAAAGGTGATGAGATTGGCAAACTCTGCATACTATGGTAGAAAAGTAAAAGCAGAGAATGTAACAGATGCTGTAAATGCTTTAGGATTTACAGCTGTAAGAAACCTTGCAGCATCAGCATCAATTGTTGATGCATTATTCCCTAAGCAATTATTCAAAGGTTTTAGTTGGCCTGATATGTGGACCCATTCTGTAATCACAGGTATTGCTACAGAAGTTATTCATGACTGTATGGGCACAGGAAGTAGTCTAAAAGAATCAGCTTTTGTTGCAGGACTATTGCATGATGTTGGAAAATTAATAGTTGCAAGAGCACTACCAAGCAGGTTTGTGCAAATTATCGAAGCTTGTAGAGAATGGGATTTTGAGATGGTAAGAGCTGAAACAAATTATCTTGGCACAAACCATGCAAAAATTGGGCATGATCTATCAATGCAATGGGAATTTCCAGAAAGGTTGAGAATTGGTATTGCATACCATCACTCCCCAGAGACAGCACCTGCACATGAAGATGTTGCTAGAGCTGTAAGAGCTGCAAACCTCTTAGCAAAAAGAATTGGAAAATATTATATAACAAATTTAAAAACTGAAATTTCATGTAAACAAGTAGCTGATGCTGCTGGAATATCATTAAATGATGTTGAATATGTAACAAATCAAGTAAGAGATAGGCTTGATAATTTTGAAGAAATAATATCTTGGGGTAGAGGAATGCCAGCAGCTGCATAAAAAGATTCAAATATTATAAAAAAGCAGGGAAAAATATATTTTTCCCTGCTTTTTATTTATATAATAAATGATTTATAATACTTTATAAAATTTATTTTATTGAGGTGGTATTTTGATTCCTGCAGAAAGAGCAATTGCTGCATTTAACTTAAAATCTCCAGATGATATTGTTCCTACTTTTGAACTCCAATTCCAGCTGTCAGAAGAGCTTCTTGGTAAAAAACATCTATTTGATGGTGATTTTGAATCAGCCTCCACTGCAAGTGAAAAGGATATGCTGATAAAAAAGAATGCTGAGTTATATATCGAAGAAGCCGAAACACTTGATTACTCAATAATATCAGTTACTTATGGTCCAGTAAAAGATGAATTCATAAGACCGACATTCAAGCATATTAAAAAAATTATCGGTGATAAATATCTAATTGCAATGATTGGTGATCCCACTATGGCTATTCCTAATGGTGAAAATATGATGCAGTTAGTTCAGGATTTAGCAGAAAAACCAGATGAAATGCACAATGCTTATAAAAATAATGTTGCTGACTTTGTAGAAAGAGCAAAAAGGTATAAAGATGCAGGTGTTGATGTATGTTTAATGTGTTCAGACTATTGCTTAAACACAGGTCCTTTTCTATCACCAACAATGTTTAGAGAATGGGTAACTCCATACTTGTCAGAATCGATATCAGAATTAAAAAAAATTGGAATGTGGGCAATAAAACATACTGATGGAAACATAATGCCTATTATTGACCAATTAATAGAAGCTCAACCACATGCACTTCACTCTATTGATCCTCAGGCAGGAGTTGATTTAAAAGAAGTAAAACAACTTACAAAAGGCAAGTTAGCATTATGTGGAAATGTTCATTGTGGAATGCTTCATAATGGAACTAAAGAGCAGGTTATAGAAGATTCCAAAAGATCACTTGCAGAGGGAATGCTTGATGGAGGGTTTTTCTTTTGTACTAGCAACACACCATTTAAGGGTATGCCACTAGAAAATTATCTTGCAATGCTTGATGTTAGAAAAGAATGTGGAAGATATGATTTCTAAATATAAGAATTAAAATGCTAGATTTTAGAGTAGAGAAGAAATAATATCTTCTCTACTCTTTTTTTAACTAACTTTTTACATAAGCTTCCACTTTTGCAGCAATTTGATCTGGTGTAAAACCAAATTTTTCAGCTAATACTTTATATGGTGCAGAAGCTCCAAATCTCTCCATTCCTATTACTAATCCACCACAGCCGACATATTTATGCCAGCCGTATGGTGCTGCAGCTTCTACAACTACTCTTTTAGTAACGCTTGATGGAATGATATAGTTTTTGTATTCTTCATCTTGTAAATCAAACAAATCTGTGCAAGGCATTGATACCACTCTTGCTTTAATTCCTTTTTGAGAAAGTATTCCAGCAGCTTCAATAGATATATGAACTTCTGAACCAGTTGCTATAATCACTGTGTCTGGATTATCAACATCTTTGACAATATATGCACCTTTTCTCAGCTGTTTTGCATCCATTGGATTATCACTTATAGCAGGCACATTTTGCCTTGTCAACATCAAAGCAGTAGGACTTTTGCTTTCAAGAGCTACGGCCCAAGCAACTGCTGTTTCAGCTGTATCAGCAGGTCTAATTACTCTTACACCATTTATCATTCTCAGTGATGGAATTTGCTCAATAGGTTCATGAGTTGGTCCATCTTCTCCAACAAATATACTATCGTGTGTAAATACATAGATTACATGCTGTTTCATCAAAGATGCTAATCTTATGACTGGTCTTAAATAATCTGAAAAAATAAGGAAAGTTGAGCCATAAGGAATGAATCCGCCATATAAAGCTATACCATTCATAGCTGAACCCATTCCATGTTCTCTAACTCCAAAGTGAATATTTTTTCCGATATATTTATTGTTGCAGAAGCTTTCCTCACCTTTAATATCTGTTTTTGTGCTAGGTGATAAGTCAGCACTTCCACCCCATAGTGAAGGTACTAGTTTTGCCAATTCCTGCATAATGATTCCAGAAGAATTTCTTGTTGCATTAGCTTTAGCACAATCAATTTTAGGAATTACAATATCTTCAATATTTGCAAGAACTTCTTTGTCCATCATAGCTTTCCAAAGCTTTGCTTCTTCTGGAAATTCTTCGAAGTATTTCTTTAATAGCTCATTCCAAGCATTGTATTCTGAAATGTTTGATTCAGTTCTTTTTTTGAAGATATCATATACTTCATCAGGCACATAAAAAGTTGGTTCAATTGGCCAACCTGCTGCTTCTTTTGCAGCTTTTATTTCTTCCTCTCCAAGAGGTTCACCATGTGCAGAAGAAGTATTTTCTTTATTAGGTGCACCTTTACCAATTTGAGTTTTACATATAATTAAGCTTGGTTTTGATGTTTCAGCTTTTGCATTTTCTATTGCTTTTTGAATGGCATCTCTGTCATGTCCGTCAATTGACTGGACATACCAATTATAACTTTCAAATCTTTTCTTTACATCATCTGTGTATGCAAGGCAAGTATTGCCTTCGATTGTGATGTTATTGTCATCATAGAGCACAACAAGGTTATCAAGACCAAGATGACCTGCAAGACTGCAGGATTCATGGCTGATTCCTTCCATCATATCACCATCACTGGCAATTACATATATTGTATTGTTGACGATATCAGATCGCGGGCCGTCAGCGCGGC
>JBDNDK010000005.1:0-30894 GCA_046719185.1 Armatimonadota bacterium
CGGGTTGCTTGCGCCCATCATCGCCCCGCGAAGCAGTCAAATGAGCAGCATGCGATATTATCTAGTATGAGAGAAGGTGTAATAGCTACTGATAATGAGGATAAAATTCTGATTCTAAACAATGCAGCAGAGGAAATCTTGGGCATTTCAATTCAAAATTCAAGAGGTTTGACTATTCATGAAGCAATTAGGAATTCAAATTTGCTGTCATTTTTTGAGCAAAGCAGAGAAAGTGAAGATGTAACCAAAGCTGAATTTACTCTAGAATCAGACACCTCTAAAATTGTTCAGCTAAAAGGTACTGTATTAAATGATGTTGATGGGCAGAGAATTGGAATGATGGTTGTTTTGAATGATGTTACAGAGCAGAGAAGACTTGAGAATATGAGGAAAGACTTTGTTGCAAATGTATCTCATGAATTAAAAACACCGATCACATCTATAAAAGGCTTTGTGGAAACATTAAGAGATGGAGCAATTAAAGATGAGGCTAAAGCACAGGAGTTTTTAGACATTGTATGTAGGCAGGCAGACAGATTAAATGCAATTATTGAAGACTTATTGGCATTGTCTCAAATTGAAAAGGATTCTCAGGATACATATATATCATTTTATGAACATCCATTGGATAAAGTTATTCATGCAGCTGTTATAAATTGCAAGCAAAAAGCTTTGGATTTGAATGTAGATATTTCAGCAGAATGTAGTGAAGATATTATCATCAAGATGAATCCTCCTTTAATTGAGCAGGCAATAACTAATTTGATAGATAATGCTGTAAAATATAGTCCTGGAGGAAATGTTTGGGTTTATTGTCAAACCATAGGCAATGAGGTTGAAATAAGTATAAAAGATAACGGATGTGGTATAGAATCTGAACATATTCCTAGATTGTTTGAGAGGTTTTACAGAGTAGATAAAGCAAGAAGCAGAAAAATGGGGGGCACAGGTCTTGGTCTTGCTATTGTAAAACACATAGTAGCAACCCATGATGGTAGAATAGAAGTTGAAAGCAAACCAATGCAAGGAAGCGTTTTTACTATTTATTTGCCAATCAGATGAAGAAATTTATATTAAATTAGTTCTGCTTTTTATATTTTAAACTGCCAATACTAAATTTGTTATGCAACACAATCCTTGTATATATTTTTTATAAAGGTTATCATATTCTACTTATAGATAATTCAATTTAGGAGTTTTTTATGACAACACACCTTCAAAGAGAAATAGAAAAATTAAAAAAGATGATACTTTTTATGGGAGCACAGGTTGAGGAATCTTTAAGAAGATCTGTTGAATCTCTAATAAATAGAAACTTAGAGCTTGCTAATCAGGTTATGGGATTAGATGAGGAAATGGATCAATTTGAGGTTGAAATTGAAGAAGAATGCTTGAAAATTCTTGCTTTGCATCAACCTGTTGCAAAAGATTTAAGATATGTGATTGCTGTTCTTAAGATTAACAGTGATCTTGAAAGAATAGGTGACCTTGCTGTTAATATTGCAGAAAGAGCTGCATATTTGTCAACTCATCCACCAATTGGTCTTCCATTGGATTTTCATGGCATGGCTGAGAAAACAAAACTAATGTTAAAAAGAAGCTTAGATGCACTTGTTAATCTAGATGCAAATTTAGCCAGACAGGTGAGGCTATCTGATGAGGAAGTTGACAGTATAAACAAACAAATGCATAGTATTGTTATTGATTATATAAAAAGTAATCCACAAAATGTTAGTGTTGCTATTCACCTGTTATCTGCCTCAAGACATCTTGAGAGAATTGCTGACCAAGCAACAAATATAGCTGAAGATGTTATATATATGGTTGAAGGTGAAATTGTCAGACATAAACCAGAAGATTTTATAGAAATTGAAAAAAATAGTTGAGCTTATTTTTTATGAAATGCAACCTAAAATGAGGTTAGCAGTTATTAAAACAGGGTATTATTGATGTGTTGATGTTAAGCAAATGACAATTTTGCTTTATACTATAAAATCTTTTGGAGGTTTAGATATGGTTCAAGTAGGACAACCTGTTCCTGATTTTGAGATGGAAGGTGTGTTTAAGGATGAATTTAAGAAATTTAAATTAAGTGATTATAGAGGCAAATGGGTGATATTCTTCTATTGGCCTCTTGATTTTACATTTGTGTGTCCAACCGAAGTAACTGCATTTAGCAAAAGGGTTGCTGATTTTGAGGCATTGAATACAGTTATATTGGGTGCTAGCGTAGATAGCAAGTTTACACATTTGGCTTGGCAAAAAGAAATAGGAAAAATTAGCTATCCAATGCTTTCAGATATTACAAAAGAAACAGCCAGAAATTATGGTGTTTTGATTGAAAAAGAAGGTATTGCATTGAGAGGTTTGTATATCATAGATCCAGATGGTATTCTCAAATACCAAGTTGTGCATGACCTTAATGTAGGTAGAAATGTTGATGAAGTTTTAAGAGTTGTAAAAGCTCTACAGACAGGTGAGCTTTGTCCTGCTGATTGGGAAGAAGGTATGGAAACTTTAGGTTCAGCCTAAATTTTTACACTTGAAATAAAATTACTATTTGTGTTGATTTCATCATACACAGGATGTTTTAGTCGGGAATGATAAATAGAAAAAATATTATCATTCACCGGCTTATTTTTTTCTAACCACTCACTAAGAGTTAATTTAGATCTTTTGGGTGATGAAATACTATTCTTTGCTAATTTTTCATATTGAGAATTTGAAAGTTTTTGCTTCACCATATAGTCAGGCACTTTTCTTATTTCTAGCAGGTTTGTCAGACTTCTTTGAGGTCTTAAAATCATCTTTCCTTTATAATACATTGCAGATGAGGAGCCTCCATCAAGGCATAATGCTTCAACTGCTCCAAGTTTTTTCATAATAGATGCACTCTGCCCAAATGTTACAGGTGTTTGAACCGCAACCAAAAGCAATTTATTATGAGAAGTGATTCCTAATGCCATTCTTGTTTTTCTTCCGAATAGACCAGGATCTCTATATCCTTCATCTTTCGGATTTAGTGCGTAACTGCCATTTGATAGAAGAAGCGGACCGGTTCTCAAACCAGTTATTACACCATTCCAATCATGATTTTGTCCCTTTTTAAGTGGTACTATTTTAGCTTCTCCATCATAATTAAAAGCAACAGCACTTCCAACATTTGCCTTATGAATAAGCTTTCCGTTGGATACAATACTTCCTACAGGAGTAAGCGTTTTTGTGCAGAAATATGTGCCGGTTACTGCTGCTATGGGTTGATGTTGGTAAACCATTTTTACAAAAGATTCAGAATGTGATATCCCTTTTGATGGAAGACCAATATCAACTTTCACTGTAGGGTCTTTGAGGTTTACAGTCACAACTCTAACTTGTGCTCCATTAACTTTTTTGTATTCTAATGCAACACTTTTATGTGCACTCACTGAATTGACAGCTAGTGCTGAAACTAATATTATTGTTGTGGCTATAATTTTGGTGATATGTGTTTTACACATTTTCGCACCTCCTAATGCCGGCTTGTAAATGATACCGATCTATAAATGAGTGCGAGCTGTCATAAAAATAAAATTGATGATAGGGAGAATTTTTATTTGTCCTACATTTATTATAACGCATAATCTAAGCCAATTGTTCGCTATTTAAGAAAAACTATTAACAATACCTGCAATGGAGAATTATAAATGTCAGATATAAACCAAATAGGTAAAGAATTACGAAAAACTATCATATTTGCTGCATTTGTTTTTCTTGCTATAAAATTTATTGGTGCTATAATACATATCCTGCTTATTTTTGCAGTTAGTATTATTTTTGTTCTAGTTTTGAATCCTATTGTTAGTTTTTTTGAGAAAAAGAAAATTCCAAGAGCAATATCTGCTAGCGTGCTTGCTTTAACTACTATTGCCCTTGTGGTGCTTTTTTTTGTAGTGGCTATTCCACCTGCTGTCAATCAACTTGCTGACCTATGGGAACATAGAGATGATTTTATTACACAAGTTAATGAATTGAGAGTTAAAATTAGCTATAAATATCCAGAAATTGCTCAATTTATTCCTGCTGATTTTAAGTTGACTGGTGAAACTTGGGGTAAAGTTTCAGGTCCGTTGCTTGGTGGCATCTCAAAAGCAACTATGGGAGCTGCTGGTGCTATACTTTCATCATTTTTGGTTTTTATTATCACAATATATGTGCTTGCTAATCCAAAACCTTTAATTGATGGTGTTTTATCTGCTTTTGATGAAAAAACAAAACAAAGAGCCATCATTGCAAGTCAGAAACTATATTCAGCTATCAAAGCTTGGGTAGGGGCAACTGTTATTGGAATGATTTTTATATTCCTGCTTGTTTGGATAGGTCTATCTATTATAGGCATCAAACAGGCATTTCTTTTTGCTTTGATTGCAGGTTTTATGGAGGCTGTGCCGGTGATTGGACCTGTAATTTCTGCAATTCCGCCAATCATTATGGCACTCACACAGGAGCCTATTATGGCAATTTGGGTTGTTGTTTTATTTATTGGAATAAATCAGGTGGAAGGAAACTTACTTATACCATTAATTATGTCCAAACAACTATCTATCCATCCTGTGAGTGTTATATTTGCAGTATTAGTGCTTGGTGGTGTTTTTGGAATTGTTGGAATATTTTTAGCTGCTCCAATTGCAGTTGCTGCTGGAATTATATATAACGATTTTTATCTGAAAAGCAATAATTTTAGCACAAATGAAGAAGAGGAAAAAGAACATACATAAGAAGAAAAATTGGCTGCATAAAAATCAGACAGCTATATTATTTTTCTTCTATAACTTCAATCACTTCATCAAGCTTTACCCATAGAACCTCATTTTTATGGGAGACATATAAAATTCCTGCATCTTCAGCCACATCAAGCAATCTATCTTCTCTTTCTTCTATTACAACATTGCCCTTTGCATCTGTGATAGGAAACTTATATTTCAAGATAAGTTTTTCTTCATCTTCAAGCTTAGTTGCAATTTTTTTAAGGTCTATCAAAAATAGCCTCCTTACTTATATTAAAAAAATCACATATATTTATAAAGTTGACAGTGTAATAATATACTATTTGATAATATTTCTCAATATCCTACACATATTTTTTATTATTCAAAAATTATAAAATTCCTCTATATTATGATAAAATAAAGAAATATAATAGTTTTTAGGATTTTAATATGCAAATTATTGACTTTCATGTTCATGTATTCCCAGATGATATAGCAGAAAAAGCATTAGCAGCATTATTTACCTCTTATGGTAAAAAGCCATTCACTAATGGCAGAATTTGCGATTTAATTGCAAGCATGGATGAAGCTGGAATATCAAAAAGTGTAATTCAGCCTGTAGCTACAAATCCGGCTAAAGTCAGTTCAATAAACAATTGGTCAAAAGCTCAAAGCTCAGATAGGATAATTCCTTTTGCTGGTATTCATTGTGATGTTGATAATATTGCTGATGAGATAAACAGAATAATCTCTCTTGGTATCAAAGGAATCAAAATTCAAGGTAATTGGCAAATGCTTGATATTGATAATCCTAAAATGTATCCAATTTATGAGTCTGTATCAGATAAATTGATTATACTTTTTCATGTTGGTGCAGAGATTGCACCCATAGAAGAATCTTTGGCAACTCCCCAGAAAGTTGCAAATATAATAAGTAATTTTCCAAAAATGAAAGTGGTAGCTGCCCATTTGGGAGGATATTTAATGTGGGAAATGTCTGAAGAGTTACTTATTGGAAAAAATATTTATATGGATACTTCAGCAACCTTTCCTGAAGTTATTCCACCACACAAATTAAAGACTCTTATAGAAAAGCACGGTGTCGATAGGATATTGTTTGCCTCTGATTCACCACTATCCAATCAAAAAAGTGAAGTAGATAGAATCAGCAGTTTAGGCTTTTCAGATACTGCGTTAGAAATGATACTAAGCAAAAATGCAGAAAGACTTTTGGAGATATAAGTTATTTATGTCATTGTTACAGCTGGTTATATTGAATAGTTAATAATGTTAGATTCTATCTTCTTGTTTTGAATTATTTATGTGATACTCAATAGAATTGTCTAATATTTCTCTTATTATTCTTTTGCTTGCTTTATCTGCAACATCTCTTGTTTTTAGGTTGTCATCATTCATATCTGCATGGCATCTTTCAAACACAAATGCTCTATCTTTGTCATTCATGCAGTCTAGAAGTTCCATAATAACACTCAAGCCCTTTATTTCCACTTTTCTTACAGCAGACAAATAATGAATATATTCTATCTTGCATACATCTTCTGGGGAATATTTTTTCTCATTGCCAACTTTTTTTGGTCTTACAAGGCCTATTGTATCATAAAGATTCAGGCATCTTTTTGTGATACCAAAAAGGCAGGCAACTGTGTCAATTGAATGAATTGGTTCATCTTTTTTTAGGTGAGACATTTTAACCTCATTTGCAATTATTTCTGCAATGCATATTTTCAGCATCGTGCATAGAGATTGAATCTTGCAGAGTTATGCTTTTCTTCCTTGTGAAGCATATATAAATTGAGTGTAGCACCAGCTAACAAAAAGGTCAACTGTAATAATTTATAATTTATAAATATATTACTCTATGCATTATATTATGAACAATAAAAAATACCTGCTCTCTGGAACATATGAGAGTCTAATAGTGTCTAGATAAATGGTAGTTAGATGGTATATTGTATATTTAGGTTTGTCGATTATTTATAAATGTTTGCTTGAGAAAAATTATTTATACGGTGTATAATACCTATATGATAAAATAAAGCAGATTTTTGTTTTGTGAACAAATATGCTGAGAAAAGGAGTGGTGTATCAGATATCAGTTTGTAGTAAGCTATAGAGCATTTATTTTTTATTTTAGAATTAAGATATAAAACATAAATTAGGAGAGAACTAATGAAAACTAGAAAAGGTTTCACCCTTATCGAATTGCTTGTTGTAATTGCAATTATTGCAATACTTGCAGCAATTCTTTTCCCTGTGTTTACTAGAGCTAGAGAGCAGGCAAGAAGAACAAGTTGTGTATCTAATATGAACAACTTAGGAAAAGCTATAAAGCAGTATTTGGTTGACAACAGCCAAACATATATGATCAACTACCATCCTGGTGGCAACAATTATAGAATTGAAATAGGCTTAACTCCACCAGATGAAAATGGTGATATAACAAGATTTACAAGAGGTGTAAACTGGGTCGAAGCTTTATACACATATGCAGAAGAAAATACAATGAGCGGATCTTCAGTGTGGAGATGTCCTAGTGCAAAAGAGCTAATATTGCGTGTAGGTAATGTTGGACAGTTACCAACTGATGGACCTCTTGTTACTTATGCATTTAATGCAAACTTAATGGGTAACACTGAAAGTGTGATGGAGACACCAGCAAATGTTATGATGTTAAGAGAGCTTGATAGACGTGCAGTTGCAATATTATTTGGATATACAACTGCTTCAAATCAATCATCTGCAAGTGGATTTTATGCTAGCCAACAAACTGCTCCACAGCAGTGTTTTTTGCATTCAAAATTAACTTTACCACCTAACAATTCTGGAGCACCAGGATTTGACGGCCAATTGCACAACAAGGGTTCTCATATATTATTTGCAGATGCTCATGTTAAGTATTTTGATGAAAAAGATATGGGCAACAATGGTGCACCTGTTTGGGATAATCAAAAAACTCAATGGATGAACAAGGTTGATGGTGAAATAGCTATTACACCTTAACAATAAAAAATAATATTTTGGAGGTGATGTCTGCCAAGGTTTGGCTGTTGTTATTATTTTACAATTATTTCGGTTCGATTGTTTAGAAAAAATTATGGAGGCAAAAAATGTTTGCTAATAGAAAAAAGGGTTTCACCCTTATTGAACTTTTGGTTGTTATTGCGATTATCGCAATACTTGCCGCTATCTTGTTCCCTGTATTTGCAAGAGCAAGAGAAGCAGCAAGAAATTCAAACTGCAAAAATAATCTAAAGCAGTTAGGTATAGCTTTGATGAGTTATATCTCTGATTATGATGCTACTTTCCCATCATCTGCTGCTTCAGTTGGTGGTGCAGCTGATGCATACAATGGATCTAATACTCTTAATTGGTGTACAAAAGTAAGTATGCCTGATGTAAATAATCCTACATTACCTAGAAACTGGGCTGAAAGCTTGTATCCTTATATGAAGAATAAAGATATTATGGCATGTCCATCTGCAGGTACTCAAGTTACACAAACCCCAACAGATGGATCATATCTATGGAAATATGCTGCAGATAGAGCTTGGAGGTCAACTAATCAAGGTGGTGTAGCAGCAAGAAAAGAATCAGACTTTGCTTTTGTATCTGACCAGATAATCATATTTGAAAGAGCTGGATACCACTATGGTGATTCTCAAGGCTTAAAGGGTGGTGTGCAGATAAACACTGTTAGATTAGACTCATCTGTTAGAACAATTGCTTTAAGAGGTGGTGCAAGTACTAATTATGTTGATGTAAATTCACAATATGCACAAAATTTGAATGCTGGATATACACCTTTTATCTATAACTTTGACAACAATAATCCTCAACAGCCGAATGTTAACCCACCAGCTGATGGTAATGCGATGCAGATATCAATGTTTGAGGGTTCATTAAGATTTATAGATCCAAGAAGATATAGTGATAGAGACTAATATCTAAAATGATATAGGAAATGATATGAATAAGCGGGCTTTTAATTTAAGAGCCCGTTTTTTGTTTTATAGATTATTTAACATAAATAATGATAGATGATTTGTATAATTGCCGATAATATTCTTATGTGAAACTATAGCACCAATCCAGTCGTCGTATTAAGCGTATTGTTTTTCTCACACTGTACTTTTTTCAGGGTCTCAATATGTTATTCTGAACATCAGTGTGCAATTCTGAGTAACCAAAACGTCATTCCAAACTTGATTTGGAATCTCTTTTAATTATATAAGATGCTGAATCAAGTTTAGCATGACATAATGCTGATTGAAAGGTGTTTCGGGAGCTTGTTCCCGAAACCATATAGATTTTTCAGCACTTTGTACCTTAGAAAAACATCAGAATATAGCTTTAATATACTTATTGAGGTTTTAAGTAAACTTGAGTTTTAAGCAAATAAAACACAATAATAATTTTATAACTGCAATAATATCAATCATAATATCTTTTTCATTATGCAGTGTATGCTTTTCTCAAGATTATATATCTGAGGTCAGTAAAGCTATTAGGTCTCTTGAGATAGGTAAAACACAGGAAGCTCTTGATATGATTGAAGAAGCATATAAATATGATGCAAACCATCCTCTAGCCCATTGTGTGGCAGGATTTGCATTGCTATTTGGTGGCAGAGCTCAATCAGCAGAGAACTACTTTTCAAAAGCTATAAATATAGATAACACTAATAGCATATCCCTATATGGAAAAGCATTAGCATTACTTCAGATAGGACAATTAGAAAATGCATCAAATGCAATAAACAAGGCAGAGTCAATTGATTCAAACATCAAACAATCTAATCTCAACTCATACATCAAATCAATCAAAAACAAAAGCTTTCAACACTCAGATTACACCGAAGGAGATATTCAATCAGCTGTATATGCATATTCATTGATGAATAATGGTAAATATAGTGAAGCATTAGCAATATGGGATAAGCTTTCAAAAACTAATGCCAGATCAAACTTTGGTGAAAAGATAGGAATAACTGCAAATATTGATTATTCCAATCCTCTTAGTTTCACTGGTTGGCCTGTAAAGAAAACTTTTCTTCCTTTTTTTTTGAAAACAGGGAACAAAAATGTGGTTTCTGGCAACGTAATATTGAGGGCAGATACTCAAAAGGCTTGGGATGTAAAAATAGTAACATTTCAAGTTAATAACAGACTTGCCGGCATCACAAACCGTAAGCCATTCCAATTTGATTGGGATACCACTAGGGAATCAAATGGTGTTCATACAATCAAAATAACAGGAAGTGATGAAAGAGGCAGTGTGATTACTGAGTCTTCAATGGTTGTTGTTGTGGAAAATGAAAACAACAATCAGTTCATAGAAAAGTATCCATCTGCATCAAAGTTATGGGATGAATTATGGAAAATTGTGCAAATTGAGCCTTCATCTGCATCTGTAAATTATAATCTTGCTATCTGTGCACAAAAAGTTGGTGATAATAAAAAGGCAATAGAAGCTTTAGAAAAAGTTTTATCAGCCAATCCAAACTATAAAGATGCTTCTCAAAGAATATTATCTTTAATTGGAGGAACATCAAGAACTATCACTAAAGCTGGCAATGGTGACAAAATTGCAATATTAACTTTTGATGATGGTCCAAAGCAGTCAACAAATGAATTATTGGAAGTTTTGAAACAAAAGAATGTGAAAGCTACTTTTTTTGTGGTTGGAACACAGATTGTAAAATTTCCAGAGATACTAAAAAAGATTGCAGATGAAGGGCACGATATACAAAATCACACATACAGTCATAGAAATATGAAGTTTCTTTCTGAAGAAGACATCACAATGGAAGTATTCAGAAATTGTGCTTTAGTTAGAGATTTGACAGGGAAAGAAATGAGGTTTTTAAGACCTCCGGGAGGACATGAGGGCTCAAAACTTCCTGAGGTTATGAAGAAGTATAGAATTAATACAGTATTGTGGACTGTTAACTGTTCAAAAGTTGAAGGAACAAATAAAGAAAAGATTTACAATTATGTTGTTTCATCAGCAGAACCAGGTGTTATATATTTAATGCACAATGTTGAATATGTGACTCTTCAGGCACTTCCTGATATAATAGATACTTTGAGAAATAATGGATACAGATTTACTACCATATCAGATGTGTATGGAAATAAAAATTGAAATAAATATACTTTATGAAGGAAAAACACTAGCCTAAGTATAATATTAATTAGGCAGTATTGTTATCTTAGGAGTTTGGATTTATGAAATTGTTTTATAGGTCGGTTGCAGTAGCAATCTATGCAATTATTTTAGCAGCAGCAACAATGAATTTTTCAGCTGCACAATCAAAAAGTTCAAATGTTGGACTCAGAAAGATTTCTGTTCCTGCAAATATTGTAAAGGGTTCATCTGTAACAACTGGAAGAGTTTTTTATAAATCCACACTTCCTGAAGCAACTTTAGCTGGAATAAGATTAGGCAGAAATGCTAATGATATATTGATAAAATGGGGTAATCCAACAAGAATCACAATTGGAGCAAGCAGAATAACTGCTCCAGCACTGTCAAGTGGACCTGCCTTCACACCAGCAATGGGTGGTGGATTTGGAATGCCGGGTGGAATTGGAGCAACAATGCAGGGATTGCAAAATATGTATTCTTCTGCTTTAGCTGGAGATTTTTCTGCAGGACCTCCACCATTGCCTACTTTCACAAATCCTGCTGCAACGCTGCCTGCAGTTACTCAACCTAGTGCAGAACCGCAGCCTGAAACCCAAGTGCAGGATGAAATAACATGGACTTATGATTTGCCAAATGGAATAACATTAGAGTTTGTAATTACTCAGGGCATAATAACTCAAATAACTGTTGGTGGCAGAGGTCCATGGAGTTTATCAAAAACTAGAACTGGTCTTCAGCTTGGTGATACATACAAGCTTGTATTATGGGTGAATGGATATCCTGAGACTCAAAATTATGTTGGAAGATTCTTGAGTGTTGGATATATAAATCAAAATAGGGCACTTTTTACATTTTTAAATAATAAGCTTGTAGGTGTTACTATTGCAATGGTGCCTACGGAGCTTATGTAATAAAATCATTAAAAATCCCACAGGGGGATAAAATCAATTGAGCAGTTTTCGCTATCCATTGGATGAGATCCGCGAAAGGTGCGACCTTGTGGAGATAGTGTCTTCTTATGTTGCACTGAAGAAAAGGGGACGGAACTTTATAGGTCTGTGCCCTTTTCATAATGAAAAAACTCCGTCGTTCTCTATTGATCCAGACAAGCAGATATGGCATTGTTTTGGCTGTAGTATTGGGGGCGATGTTTTTTCATTTGTCCAAAAAATGGAGAATATTAGTTTTCCTGAGGCTGTGGAAATGCTTGCTAAAAAAGTTGGCATTGAGCTTCCAAAAACTGCACAGGAAACAAAGGCATATAATGAAAAAGATAGAATAATTAGGGCAAATAGCCTTGCATGTGCATTTTTTCAAGTGCAATTATCAAAAAATGAGATTATAAAAGATTACCTAAAAAATAGAGGACTTACAGAAACTGCTATAGAAAAATATAAACTAGGCTATGCACCTGAATCTTGGGATATGTTGGGTAAATATTTAATATCTCAAGGAGTGAATGTTTCTGATGCTGCAAGAGCTGGATTAATTTCACAAAGACAATCTGGTAATGGTTATTATGACAGATTTCGGGGAAGAATAATATTTCCGATTAGTGATATTTCAGGGAAAATAATTGCTTTTGGTGGTAGGGCTGTTGGTGATGAAAATCCAAAGTATTTGAATTCGCCTGATACACCTGTGTTCAGTAAGAACAAAGTTTTATATGGCTTAAACCTATCAAAAAAAGCTATATCTGATGAAGATAGAGCTATAGTGGTTGAAGGCTATATGGATCTTATTACTGTTAGAGAAGCTGGTTTTGAAAATACAGTAGCAACTTTGGGAACAGCATTGACCGATTCTCACGTCAATTTATTGTCAAGGTTTACGAAAAATGTGGTCTTGGCTTTTGATGCAGACTCAGCCGGAATAAATGCTGCTCTAAGAAGTTGGCCAATGTTTGAACAATCTGGCTTTAATGTTCGTATAATAAGAATGCCTGCAGGTGAGGATCCTGATAGTCTGCTGAAAGATGGTGATATTACTGTTTTTGCAAGATTGTTGGAAAAGTCATTGCCAGTGATAGATTTTAGACTCAGATTAGTTCTAAAGCAACATGATCTAAAAAATGATGAAGGAAAAACAGCAGCATTAAAAGAATGTATTCAGATACTTGCCGAAGTGGATAATTTGATGGAGAGAGAGCGGTTGATTAAACTGCTTGCAAGATACCACCCAAATTTTTCAACAGGCACAACTAAAGCAGAAGATCATATAAGATATGAGGTGAGAAAGCAACAGAGATTAAAGAATAAGAATAGTGCGTCTCAGACTGTAAAAAGTGTTGAAAATAATGAACAAACACTTTCTGTATCCAGCACTAATATTCTTCGAAAGACTCATGGAATTATTTTAAGCAAAATTCTTAATGAAAAAATCGATGTATTAAAGGTATTTGATGCCATTCCGCAGAATGAATTTGAGGGAGATGATTTTAAGGAATTGGCTAAATATATAAATGATGATTTTGTAAATCATAACAGTATTGATGTAAATAGAATTTTGGAAAAGGCAAGAGGAAGCAAAGTGGAAGCAGTGCTTTCTTCAATGCTTGTAAATTATAATGAATCTGAATTTAATTATTCAATTGATGAATTGATTGATCTTCATATAGAAAAAAGAAATATTGAAAAAAGGAAAAGATTGAGCCAACTTGCTGTAAAATTTCAAGATGGTCAAGTGGCAAAAGATGATCCTGAGTATGAAGAGTATTTAAGTCTTTTAAAAAGCAGCTCCAGATTTTGGAGAAGATAAAAAAATACAATTTTACTCAGATGAGAAAATATCTGAGAGGCTAATAGAGGGAGATGATTAATTTTGGGTGTTGAACTCAAACAGCTAGATGAGCTTCAAAAGTTAATACATGAGGGAAAAAGAACAGGCGTTTTAACATACGACCAGCTAAATGAAATTATCAGCAGGCATGATTTTACTGCTGATCAGATTGATGACATCTTACAGACTTTTGCTGATGAAGGAATAAAGATAGTTGAAAAAGCTGTTGATCCTATTGGTTTGAAGACTGAAGAAGAAGTTGAAGAGGCAGAATTAAAAGATGAGCTGGAAATAATTGAAGGTGAAGTGGCAGAAATAGAAAACATGCCGCTTGATGATTCAGTTCGTATGTGGCTTAGAGAGATAGGAAAAACTCCACTGCTTACTATGGCTGAAGAGGTGTCACTTGCTAAGAGAATTGAGGCAGGTGATGATGAGGCAAAGGCAGTGCTTACAGAGGCAAACCTCAGGCTTGTGGTGAGTATTGCAAAAAGATACAGTGGCAGAGGTATGAGTTTTCCTGATTTGATTCAAGAAGGCAACATTGGTCTTATAAGAGCAGTTGAAAAGTTTGATTATAGAAAAGGTTATAAGTTCAGCACATATGCAACTTGGTGGATTAGGCAGGCTATCACAAGAGCCATTGCAGATCAAGGCAGAACAATCAGAATACCGGTGCATATGGTTGAGACTATAAATAGACTCATTAAGACATCAAGTCAGCTTGTGCAGGAACTAGGCAGAGAGCCCACTCTTGATGAGATTGCAAAAGAGATGGAGATTCCACCTGAAAGGGTGAGTGAGATTATCCGAATAGCTCCAGAGCCTCTTTCTTTAGAGACACCAATTGGTGAGGAAGAAGACAGTCATCTTGCTGATTTTATAGAAGATCAGGAAGCAATTTCGCCATCAGAAGCTGCAAGCAATCTTATTTTGAGGGAGAAAATAGAGGATTCATTAAACAACCTCACTCCCAGAGAGAAAGATGTGCTCAAGATGAGATTTGGCTTAGATGATGGATATTCTAGAACTCTTGAGGAAGTAGGCAGACACTTCAAAGTAACAAGAGAAAGAATAAGGCAAATTGAGGCTAAGGCATTAAAGAAGCTGAGGCATCCAAGCAGAAGCAAGAAACTAAGAGATTACCTTGAATAAGGACAGGCTCCCAGCCTGTCCTTTTTTTTATTTTTCATAGATGCCTATATATATTGTGTTCATAGGTAAATTCTTCTGCTCGATCTTTTTCATTGCCTGAGATATATCAGTATATAGCAAAAGTAATCCTATATAAGTTCTCTCATAGTTAATTCTTGTTTTATTTTAAGTGGAAATTCAAAAATTTATGATGTAATGAATCTTGGCTGTATAATAAAGAGATATAAACCAAATGATAAGTATTACTACTACGGTAATAAATTTTTTCGTAAATTCACTCCAATTTGATTTATGCCACATAAAATAAAGACCGACTGGCCAAATGATAATTAATAATAATATTATTATTGCATCTGTAACAAGGCTCTCATTTTGCAGTTGATAAGGGCATTTAAGATGAGGACATTGTTCATAATGCTTAGTTGTATTAGTTGAACATCTTTTGAAAGAGTGTGTTTGTGAATCAAATAAGTCTTCATTATCATTATGCATATCAAAAGTGAATTTTTCTTGCTCTATTTTTAACTCTATTAAATCTGATTTTGCTTTATCATAAGTTGAATCAATTTCAATAGCTTTTTGAAGGAGTTCTATTGATTGTTGTAAATTTCCATCGCACTGATATACTTTTGCGAGATTGTAATAGTTTGATGCTTTTGATGGTTCTAGCCTGATTAATTCTATAAAATACTTTATAGCAGCTTGAGGGTTTCCGGAATTAACCAAAGAGATTCCAAGATACTTTCTTGCCTTTTTATGCGTTGTGTCTATTTGCAAAACTTTTCTAAACTTTTCTGCTGCAGTTTGAAAATTGTTA
Organism: Armatimonadota bacterium; assembly: GCA_046719185.1. Taxonomy (GTDB): domain Bacteria; phylum Armatimonadota; class UBA5829; order UBA5829; family UBA5829; genus JBDNDK01. Next base: position 15,664 of record JBDNDK010000005.1, read on the forward strand.
TTGTTGAATTCATTTAGTCCTGAATTATACAAGTCTTCTATATATGACATTAGATATCTCCCTTTGGTTTTGAAATTAAAGCATAACAATATATAATAACTAATAAAAAATGTGATCTAAATAATAATTAGTTGATATTTAAATAAAATCCTCCATGTCACTTTAAAACTATAAATTTTCAATACTAGTAATTAGTGCAGTATAGATATTGTGTATCTAACGGTATAACCTATATGTAAGTAATTGAATATTGAAAATTGAATATTGGAGCTGTGGGAATGTGAGATTTGCATTCCCCACACATCTAAAAATGGATTTTGGTGTGGTGCTCCGTGATGGCATTAGCTGGCTGAAAGGTGCCCAATATTGAGTGCTAGTTACCAAATTTTGATGATAGAGAGGATTGAATCTTGGGCATGTTGATGACAGCGAGGTGCCGAACCGCCAAATTGTTTTGATGTCTTAACCGACGCCGACAAGGGCAAAACCCGAGTGATCGGGTGACGCAAAGCATCAGGACTCGCAAGTTAACAGAAATAGTAACCCGCTATCCGGGTTTGGGGTTTCGGGGTCTGTTTAACGGTTATTGAGTTGGCTGTGCTACCGAAGGTCAGTATATATATTTTGTGGCCCATCTGCCCGTATTAGCTGCCGGTGTCTCGAAGAAGATAGAGGTGGCGGTTTCTGAATTGCCGGACTGGTTTTCCCCGCAGTCCGGTTTTTCTTTTGTCTGCTTTTAGATAATAAAGGGAAACAATATTGATATAAGTAAGTCTTATAAAAATATCACATATTTATTATCAAAGGAGCAAGCAATTGAAATTATTGACCTTTGCAATATTTATTCTTTTTTCCACCTGTCTATTTGCATTTCACAAACCAACATCCATTAATGAATATCCTATACATGAAGATGGAGGATTAATTTATAATCCATTATATTTAGAAGCCAAATCAACCGGTCAACTAGATAAATATAAAAATGCTGAAACATCATCTCATACAACCAATCTTGGCAGATATACTCTAAAAGTAGAAGTGCCAAAAAATGCAACTGCCTATGATGTTGTTCCAATAAAATATAATCTAACTTGGAATAATGAAGATGGAAAATTCCCAGTTGCTGTGCAGGCTACAGCATTTGAAGAGGAATCTAGAAGAAAAGGCAGAGATTTATTTGATTTAGCATTGCCTGGCAATGTTAATTTGGATGTTGAATATCTAGGTTCAATAACAGCCTACTTAAAGCCAGAAAATAAAAACTATCTCAAACCAGATATGACAGACAAACCCGGCATATATCCAGCATTTGAAAGACAACCATTTGTAAAATCCGGAGTGATTGAAGCTGGTGACATAATTTGGTTTCAATTCAGAATCACAAACACCGGCAATACAATACTAGACCCTGAAGGCATTGGTGGATATCAATACTATCCAGAGCTCCACAAAAAGAATGAAAAAGGTGAATATGAGATATATGGATATCCATATAATCTTTACTACAGAAATTTAGATTATTTCTATCCCGGTGAATCTCATGATATTTGGATTCATTTTGCCAAATGGCCTTATGATATGAATGCTCCAATGGAGCCTGGTGAATATTTAATCAAACTAAAAGCAACATACAGAAGCTTTAAGAATAATTTATTATATGAAAACATTTGGGATGGACCACCACTTTTTATCTATGAAATGCCTATTATAGTTGAGGATACTGCAAGACAAGAATCTGTTTCTGATGGTAAAGTAACTCTAACAGATGACAATGACCCAGATAAAATCACAAGATGGATACACACTCATGAAGAGTTTATGAGTGCATTTGACTGCCATATAAAAGAGCCTACAAACTCCAATAAAGAAATAAATGGCACATTGTATCTTCAGGTTGCACCTTGGACAGAACAGATTGTTATAAAATTAATATCCACAAGTCCAGTTGATATTTCAACTATTTCTGTGCCTATTGATATTGAGTCAGACTCTCTAGAAATTATATTTAATCCTAATCATGAGATGACTATTGTAAAAGATGGTTTGAAAGAGCCTTGTATCTGGTCTCAGAGTATGGCAGATATGAGAGCAAACATACAACTTTGACCATTTCCTGAAAAACATATATATGAAAGAATGCTCGAAATGATGGATTGCGGTATCAACACTGTTGCATACACCAGTATGCATTGGATGTATGATGATAGGCATGGTTGGGATGCTAATTTTCAGGCAGATGGATGGAAATATTTCTTAGAATGTGCCAGAAAAGAAGGATTGCTTGCAGAAGGTTGGGGTTCATATCCTTTTGACAGACCAGACATTAAATATATTTCTCAATGGATTACGGGAAATGTGATAAACATTGAAATGGTGAAAGATAATTATGCATTAGACCATTCAGATCCATATCTTCCTATTGCAAATGCTAATGTGTATTTATACCAGTTTTATAGATGGGGAGATTTATACTATCAAATGGAAAGTGGAGAAGTTCCTATAGGTATTGAAGATACCAGAGGTTGGATGAGAAAAGACCTCAATATCAGATATCCTGATGGTGATTTAACTCTGAAAGCTTTTCAAGATTGGGTTAAGGAAAAATACAGCACAATAGAATCGGCAAATAAAGCTTGGAATATAGACTACAAATCATTTGAAGAAATAAACCCTCAAGAAAATCAGGTTTTAAATATATTTGGGCATAAGTGGGAGTTTACAGATAAAAATAATCCTTTCCATGATTGGAATCAGGCAATGGAAGATTATGATACTTTTAGAACAGAGCTCAGAATAAGGAATTATTCAGATACCATTGCTGAAGTTAGAAAAGAAATACCTGATGCAAAGTTTTTACTTAGAACAGAGGGTGCTAATGTGATAGTAGATGGCATTGATCCTGAAGATAGAAATCCTCATATGAGACATATATATTACAGTCAGAGAAGATGTGGTGCTATTGCTGATATTATTCAACAGTCAGATATTGTTAGATGGCATTCAGACTACACAACAATTCCATACACTTCAACAGAACTAAGAAAACTCACAAAAATGGCAGTAGAGCAGGGAATTATTCCTATTTATCTTGCACAGTTCATTACAATATAGACACCCCCCAAAAAGGTATGATGATGCACACTCTCACTGCAGTATATCCCTAGTTTAAGGCTGTATATCAATCAGGTGGAGTGCCTGGTATATTATGGGAAGATTATCAATGTGATGGGTTTGCAACTTTAACTCAGAAAAAAGAGATGAAATTCTTTAAAGAAAAACTGGATAAGGCATTAAATACTCCAGAAGCTATTTCAGCTAGAAAAGCAGATAAAATTCCATCTCAGGAATGGAGAAAGAATATAAAAGCAATAAAAACCTATGAAGTTGAGATAGAAAAGTAATTATATACTCAATAACTAGCAGGAAATAATGCTTTGTTTGGATAATTCTAATGCTGATATTTGATATAATTTCCCCAGTATTTATAAACTCAACATATATTAGCATTGGAGAGTAAATTTATGTCTTTGCAGCAAGTGGGAAGAGTAATTGCTACAGAATCAAAACCCAGCACAGCTTACAACTTCAATTTTTGGACAAGTGATGATAGCAAAGTAGGCATTGGCACACTTGTTGTTGTGAAAAAAGGTGATTTAGAAGTTTATGGAGTAGTTGTGGAAGGTTTTGGATTCACTGATCTGCAGTCTGCTCTTTATGATTTTATAGGTTCAGAGGGAGACCCATCTTTTAATCCTGCCACTATTAGACCAGAAGTGAAATGCTATACTGCAGCTGTTTTAAGAGTTGACCCAGAAGAACCTCTCCAACCTGTGCCTGTTGCTCCAGTTTTTTTAGCTGATGATATGAGTGTTTGCAAAGCTCTCAGAATGGATTCATTCATTGGAAAAAGTGAGATTCCAATTGGATTATATCAAAATGGAGATATGCTATCACCTGTGTATGTTGATTCTGAATTTCTTCTAGGTCCTGAAGCAGCACACCTAAATATCACTGGAGTTTCTGGTCTTGCTACCAAAACAAGCTCAATAGAGTTTATTCTTCTTAGCATTATGCAAAATTTTGAAAAAAATCTTGATGAGTCAAAAAGAGGTGGAATTGCAGTTGTGGCATTTAATGTCAAAGGTTCTGACATGCTTTTTTTAGATTATCCAGCATTTGTTGATGAGTCTGATGATAATTTTAGTTTATACAAAAACTTTGGTTTAGAGAGGTTTTCTGATGAAGAAGTGAATATGTATAATCTTCTAAATATACCACTAAAGCCTTTTGATAATGTTAAATATTATGCACCATTCAAAGAGGATAGGGTAAACCTTAATACTTTGAGATCCAATCCAGATTTAGTTGGTTCTGTCAATCCATTATCTTGGGGATTAAAAGACATAATGCAGTATACTGAAGTTGTCTTAAATAGAGATGATGTAGATGCAAAGGCTGATGCACTTATTCAATATATAAACCAAAGAGTGATAGATCAGAGTAGTGAGGCAAATGGTCAGCAAATCACAGTAAGAAATTTTCAGGACTTAAATAAGTGGTTTGATTTAGTGCTTCAGGAAGTTGAATCAAAAAATGAGTCTCAGTGGAAAACTCATCATTCAGCAACAATCAGAAAAGTTTTTAACAGGCTCTCAAACCTCAGCACAAGATATCAAGGCCTTATAAGTCCTGATGAGTTTTGTTCAGACTTGCCTTGGGGAGCATTTGAGGATAGAACAGTGTATGTTATAGATGTTGCAAATGTTGATCCTCAGGCTCAGGATTTGGTGTTCACAAGAATAGTTCATCAATTAAGACAAAATCTTGAAAAGGGCAATTTGGGAGTAAAGAATGTAATAGTAGTTGTTGATGAGCTGAATAAATATGCTCCATCTGACGGTCCAGATACATACTTAAAACAAACTTTATTAGACATTTCAGAAAGAGGAAGATATCTTGGATTAGTATTATTTTCAGCTCAGCAATTTAGAAGCCAAGTACACAAAAGAGTTGTTGGCAATTCAGCAACAGCTGTGTATGGAAGAATGGATATGGATGAATTGGCAACACCTGGCTATCAGGTTCTCACTTCTTCAACAAAAGAAAAATTAGCCACTTTATCCAAAGGGCAATTAATGATAAGGCATCCTCATTTCAACCAGCCAATTTTTGTGAAATTTCCAAGACCTAACATATTGAGAGGTCCTGATGGTGTGAAACTGTTTCCTCCATCACATGATATTCCAATAGAAGAGGCAGTATGGAGGCAGCTTGCTAATATTGATGATAAGCTAACAAGAAATGAAGTGAAAGATGTAATATCAACTGTTGATGATAAAGAAGATATAATAAGAGCAATGAATATTACTCTACAGAAAAAACCAGATGATGTGATAAGTACATTTAAAAATCACATAAGAAAAAAAGCTGGGATCAAAGAGTTTGATGATAATAACTCAATTAGGGTTGTAAAAGATGCTGACCCAGATGACCCATTTCAGGATTAAAATATGAGAGTTGTCCATTTTTCAGATTGTCATTTAGGATATAGAGCATACAATAGAGTAACAAGTCAAGGCATAAACAGAAGAGAAGCTGATATATTTCAGGCATTTAGACAAGTATTAAAGAAAGTATCAGAATTAGACCCTGATCTTATACTAATTGCAGGTGATTTGTTTCATGTTGTAAGACCTAGCAATCTTACAATTCAACAAACTTTCAGAGAGTTTATTAACCTAAGAGAGAGAACAGCTGCACCCTGTATTATAATTGGTGGAAATCATGATTCTCCAAGATCTGTTGACACTGGATGTATATTAGATTTATTTTCAAACCTACCTAGTTTTATAGTAGTTCATAACAATTATGAACAAGTTAAACTCCCAAAGTTGGACACATCAGTGTTCTGTTTATCTCATAGAGCTCTTCCAGAATTAAACAACTTAAAGTTAGAGCCAGATAAATCATCAAAATTTAACTTGTTAATGGTCCATGGCACAGTTGAGGGAGTGTTTAAGCAGTCTTATGATATATATGAAATAAGAAGATCAGATGTAATAAATGAGAGTTGGGATTATATTGCATTTGGTCATTATCACACTTTCACAGAGCTTGCACCAAATGCATATTACTCAGGCTCAATTGAATACACCAGCCCAAATTTTTGGTCTGAGCTTGGTAATAAAAAAGGCTTTATTGAGTATAATCTAGCAGAAAGAAAGCTAGTTGATTTCCACAGTATATCCACAAGAGAAGTAATAGATTTAAGACCTATTGATGCAGATGGCAGAACTGTTGGAGAAATAGACCAGATGATAAAGCAGAGGGTAGAGTCTATATCCGGAGGATATGAGGATAAGATTATAAGACTTATTGTATTAAACTTAAACAGATCTGTACAAAAAGATTTGGATTTTAAGACAATTAGAGAATACAGAACAGCTATGCTGCATTTTGATCTTCAGCTAAAGCCGCCTCAAACTTCAAAACACAATACAGAAAATGGAGCTGTGATTGAAACAAAATCTCTTGAGGAAGAATGGGACTCATTTGTAAAAGATATTGAGATACCAGTTGATATAAATAGAGAAGAATTCAGATTAAAAGGTAGAGAATATTTATCAGCACAAAGCAGGTATGACGGGGAATGAAGCTTGTAAAATTAGAAATTGAAAACTTCAGACAATATATAAATGCATCTATAGACTTCTCAGATGGAATCACTGGCTTAGTGGGTCAAAATGGAGCAGGTAAATCAACAATTCTTGAAGCTATAAGTTGGGCTTTATATGGTTCACCTGCTTTAAGAGGCACAAATGATACTGTAAAATCCAGAGCAGCTCAAGGTGGAGCTAAAGTTTCTTCAAAGCTTATATTTGAGCTTGGAGGAAGTCAATACAGTGTTGTCAGAGAAATAAAACCCAGTGGTCAGACATCAGCAGCTTTTGAGACTAATGGAAAATTGCTTTCAACTGGAATGAATGAGGTAACAGCATCTGTTGCAAGGCTTTTAGGTATGGATTATCAAGCATTTTTTACAAGTTTCTTCACAGGTCAAAAGCAATTAGAATTTATGTCTTCTCTTGAGGGAAGACAGAGAGCAAATATGATTAGCAAAATGCTTGGTTATGAAAGAATTTCAAAAGCAAGAGATAAGGCAAATGAAGACAAAAAAGGTTTGATCAGAGAAATTGAAGGTTTGGAAAGAGGAATGCCTGATCCTGATGAATTCAAAAAAAGAAAATTAGAAGCTCAAACAACTTTACAAAACTCAAAAATTGTTCTTGAAATTGCAGACAAATCCAGAGAATCAGCAAGGGCAGAAGTTGACAAATTAACTCCCATAAAAGAACTTTTTGAGCAAAAATCAAAAAGATTCACAGAGACATCAAGAAGACTTGAGCTGGATAATACAGAGTTAATAAGAATCAAAAAAAGATTAAAAGATATATATAATGAGCTTAGCATAGTTGAAACAAAAGAAAAAGAATTGGCTGGATTAGTTATTGAGCTGTCTTCATATAAAACAGCCGGTGAGGAATACAAAAAGCAACTTGAACTGCAAAAATATGAAATTGAAAGAAGTAAATATCAAGCTAAATATAATAGTGTTCAAGAAAGAGTTAATGATAATAAGAGAAAGCTGGAGATATCAAAAAAGAAATTAGAATTATTTAATGAAATTGTTGCCCGTTATGATAAAACAAAATCAGAATATGAGGCTACAACAAAAAAATTAAGTGATCTCAAAGATAGGTTTATTTCGGACAAAAGAGATGTTGAAACAGGCATTAAGCATTTGAATGCAGAATTGGAAAAAATAATGCTTAAAAAAGAGCAGATTGAGAATGCTGGAGAAAATGGAGTTTGTCCTACTTGTGAGAGACCTCTATCTAATGAGCTTCCAATTGTTTTGAATAATTTTGATACACAGATAAATGACATTAAGTCAAGAATTAATGATTTGGAAAATAAAAAAAATGATTTTGAGGCTAGAAAAGCAGAAATAGCAAATCTTCAAGCAAAAGAAAAAGAGCTAGCTGTGAGTGTTGATGAATATAAAAAGAAACTCACATTATCTGAGTCATTAAAAAATGAGATAAAACAGCTTGAAGAAGAAACAGCTGGCAGAATTGTTGAAGCTGAAAAGATTAAGATGGAGTTTGAGAAAATACCAACTGGATTTGATCAAGAAAGATTTAATTGGCTTACAAAGCTGAAAGATGAATGTGCGGTATTAAGAGAAAAGATTTCTGCAGTGAAAGCACAAGTTCAGAGGAAGCAAAGCCTTGAAGAAGAAAAATCAAAGCTTGAATCTGAAATAGAGATAATTGAAGAAAGAATAAATGAATCAAATCAAATTATCACTGAACTTAATTTTTCACAAGATAAATATGATGAAATAATAATTAAGTATGAGAATTCAAGAAAAACTTTATCAGATGCAGAAATATCCTATGCTCAAGCTCAAGGTGCATTCAACACTGCAAAGGCAGTATTAAAAGAAGTTGAGCAATCTGAAATTAACTATAAGAATAAAGTTGAGCTCTTAAAGGCTAGAAAAAAGGATAGGCAATATACTGAACTCTTAACATTTGCATTTGATAAACTGAGAATAGAATTAAATGATAGAATCCAGCCAGAGCTTGAGGCTAGAACTGGTGAACTTTTATCTATTTTAACAGATGGCAGATATAGTGTAGTAGAAGTGGATTCAAACTACAATACAGTAATTAGAGATGATGGTGAATTGAAGCCTGTAATATCTGGTGGAGAAGATGATATTGTAAATCTAGCTTTGAGGCTTGCAATTTCTCAAATGATAGCAGATAGAGCAGGGCAATCATTTTCATTGTTAGTTTTAGATGAAGTATTTGGTTCTCTTGATATGACAAGAAGAGACAATCTAGTTAATCTTCTTCAAAGTTTAAAAAATAGATTTGAGCAGATTATATTAATCACTCATATAGAGAGCATATATGATGCTGTGGATAATTGCTTATGGGTGGAATTTGATGAAAAAACAAAAACGAGCAGACTTATAGAAAAGAATGAATCTCTAGAAGTCAGCCCGCTAGTTGTTTGAAACTTATTTCATATACAAAGATTACCTTTTTTTCTTACCTGAGCTTTGCTCAGCTTCTTTCATTCTTTCTTTGTATCTATCTTCAGCTCTTTTTCTTATTTTCCTAAGTTCTTTTGCTCTTATTCTCAGTTTGGTTCACCTCCAAGACATACATTGCTTTGATTATACTATATAGGATAAAACTGTCAAGAGCAAGTATTAAAATATTTTCAAACTTATACACCAACAATTTCCAAGAAAATATACCATAATGCTTGAGATTGTATTAGAATTTATAAAAAAAACTTATACACAAATAATCCACAGCCTGTGTATAACTTTTCTTGACTTTGGGCTCAAATACAACTAAACTAAAACCAACAAAAGAGATAAAAACTAAATATTTGTTTGTATAGGTTTGTATAAATTTCATAATTATGGATGAGTTAAATATGGCAAAATGTGTGGTGCTTTTATCAGGAGGCTTAGACAGCTCCACAGCTGGATATATTGCAAAATCAGATGGGTTTGAACTATATGCTTTAACTTTTAAATACGGGCAAAAGCATTCTAAAGAAATAGATTGTGCAATAGAAATTGGCAAAAGCTTAAATGTAGCAAAACATCACATTATAAATTTTAATCTTCAGGATATTGCAATCAGTGCTTTAACATCAAATATTGAAATTCCAACAGGCAGGACAGAAGATGAAATGTCTGAATCTATTCCCGTTACTTATGTTCCTGCTAGAAACACAATATTTTTGTCATTTGCATTGGCTCTTGCAGAATCCATAGAATCTCAAGATATATACATTGGTGTAAATCAAGTTGATTATAGTGGATATCCAGATTGTAGGGCAGAATATATATCAGCATTTGAAAACATGGCAAATCTTGCAACCAAAGCTGGTGTTGAAGGAAAAAGCAAATATAAAATTCATACCCCTCTAATTAATATGACAAAATCAGAAATTATAAAATTAGGCATAAGTTTAGGTGTTGACTATAGCAAAACTTGGAGCTGTTATAAAGGCGGAGAGTATGCTTGTGGTGAATGTGACAGCTGCAAATTAAGACTTAACGCATTCAAATCAGCGGGACTAGAAGATAATATCAAATACAGAAGATAATTCACAACAGCAGGATTTATTTCTTAAGAATGTATGTATATTATAATTTTATATTTACAATAATAATCTTCATTTTATAAAACCACATAAGCTAGATTTTATAATATTAGAAACTTCTATAATATCGAAATATGAAATATATATAAGTTATTATGCAGTTATATTCAATTGATTTCATTAAAATAATTTCAAAATGCCATTAATTATGATATAATACAAATGTTTATATTTAATGATTGTATCAGGTTTTATAATATATCAAATTGTGAGCTGATTGTTATTTTAATTTAAGAAAATATTTATATAATCGGGGTGTTAATCTGAGCAATACTTAATTCAGAATAAGAAGGAGCTTTGCTATGAGAAAGTTTGTGTTTCTTGTATTTTTTTGTTTTCTATTTTCTATTAATGCAAATGCATTTAAAGTTAAAGTGGAAGGTGTAATAGATGATAGAGTAACTGAGTATCAATTTACCGAAAGAATTGATAAAGAAGAAGAAATTGTTGACATAAGTATCTTAGATGATTTTTTTAGATTCACTGATAATCTCTTGAACATAAATCTAAATGCTTCATTCAATCCAAATTACAATTCACTGGAACAAAGATGGGGCATTGATGGATTAGCAAACATACATTTACAACTATCAGCAAATATTGAGATAACTTTAATAGAAAATCTATATCATAAATATTTACAAATAAACAATCCTCACAGTATTTAATCACACAACTTCTTGACAACACACTTCTTATATAATAGACTTTCCAAAAGTATAGCAGAAGTGAGTTGTAAATGAACAAAAAAACTGAAATCAAAGAAGATAATATTGGTATATTTTGGTCTGTTCTATTGATTCTGCTTGTTTTGTTATTAATTATTGGTGGAATTGCATACTATAAAATGTCTGCAGGTCTATCAAAAGAAATAGCATTATTCTTCACTACCTATTCTGCATAAACCATTCTAGGGGAAATAAATGCCTGCAAGATTAGTAATAGCTTTCAGAACAATTTTGGTTGTAGTTTTAATTATTGCTATTGTGATGATTATAATAAGAAAAAGATATCCAGAGTGGGGTGGATCATCAAAATCACTTGTTGGATATTGGGTTCAGACCTTTAAGAATTTTGGATTATACATAAAGAATGAAAGACAAAGAGCAAGATATATGAAAAGAATCAAGGGTGCAGATATTTTGGTGATTGATTCTGATATGAAAAGCAGAAAAGTGATTGAGTGGACATTAAAAGATCTAGGTGCAAATGTCTCACTAGTAAGAAGTGGGATTGTTGGTATTGATAAAATAAAAACTAAAAAATATGATGTTATAATTGCCGATGCACTTTTATCTGATGTATCACCATTTGATATTAAAGCAGAAGCTGGAGATGTGCCTTTAGTATTAATTGGAGTCTTGGAAGAACAAGTAATGGATTTAATGAAACTAGGCAAGGGATATGCTCTTGTGCAGGAACCATACGACCCTGAAGATGCAGCTGTAGCAGCAGGAAAATTATTATCAAATTAGTCAACATTAATTATTGAACTCAAATTTGACAAAACCATCCACAAAGTAGTAATTTCTAAAAAATTTATTTTTATAAAAAAGTAGTTCTTATGGATAAAGATACAATAATAAAAAAACTAAAACTTCAATTGATGATTGAAAGAGTTGTAGTTTGTTCTATAGTTCTTGTTTTAATTGGTGCTTGGGCATATGGCTACTTCAATGAAACTAAGGCAATGATTGTAATTGATGGCAAGCCCGTTGTGTGCGTAAATAACGATCAGGAAGCTCAGTTGATTGTTCAGGAAATCAAACTTGACAGTGGTTGTGATCCAGAAGAAATAGAATTTAGACAAGATATTGTAGTATCAAGAGCACCAAGAAATGCCAATGCTGTTAGCAGAAGCAAGGCTAAAAGAGTTGTTGGACAAATGCTGACTCCAATGGTTCCCAGATGGGCTATCTTGGCAAATGGAAAACCAGTTGTAGCAGTTTCAAACAGAGAAATGGCAGGTGAGGTGCTTGAGATGCTCAAATTTAAATATGGAAGTCTTGCAAAGAATCTAGCAGAAGAACCTCAATTCAAAGAAAATATTACTGTTGATATAACTTCTGTTCATCCATCAATCTACAAAAAAACTGCTCAAGATGCAGTTGATTTTATACTCTCAAAAAAGAAAACTACTATTGAAGAATCAAAATATGAAGTTCAAAAAGGTGATCTAGCAACAACGATAGCAGCAAAATATAAATTATCGCTTGATGAGTTGAAAGAGCTGAATAAGGGTGTTAATTTAGACAGACTCAGCATTGGTGATATGATAAACATCAAAAAACAGGCTCCACCAAAATCTCCAATAACAGTAATTGTAAGAGACAGAGTGGAAGTTATAGAGAAATATAGTCCTGAAGTGCACAAGGTATCAAGTGCAAAAATATCCTCTGGTAAAGTTCAATTAATCAATGAAGGTTCACAAGGTGAGAAACTTGTCACCAAAGTTGATATATATGAGAATGGTGTGAAAGTAGGCACACAGATACTAAATGAACACATCTTAAGGGATGCATCTCCAAGACAAATAGCAATTGGCATGTAATATCAACCTTTTATGATTTTCACCCAACATTTTCTGCTTCTTGGTCCGTCAAATTCAGCAAAATATAAACCTTGCCATGTTCCAAGTTGCAAATTTCCATTTTCTATAATAACATTCAATGATGGACCGAACAAACTAGATTTTATATGAGAATCAGAATTACCTTCCATATGAGTGTAACTATGATTTTCTGGTGCAATTTCAGAGAGTTGTTTAGTTATATCTCTAATCACTGATGGGTCCGCATCTTCATTTATAGTAATTCCAGCGGTTGTATGTGGAACAAAAACGCACACAATCCCACTTTCAACACCTGATGATTTTATAATTTCCTGCACTTTTGATGTGATGTCAATAAACTCAGTCCTTCTTTTTGTGTTCAAAGAAAAAACTTCCATGTTATCCTCTTACCTAATAAATTGTTATTAATTTTTTATACAACTTACAGATAAAATATTCCTTTAATTTTGATTATAAAAACTGATTTTATTTGACACTATATGCTCCCCTTGCTACACTATTTTGGCATACAAAAAAATATTCAATTTATTTATCTTTGAATTTCAGATATGTTACAAACATATAATTAATGTGGGAAAATGAAATAATTGACAGATATAAATATAGTTTCTCCAGCTAAAATTAATCTAACACTTGAGGTGGGTGATGTTAGGCCTGATGGTTTTCATAATATAGACAGCATCACTCAGACTATTGGTATCACGGATCAACTAAATTTATCAATTGCACCGGAAGGTCATATAAATGTATTTTGTGATTTTTCTGGTGTGCCTCAAGGCAAAGATAATATTGTATTCAAAGCTTGCGTTGTTTTTTTTGCTTATGTGGGAATAAGAGGTGGAGTAAACTGTGAAATAATAAAAACAATTCCTCCTGAGTCTGGTTTGGGTGGAGGAAGCTCAAATGCAGCTTTTACAATAATGGGTTTGAATAAACTTTTTGGATGCAATTTAGATGATGAAAAGCTCATAGAGATTGCGGCATCTGTGGGTTCAGATGTCCCATTATTTATTAGTAGCGGAACTACAAGAATGCAGGGCAGAGGTGAAGTTATAACTGCTCTTCCCGATGCTCCAGAACTGAATCTGGTTGTTATTAGACCATCTGTTGGAGTTTCAACTGCTTGGGCATATAGTGAATTAGACAGAGTTGGCAGGGGTGTTCAATGGTCAACCACATCATTTTGTGTTGATGCTATAAATGAATCAAACAAAGTAAGAATGATTAAAAGTATGTGGAATGATTTTGATCTTGTGGTGCCTCAGGCACTTGAATCTATTCAAAAGTGCAAAGATGAACTTGAATATTATGGTGCATCAAAAGCAATGTTGTCTGGTTCTGGATCTTGTGTGTTTGGTGTATTTAATGATGCAGAGACAGCAGATTATGTGGCTGACCAGATGAGTTTGAAATATACTTGGGTTTATGCAACTAGAACAATAACAAGAAGTGAGTGTATGAGTTTTGTCGGATAATAACAATACTACTACAAAAGTAGATGTCTTAATTTTAGCAGGAGCAAATGCAGATGGTTTTGCTGGTGAGGAATCTTTATCAAGCAGAGCAATGATAAAAGTTGCAGATAAAACAATGCTTCAAATGGTTGTTGATGCATTTGGGGGTTCTGAAAATATTCAAAAAATATTTGTAGTAGGTAATGTTTATGCTGATGGAGTTGATGAGATATTAACTCCTCAAAATTCATTGATTGAAAATATTGTTTATGGAATTGAGACATTAGATACATCAAATAAAGTGTTAATATCAACCTCTGACATACCACTTTTGACAACAAAAGCTGTAGATGATTTTATCAGCAAATCTGTGCCATTAGACTGTGATTTAGTATTTCCTGTTATTCCAAAGACCTATTGCCAGGGGGCATATCCAAATCTAAAAAGAACCTATGTCAAAACCTCTGAAGGCATATTTACAGGTGGAAATATAATGCTTGTAAATCCATGGTTTATATGTAAAAATTCTAAGATAATTTCAGATGCTTATAATGCAAGGAAACATGTAACAGCTTTGGCTCGTATGATAGGAATGGGAGTGTTGGTGAGGATGATATTCTCACAAATATTTCCAAAGCTTTTGAGTTTATCTCTAATAGAAGAAAAGGTATCAAATATATTATCAGCAAAAGCAAAAACTATTGTGAGTGCATATCCAGAAATTGGTGAAGATATTGATAAGCAATCAGATCTTGAGGAGGTGAGAAGGATTCTGGCATCTGCTGGAAACTAAATATTATGAATGAAAAAAATACTTTGCTTGATGTCATAAAGACTCCTGATGACCTCAAAAAATTATCATCAGAACAAAGAATAAGTCTTGCTGAAGAAATAAGGGAAAGAATTATTGACACAGTATCAAGGACTGGTGGTCATTTGGCATCTAAT
>JBDNDK010000050.1:0-13665 GCA_046719185.1 Armatimonadota bacterium
TATCCCTGCACACAAACTTTTACTTCATAATTATTTGGGTTTAGATTAGTTATTTCTGCATATCCATTAATATCAGTAAAAATAAGATGTTCCCCCGGACTTACAGATACGCTTGCTTGCTGAAGAGGTCTGTTGTGATTATCTCTAACATATATTCTAATTTTACCTGTTTGAGACTGCATGATAACATCTAAATAATTAGTCATGGCATTATGAACATTAATTGTCTTTTCTAAAGTATTATAGCCAGATTTTGTAAAAACTGCCTTGTATGTTCCAGCAGGCAGTGAAGCAAAGGAATAAATACCTTGAGAGTTTGTGTTTGTTGTTTGTGAAGAAGGAGTGAGCTGAACATTTACACCTTCTAATAATTCATCAAATGTGCTCATTACGGTGCCTGTTAAATTACCAGTTTCACCATCTTTCCCAACAAGCTGAATATCTGATAAATCACTCACTAGAATAGCTGGAACAGCATAACTAAAACCACTTGGAACCCAGCCAGATATTATTCCAGTTGAATTTACAAATTCACCCACATAGAAATCAGGAGTATCAGGAGATATAACAGTTACACCCTTTGAATTGTTCTCATTTGATATACCATAACCATCATCAACAATAACTCTATTGCCTGATATATATGTTATAGTTCCTGATATTTTAGCCAACAAGCCCATATTGTTAGGACCTTGTGAGTTCAATATTCCGGGTAGATTAGGTGGAATTTGAGATCCACCTACTGATTTTGACAGCATACCAAATGGACCAGGAGCAGTAGTTTGACCTGTTTTTATAACAGATGAAGCCAATATAAATCTCTTTATTGGAATAGATGAGATATTATATGTAAGTAAATTACCAGAAACATCTACAATGTCTCCTACTACAGGCATAACTCCTGCAGTTGAAACTCTAATTCCGGAAGTTCTGTCTGGCTCTTGAATATAAAATATTCCGCCAGGAAAAACTCTAGAGACAATTTTTCCTGTGAGAGCTATATTTGTATTATCAGGCAAAATTTTAGCCTGACCTATAGTAACAGCTCCTAGTTCAATAGAAGCTAATGAAAGTATCAATATGCATAAAAAGGTTTTAATCATTTTCATAGACAACTCCATATTAAAATAATTCCTATATTTACAGTATACCTCAATTTTGGGAGATTTGTTTCAATGTAATGATTTATTCAGAGCAGTTTGATGAACAAATGATATTTTCATCATAAGATTCAGCAATTTTGTCACCAGGATTTATTATTTCAAAATACTCTGGATCCCAATTTGCTGAAGAAATCATTTCAAGGATAGTTTTATCTCCTTGAATCTCATCCCACATCCAGCCTCTTTCCTTTGCAAGCTCTTGGGTGAATCTTCTGTATTCTTTAATATTTCCAATACCCATATTTATAAAGGCAACTCTTTCATAATGATCCATCCAAGTGCATTCCATATCTAATAAATACTTAGCATTATCTTCACCATATTTTTCAACATATTCCTTATACTTAACATCATATAATTTTTCTTTGGAAATATTGGTAAGCTGATCAACCTCTTCAGTTTTTCTTTCAACCCAGCCGGGGCTATAATAGTATGTTCCCGGATGTGCATTGAATTCTCTTGTATATCTTTCTCTAGAGCCTAATAGTAGTGTGATGCAGTCATGAGCTTTTGGAATAACAATAGGAATATTCTTTGCCTCTATGCCTGCTGTTGCCCTTGAACAAAGACCATAACCAAGAACAATAACATCAAATAATGCAGGATCTGTTGAATCTATGAGAGATTGGATTTCTTCCCTCAATTTATCTGGATAGTTGTGCAAACCCAATGCAAGAAAACTGGTTTCAAAAATATGAGGACTATGAGCAGATACATCATAAAGTTCTCTTGAAAAGACATTGCAGGCAATTAATTTTATTCTCATTATACTCACCACCATACCAAAACACCCTATAACCAATATTTATATTATACTTCAATTTTTGTATTTTGATGTTTATTCTAAATTTTATACTAAAAAAGAATTGACTTGATAAACATAAAGGTATATCTGCTAGAATTAGATAATATACTATTATTGTATTAATCATTGAACAGTTTTAGTGGCATTGATATGCACAAGATGGAGTGATATAATTTTTCAATTCAATAATAATGCAGTTTGTATGGAGTACAAAACTTGCTAATTAGAATAATAAGTGCAATTATAGCTATTGCTTTTGCTGTGGTATTTACTTTTATAAAAGGTGGACTGCCTTTTACTATATGCGTCGCAGTAGTAGCAGCTATTAGCTCTTTTGAATATTTCAGGTGTGTGAAAAGAAAAGGTGCAAGACCAATACTCTGGATTGGAGTATTGGTTGTTATAATTTTGGCAGTTTCTCCAAAGTATGATTTTGGAAAATGGTATTCCGTATCAATAACAGCTCTTTTAATAACTTCATTTATTAGAGAACTCACAAACAAGGAAAGACAGATTTTTGTAAATCTTGGGGCAACAGCTCTTGGGGTTATTTATGTAGGCTGGCTGATTTCACATGTTACAAGCATTAGAGTGATTCATGGAACTACTAGACTATGGGGAATGACATACGAGACTGGTGCTATTCTTATTATGTATGTCTTTCTTATTACATGGGCTTGTGACAGCTCTGCATATTTTATAGGCAAATATTTTGGAAAGAAAAAATTTGTGCCTAAAATCAGCCCAAACAAAACTATTGAAGGTGCTATAGGTGGATTTTGTGGTGCAATAATATTTGCTTTTGGTATTGGTTATTTAATATCTATTCCTTTTCCTCATTCACTAATTCTAGGAATTATTCTGGGAATCTTATGTGAAGCTGGAGACCTTTTCGCTTCTGCACTAAAAAGAGAGATGGGAATTAAAGACTTTGGAAATATAATGCCCGGTCATGGCGGTGCTTTAGATAGATTAGATAGTCTTCTCTTTACTGCCCCTGCTGCATATTATTATTTTATAATCTTCTTAAAAGACTGGCTCAAATAAACATCTGATACCGTCGATAATTAATATAGTCAAATACTGCGGAATCTATTTTTCTAAGGATTAAAAATGCTTTTTTTTAGAAATTTGATTGCTTTATCTTCAATACTCTTTTTTTTATCCCAATCATCATATTGCAATGAAATATATAGAATAAGAATTGAAAATACAAAAAATGGATTAGTACAAATTAGCAATAATAATGGAGTTAGTTTTCATACAGTAGGAAAAGTTACAAGACCTGCAAGCAATAGAATAACTGGTTTTCCAGCAGCAAGCTATACACCAGAAGGAGAAGTGGCAGCTGTAGCTGTGCATGGAATTAGAATAAAAATAGACAAAATGAACTCTGGTCTTGGGAAAATACAAAACCCACAGATATTCAGCATTATACCAAAACAATTTGAAAAAGATCCCAGAGGTTTTGGTGGACATTCTGCAGGAACATCCGGAATTGTAACAGATATACCAGCAGGACAAAGCATTTTTAGAAACTTTGCACCATTAGTAGGAAGTAAGGTTTATCTTGAATCAGATAGAACTCTTATTCCTATGCCATTAAATCATGTCCCAGCTGATGGATCTGTGTATGAAATAATAGTCAGTGAACCAGATAATAAACCTAGTTACATAGAAATAGAAAACAAGATTGGTGGACTTGTGAAGTGTATTTATGATGATAAAAAAATTATTAATATTGCAAAAGTTGTAAGACCAGTAAAAGGTGTTGGAAGATATGATGGAACTACATTTACCGGAGTTGGAGCAATAAACACAAACCATGGAGGTGTTATCACAATATCTACGGCTCCAATATGCTCCCCAAGTACTATAGAAGGTGGAGAAATTGAAACAAGAGGCGGTTTTATGATACAGCCAAATAGACATGTAAAAGAACAAGGTGAAACTAAACCGCAAGTGATGGTGGTTGCACCATTAGATATTGATAAGCCATTAGAAGGTACTGCACCACTTTTTTATGGAAATATAGCTTTAAGATTTTTGGAAAACAATGATAGACATTCCTATATGAGTAAAATAAAAATTGATAATGGAGACTGGGAAGAACTGCCCGCTTTAATTGGCAAAATTGACAATGCCTTCACACCTGCATACCTATCACAAGTTTATTCAAAAAATGGAGCTGAAAGAGATATAAAAATTGGTATTACTCATATAAGAATTAGCCTTCCAGATTATGACAAGTCTTTTTGGAACACAGAACTTAATAAATATTCATTAGATTACTATAAAAAATCTAAACAACATACTGAAAAGGTATATAAAGGTATATTAAAGCTTGAACCTTCAGAAGACTTGAATAATATAAAAACAATTGGATATTATATTGATGGCAAGTTAATTTATATATCTAATACCATTCCCTTTAATTTTGATTATGACACAAGAAAACTTCCAAATGGACTACATAGATTGGAAATAGAAACATATACCCAAAATGGCAAAAAAAGTGTTGAATCTAAATTAATGCTGATTTCAAATTGATTATTTTAACTCACTGCCCACTTTTGCCTGAATAAGTCTGTATAAATTCTCTTTCCCTATTGTTCCTATAAAATTGGTATCCTCTTTTACTATAACTCTACAAGTATTGCTTGCTGAAAGCATTTTCATTGCATCCCAAGCATCATCTGTTTTACCTACACTCATTGACCCATCTAATCTATGTAAAGCGTTTCCAACATAATATTTTATCCATTCTTCAGAAGGTATTTTTCTAATTTCATCAATTCCAATAACACCAATTATTGTGTTTCCATCAGCAACAGGATAGCAAGAATACTCATATCTTAATAGATATTCATTAACAAACTGTTGCAGATTCATATTTGCCTGTATAACAGGTACATCATAGCTCATAATCTGTTCAACTCTGATTCCAGATAATGCTTCTTTAATCAAGACCTGCTGATAACTTGTTCTTGCAGCACCAGTGATAAACCAGCCAATAAACATCATCCAAAGACCAGAAAGCAAAATTCCATTAAAAATTTGAATTAGCCCCAAAAACATCAGAAAATATCCAAATGCATTACCCACACTTGACGCATATTTTGTGGCTTTTGCTAAGTTACCAGTAAATGACCAAATTGCAGATCTTAAAATTCTCCCTCCATCTAATGGAAATCCTGGAATTAAATTAAAAACAGCAAGAGCAACATTTATAACTCCAAGATAGCTGAATATTGCTGTAATCGGTTTTGGAAAAAAAAATATCATACCAACAGCACTTAGGATATAAAACAAAGCAGCTAAAACAAAACTTACAAAAGGTCCAGCAATTCCAACCCAAAACTCTTCCTTTGGGCATTTTGCTTCATCAGATACTTGAGCTACTCCGCCAAAAAGAAAAAGTGTGATACCATTAACTGGTGTTTCAAAATATCTTGATACAACACTATGACCAAGTTCATGTAAAAGCACCGATGCAAAAAGTAACAATGCAGCTAAAATAGCAACAGACCAATTTGTAGCAATATCAAAGCCCGGATATAATTGAGGGAAATATCCATGTGAAAGAGTAAAGACTACTAATCCAAATATTAGAAGCCAAGACAAATCTACATTTATATCAAATCCTAAAATTTTTCCTAACCTAAATGGTTTCATTTCTTGATTTACTCCTTGCTGATTTATAAATATTTATCTAATATTTTACCTGCATTTAAGCCTTTTATATTCATAAGTTCATTCATTGAATCTATTAGTGCTTGAGTTCTGAGTGCTCCAATTAACTCAGATTCAAGGACACTTGACCCTAATTCTTTTGCTCTTTTGTTGATATATTCATATACGCGATAAATGGTTATTTTGTTTGTATCAGTGATATTTAATGATACTTGAGCAATATTTCTTGATTCTAAAAACACACCAATAGCTTTCACACCATGCATCTCTTGCCCACTATCTCTTAAATGTCTGATTTCAGATGCTATTTTATTTGCAATAGTGATATCATCAGAATTGAGATTAACATTAAAAGCTATCAGTGGATTTCTGGCACCAACAGCCACTACTCCAGCAGTTGGATGAACTTTATTATCTCCAAAATCTGGACTTCTCTCATCAACTAATCCATTATCTCTTAGAAATTCAAACCCACCTTTTCTTATTTTAGCTAGATTTTTTCTTTCATGATTTTGAGCAGAAAATTCATATAAATAAACTGGCACATTAAGTTTTTCCCATATTAAGCTTGCAAGTTCTTTTGATACTTCTATTGTTTCTTCCATAGTAATATTTTCCAATGGCACTAATGGTACTACATCAATTGCACCAATTCTTGGATGGCCACCTGAATGAATATTCAAATCTATCAAATCAACTGCAGTCTCAGCTGCTGAAAGAATTGATAATATTATTTGCTCTGGTGTGCCTACTAATGTTAACACGCTTCTATTGTGGTCAACATCAGATGTAAAATCCACTATATGAGCAGCTGATGCTTCTTTTGCAGATAATAAAATTTTGTCAATTATGCTCTTATCTCTACCCTCGCTGAAATTTGGTACACATTGAATAATTTTTTTCATAACATAACACCTATTATAATTTTGGAGTATAATTTGCTATTAATAAATACATTAATAAATAATAATAGCATAATTTTATGTTGTTTTCTGGAGGTGGTATATAACCAGCAGAGAAAGAGTGTTAAAAGCAATAAAACATGAGCAGCCTGATAGAGTACCAATAGATTTTGGTGGAATGAGATCAACAACAATAATGGCTGTTGGATACAACAAATTGAAAGAATATCTTGGTATTGATACAGGTCAAACTCTTGTATATGACACTATGCAAATGCTTGCTGAAATTGAAAAGCCTATTTTAGATAGGTTTCAAATAGATGTTGTTGATGCTTTAAACACTTTTGGTAGACATCCAGAAAGATGGTATCCTTGGAAACTACAAGATGGATCACAAGCCTATCTGCCTGTGGGATTTGAACCTCAAGATGATGGATATGGTGGATATCTTATAAAAGATAATGATGGAAATGTTTTAATGGAATCTCCACAAGGATGTTTATATTTTAATCCTGTTTTTCATCCTATGGCACACTTAACAACAATATCTGAGTTGGAAGATTATAATTTTGGTTTAATATCAAATGAAACATTAGATAGACTGCATGAAACGGCAAAATGGACTTATGAAAATACTGAATATGCAATAATGGCAGGTTTTGGTGGAAATATTCTTGAGTCTGGTCAGAATTTAAGAGGTTGGGATCAGTTTATGGTTGATATGGCAGGAGATCCGGAATTTACTCATGTTATGTTGGATAGGCTTGCAGACTCTCACATTGAGAACCTAAAAAGATTTCTTGAAGCTGTTGGTCCTTATGTTCAGCTAATCCAGATGGGTGATGATTTAGGTACACAGAGTGCACCTCAGCTATCAGTTAATATGTATAGAGAGTTTATTAAACCAAGACACAAAAGAGTATATGACTACGTGAAACAAAATTCAGATATTCATGTCTTTCTGCATAGCTGCGGCTCAATTTATGATTTGATACCAGATTTAATTGATGCTGGTGTTGAAGTACTTAATCCTGTTCAGACATCTGCTGCAAATATGGATCCAAGAAAATTAAAAGATGAATTTGGTGATAAACTCACATTCTGGGGTGGCGGTTGTGATACACAGACAATACTTCCAAATGCAAAACCTGAAGAAATAAGAAAACATGTAAAAGAAAGAATGGAAATATTCAAACCCGGTGGTGGATTTATATTCAATCAGGTTCATAATGTGCAGGCAAATGTTGCACCAGAAAATATAATTGCAATGTTTGATGCGGCATATGAATTTGGATGGTATTAAATAGATTTTAGGCCATTCTGAACTGCTGCAATAAACCTTTTTTGATTGCTGAGAATATTACTGTATTCAGAATGGCAAAATATAATTTCCTATTGCGGATAAACAGCTTCAAGTTCGCCTGTTTTATTGCAATATGCCTCTATTTTGTATTTATCACCTTTTTTATGATCTGGTAATGAATATTGAACTTTTAATCCGCTGGCTGTTGGCTGACTTGTGAATTTTTGAGATATAATCTCTTTACCATTTCTGTAAATTTCTACTTCTTTAATATAATGTTCATTTGGTGATTTCACTTGGTGTGAAATATTGACGGTAATAATTTTTGATTTCTCATCAAAACCAATTGTAATTTTATCAGGTGCATGAGCAATTGCAGATGTAAGTAAGAAAGCAGAAACAAAAAGAAAACACATAATTTTTAATTTCATACTTGAATACCTCCAGATATATTCTTTAATATATCTACCAATATACCTGCATAATTAAACTACTATAAATCTGCATATTCATTGACTTTATATGGTATATTCTCATAAAATGTTTATTGGGATAATAAGTTTACAGATCCTTGATTTATCAAAAAACTATATGAATTTTAAGGACTCCTGTCCAAAGATAACAAAAGGAGCAATTTAATGCCAGTAAAACAAGACAAAAAAACCGCTGCAGAAAGTAAGAAAAAAACAAATGCAGCAATAACAGAAACAAAAGAAGAATTGCTTGATTATCTCAGGCAAATGCATGAAATTAGAAATTTTGAAGACACAGTTTATAGACTCCTAAGAGAAGGCACAATTAAAGGTGCATCACACCTCTCTGCAGGACAAGAAGCAGTTGCTGTAGGTGCAATATCAGTGCTTGAAGATAGAGATGTTATTGCTAGCACACATAGAGGGCATGGACATTGTGGTGCTATGGGTGTTAAGCATGCAAAAAATGAAGAAGAAAGACAAGACCATTGGAACAAAATGATGGCTGAGCTGATGGGCAAAGCAACCGGCTATTGCAAAGGCAGAGGCGGTTCTATGCACATTGCTGATGTAGAAAAAGGTAATCTTGGTTCTACAGGAATAGTTGGAGGTAATATTCCAATTGCAACTGGTGCTGCTCTTGCAGAAAAAGTAAAAAATACTGGGGCAGTTGTGGTTTGTTTCTTTGGTGATGGTGCTGTAAACACTGGCAGTTTTCATGAATCTTTAAATATGGGAAGTGCATTGTTATGTGGTCTACCTGTTGTATATGTATGTGAAAATAATCTATATGGAATGAGTGTTCCATTTAATCAAAAATCTATTGAATGTGCTGGTAGAGCTTCTAATATTGAGGATATTGCTGTTAGAGCTACATCTTATGGTATTCCGGGTGTTATTGTTGATGGAATGGATGTGATAGAAGTAAGAAAAGCAATCAAAGAAGCTGTTGATAGAGCAAGAAAAGAAGGAACACCCACTCTGGTTGAAGCCAAAACATACAGATGGTATGGACATTCTTCTTCTGATCAAAGAGCATACAGAACAAGAGAAGAAGAAGAAGAATGGAAACAAAGGGATCCGATAACTGTTTTAAGCAAAAGATTACTAGAATCTAAAATGGCAACTCAAGAAGAACTTGATGAAGTTGCAAAGATGGCAGATGAAACAATTAAAAAAGCTACTCAGTTTGCAATGGATAGTCCATACCCAGATGTTAGTGAACTTTATAATGATATTTATGTTCCAAAAGATCCTGCTGAATTGAAAGCAGAAATAGATGCAGAGAAAAAGTACCTTCCAAAGATAAAAGAAATAGAAAAAGCTGTTAGAGCTGCCGCTGGAACCACTCTTCCAAAGCTTAAGCAAAGTGAAGTAAAGAAACTTGAAGATCAATATGGAATGCCTATAAAAATGTATGTTCAGGCTATTGTTGATGCACATAGAGAAGAGATGGAAAGAGATCCCAATGTTTTAGTGATGGGTGAAGATGTAGGTCTTTATGGTGGAGCTTATGCAGCAACTAGAGGTCTTTATGAACAATTTGGACAAAGAAGAGTGATTGATACCGCTATTAGTGAAGCTGCAATTGTTGGTGCAGCTGGTGGAGCTGCTATGAGAGGAATTAGACCGGTTGCAGAAATTATGTATATTGACTTCCTCACAATATCATCTGATCAGCTGATTCATAATCTAGCATACAACAGATATATGTTTGGCGGAAAAACAAAGCTTCCTTGTGTGGTAAGAACAGAAGGTGGTGTTGGTAGAAGTATTGCTGCTCACCACTCTGAAAGCCTTGAAGCTATGTTTATGAATATACCTGGAATTTATATAGTTATGCCGTCAACACCCTATGATGCTAAAGGTCTATTAAAGGCAGCTATTAGAGATGACAACCCTGTTCTATTTATTGAACATAAGGTTATGTATTCATCAGTGTTTGGACCAGTTCCAGATGATGATTATATAATTCCACTTGGTGTGGCAGATATCAAAAATGAAGGTAAAGATGTAACAATTGTTGCATACTGCAGAATGCTCCATTTTGCAATGCATGCAGCTGAAATATTAGAAAAAGAAGGAATAAGTGTTGAAGTGATAGATCCAAGAACACTTAATCCTCTTGATATAGACACAATTGCTAATTCAGTTAAAAAGACTGGCAAGCTTATCACAGTTTCAGAAGGCTACCCAAGATGTGGGGTTGCTGGAGAAATTGTGAGAAGAGTGGTTGAATATCAATTTGAAGATGGCTACTCAGGATTCGATTATTTGGATTGTCAGCCAATTATGTTAAGCGGCAAAGACTGTCCTATTCCAATGAGTGAACCGCTTGAAGATGCTTGTGTGCCAACTGTTGAGGATATTGTTAATTCAGTTAAAAGTATGATGTAAATAAGATTAACAACTAACACATAAAAAAGAGCTTCATATTTAATGAAGCTCTTTTTTATGCCAAAATAATTGACATATTTTTTATTTATCTAATGCTTTCACTGCAAGAATTGCTGCATCATCTGATAAATCACCACCAGCATACCTTTGTGCTGATTCAAATATACACTGTGCTATGTCTTCACTATCTTTAATTTTACACAGCTTTAATTCCTCAGCAATTCTATCAGATCCCATCATCTCATCACCTTTTCTTGCCTCACTAATACCATCTGTATAAAGCAGAAGTGTGCTGTTTGGCTCTAAAACAATTTCTTTTTGATTAAAATCTAGATCTAAACCCAATCCAACAATTGGACCAGTGGAATCAAGCTCAATACTTTGTCCATCCTTGCAATAAATTGGAGGTTCATGACCAGCATTACAATAGATCAATTTTCCTGTGTGAATGTTTAATATACCTATGAATAAGGTAATAAATGTTTCATCATCTGTGTTTTTGGTTGTAAGCTTATCAAATCTTTTCATTATGTCTGCAGGACTATATCCATCAGACAAATATGCTCTTAAAGCATATTTTGCCATAGCCGTATGAACAGCAGCCGGCAAACCTTTACCTGAGACATCACCAATAATGATTGCTATATTATCTTCATCAAGATTAACAACATCATAAAAATCACCACCAATTAGTGCCTCATCTGTTGCAGGATTATAAACCTGAGCAATTTCAAATTTGTCTGTGATAATAGTTGAAGCACTCATAAAAGATCTCTGCAAAACATCAGCAATCTTGCTTTCTCTTTCATATGAGATAGCATTATGGATTGCAACAGCTGCATGGCTTGCAAAACCTTCTAATATTCTGCCATGATCTTGAGAATACTCTATATCTCTCGAAAACAAAGCTATAACACCCAACGGCTCATCTTGAAAACTCATTGGTGCACAAATGATAGATCTGGCACAATTGCATTTCAAATGCTGTTGCTTTCCCTTAAATATATCATTTACATTTTCCAGAACTTTTATTTCTCTGCTCTCTATTACCTGTTTGCTGTAATACATTGTTACCTCATGAGGTTTGATACAATCATCACAACCTTTTTGTACAGATATTTTTGGTTTGCCAGATTTATCAAGCCACATCACTATCGCACAGTCTGCAGAAAGCATTTCTTTTGCCAACTCTGCTATTTTATCTAGTGCACCATCAATTTGTATGCTTGATGATAGAGCACTACCTATTGTTGAAAACAATTTTTCTATTTGTTTGCTTTGTTTTTTTGACTCTATATAACTATTTTCCAATTCAGTATGAGTTATGCTTAATTTTTCATAGGGAGCCCGCACTGCAGCAACAAATAATGCATTCATCATCAAAATATAGCTATATGCCTTGAATACATGACCTAATGCATTTATATAATCATAAGGACCAGAATATAAAATGAAACATAATTCACCAAATATTGCGAAAAGCATTGCCTTTTTAAACATTTTTACAGTATCCTGCGTCCATACAGCTTTTTCTTTGATGAATAGAAATGCTATAAAATACAAAAGAATTATAATAATTTCAAGTATTATCTTTGTATTAGTAAGTCCTGCCTTGCTGCTGTCAAACATTGCATTTCCAATATATAAACCATACCTATTTGATATGTATATAACAAGCATAATAAAAAATATTGAACCCAACAGAAAATGAGCTGATTTGAACTCTTTCTTTTGGGGATCTGGAGATGCAAATACAGCTGCTACAAGACCTAAACCTGCTGTCATTCTAGCAATAATCCAAAAGAAAGCTGCAAGACCTACAGTATTTTCACCAAGAAATGCCGGCATTCCCTTATAGCTCATAGTATGAATAAAATCAAAAGAACCTGTAAGAAAAAATGTGATGCCAATTATTAGATCTCTTATATTTTTCGTTTGCCTATAACCAAACCAACCAATTGAAAACACTGCAAAACTTGCAACAATAGAGACAAACTCCAACACAACATGTATGGTTAAAAAAGGCTTTTCACTAATTTTAGGTAGATTATAATCGGAAAAAACAGCAATAATAATTGTAATTATAGAAATTACTGCAATTAGAATATACTGGATTTTTTCATCTATTATATATTTCTTTTGACTTTCATAGGACTTATTTATATCTGTCATATAACACCATACATCTTGTTTAATTAACATTCAAACTCAATACAATTGAACTTGCTGGTATTCTTAATTATAACACAAGACATAAACAAAAAGGTCAAGGAAGAGTTGAAAGCTTCCTGACCTTTTTATAATAAATTATTTTATCTAACCTTTTTGTGTCCCGTTTTTTCCCTTGCTGGTGATTCCATTTTGTTCATCTTCCAATGGCTCTATCGGCCTATCTGTTTTTATGAGCATAATACTGTGCAGTCTGCCGCCATCAATCTTTTCAACAACAAAATCTAAATTTTCATAACTAACCATATCACCTTCTTCAGGTTGATGACCAAATAAATCAAATACAAAACCTCCTACTGTTTCATATTCTTCACTTTCTGGAATTTTCAAGTTCAATTCCTCATTAAGATCATCAATATACATTCTTGCATTTATCAAAATTTTGTTGTCATCAATTACCTGCACAAATGGCTCTTCATAATCATATTCATCAGATATCTCACCAACTATTTCCTCAAGCAGGTCTTCTATTGTCACCATTCCAGCAGTACCACCATATTCATCTTTAACAACTGCAAGCTGTGTCTTACTTCTCTTAAACTCTGCAAGAAGATCATCTAAATCTTTTGTTTCTGGAATAAAATAAACAGGTCTCATCACAGACCTAACATCAAATTTGGCTGGTTGATTTCTTAAAGTATGAAGTAGATCTTTAGCGTGCACAACACCGCCAGCATTCCTTGCTGACCAGGAAGCGCAG
>JBDNDK010000051.1:0-13571 GCA_046719185.1 Armatimonadota bacterium
TTCAACATTCTCAGAAATTGTAATCATAGAATTCGGAATAAGTGATTGCCTTGGGTTTAATGGTCTTGAAGAGTAACCAGATTCCATATCAAAAGTTGTAATAGCAGGAATAAGATGATAGTTGCCAGGATTTAATTTTATTGTACTCTTCAACTTGGACCTCACTAAAGGTCTTTCCAACTCTCTGTTGCCTGTGATTAGCATCAAAGCAAGTCTTACTACAGCTTCATAAGAAGGGATTATATTCTCACTCCCAGTTATAAAAACTGGCTTATTATCTACATATCCAAAACAAGTAGATGCACCTTTATCTATATGTATTCTATCAAATACACTTTTTCCTACATTATTTATAGCAGCAATAGCAAAATCATGTTTATCAATTTCAGCAAGTGCAGTTAGAATCAAGTCTGAATCCGCACATTTTTTTAATGCCTTTTCCAAACCAGGTCTGCCATCTCTCACATGAACCATTTTGCCAAGCTCGCAACCAGAATCTAATATAACACCTACCAACCAGTATCTAGCACTATTTCTTGATGTTCCGGGCTCATATTCTTCTACAAGATCAATAACATTTTTTCCTGTTGTTATCACGCTAACTTTAGGCTTTCTGAATATTGATACAGCAGTCTTCCCTAATGATGCCAGCAATGCCATTTCACAAGCATTGATTTTGGTTCCTTTTTTTAATACTGTGTCGCCTTCTTTAATATCTGCATAATATTTTACATTTTGACCATGGTGATATTCATCAAGCACTAACAGTTGAGCTCCCATTTCTGGTCTGTATGTTTTTGATTTATCTATCACACAATTAGCATTTTTCGGAAGCGGATCACCAATTTTTATAACAACAACCGTTCCATTGCATATTTTATTCACATTTTCGATGTTTTCTGAATGAATACTAAGCTTTATTGGATTTTTTTCATTTGCACCATCTGTATCTGCCGCAATAGCTGCATACCCATCAACTCTTGAAACAGGTGATGGCACACACTCAGAACTGGCATATATATCTTCTGCTATTACCCTGCCAAATGTGTTTATAACTGCTGCCTTCTCAACAGGTAATGGTTTTATATGCTCTTTGACTTTTTCTTTTGCTTGAGATAGGTTTAATGTAATTAGTCCCATTTATGGGATATCTCCATTATAATTTATTGTATATTAATATTATTGTGTTTTTCTCTCAGATTCTATTGATAAAACTTCATTAAATTTTCGCAAATCTTCTTTGTTAGCTTCTCTAAGTATAGCTTTATTTATTTTATCACCTTTTTCAATATTCATTACTACATCCATACCGTTTATTACTCTTCCAAAAACAGTGTATTCCCTATCAAGCCAAGGTGAGGGTTCTTTGAGAATATAAAATTGCGTTGTATTGCTATTGTATGATTGTGCCCTTGCCATACCAACCGAACCTTTAGCATTCACCAATCCATCTTTAATCTCACAACCAATACCATCAAAATGAGCTTTATCATTCTCACCTGTCTGAATCACCCAATTTTCAACTCTGTGAAATACCAATCCATTATAAAATCCATCTTTTACAAGGGTTGTTATTCTCTTTGTTGTGTTTGGACAATCTTCCTCAAAAAGAATAAACTCTATAACACCTTTATCAAGATGCAGTTCAACAACTCTTCCCGGCTTCATTGTAGCTTTTTGATTCTCCTCTAATCCATGTGGTATTTCAAGCTCCACCCTTTCTGGTCCTTTGGGACCGTCTGGCATAATTACACTAATCCCAACAAGTGCAGCAAAAAGTACAATTAATGAAATCCATAACTTCATTATCAAATACCTTCTATTTACAATTTGGATATATAGTATATTTTACAGTATCTATTATAAATAGAATACCAAAAAAGCACATTTTTATGAATAATTATGAGCATCATTCATTACTTGTTAGAATTTATTACTTTTATTGTTCGCGAATTGTTTCTTCGAGAGTACGAACCAATCTGAGGTTTCTCTTTTTGATGAAATCATCTTTGGCATATTGGGCAGATACCTTTGCATATTTTAGAGCTGTATTGTAATTTTTATAGTGTCTTGCATATATAATGGCTGCCAGTCTGTTTAACTCATCATCTTTGGGATTATGTTTAATTCCCTCAAGCAGCATTGCAATGCCTTTGTCAAAATTTTCATATCCTTCAAAATAAATATATGCTCCAACAGCATAAGCCTCTACAAAAGAAGGATCTAATTTGACAATCATTTTCATTAATCCCAGAATTTCCTCATTTTTAGTCCAATCGTTATTTTCCTCTAGATACTCATGATGATAATTATCAGCTTTTATCCACAGTAGATTGGCAAATAAAGATCTAAACTGCCCTGCTAAAACAATTAATGAAGATTCATCA
This sequence comes from Armatimonadota bacterium, assembly GCA_046719185.1. GTDB lineage: Bacteria > Armatimonadota > UBA5829 > UBA5829 > UBA5829 > JBDNDK01. Next base: position 2,388 of record JBDNDK010000051.1, read on the forward strand.
CTTGATATTTTGTTTATGTGTATATTATTTACTGCATTTCTTTCAATGATTGCAGAACTAGATAATAAAACAAATGCAAAAAATATGAGTGCGTATTTATGCTTCAATTTTTACACCTCTTTATGTGAAAAGACAATACTTCCCACAACCAAAAGAAAAGCTGTAAACAATATGCCATAAATCCCGACTTGCAAAAGATAAATCATAGGTATATGTTCGCTATGAACAAATGCATCTTTTAGATTAAAAGATTCTAGATTTGGAAGCATATAATAAATAATTGTTAAAATACCTTTTGAAAATCCATCAGACATTCTATTTAATAATCCGCCAAAATATCCTATTTTAATAGTACCAGTGATGAAAATCAAAAAAGCAATTAAAGCCGCAATTGCTGAAGATGTGAATGTGGAAATCATAATTGTAGCACCTGCAATGACAGCAGTCTGCAATATTAGATATGCAATTGCAGTGAAGAGAAATAAATCTAAAGTTCCTTGATTTATAAATATCAATGCTGAGAATATTGCAGTCATAACCAATATTCCAATTGTTACAGTGACAAGAACTCCGAAAAATTTTCCTAAAAGATACTGATTTCTTGTAACAGGTCTTGCTATCACAGGATATATTATTCTTGATTCTACATCTTGTGGAATAGCACCAGATGCTAATGCAATAGCAAGCATTGCACCACCAAATGATATACTGGTCATACATAAATCTTTTAGTATCTTAATTTTCACTCCCTCAGTGAGAATTGTAAGAAGTGTTGAGCCTGCAATTATGGCTAACATCAAAAGGCATATAACATGAAATATATGCTTTCTGCTGTTTTCAAGAACAGACATTGATGCAATAATAATTATTTTTCTCAATATTTCACCTCAAGCAGCAAGTCTAAGGAATGCTTCTTCTAAGGTTTCCTTAGTAGTTTCAATCCTTAAAATTTTAATATTGTTATTTTCTAATATTTTCATTGTTTCATATATTTGATTGATATTTGCTAAGACAATATCATAATCTGAAAATTTATGAACTTCAGCCTGCACAATTGCAAGGCTTTGTGCTGTTATGTCATCAATTTTGGATATTTGTATATTCACCATAGCATCTTGTTTGCAGATGTTGTTTGGTTTATCAAAAGCTGCCAATTGACCATTTTTTAATACCGCAACATAATCACATATATTTTCTATTTCACTCAATATGTGAGAGCTAAGGATTATTGTTTTACCTTCATTTCTGAGTTCAACTAATAGTTCTCTGGTGTATCTTCTACCAATTGGATCTAAACCTGATGTTGGTTCATCAAGAATTAGAAGTTTTGGATCAGCTACAATTGCCTGAGCAATACCAACTCTTTGGGTGAGTCCCTTTGAAAGTTTTGACAGTGGAATGTTTGCATATTCATCAATCTTTGCTCTTTGAAGTGCTTTTAGTGCTTTTTCTTTTATATCTTTTCTTTTTACTCCAGCAAGAGCAGCATGCATACTCACAATCTCAATTGGTTTTAGGAATTTGTGGAAATATGGCTGTTCCGGTAGATAGCCAATCATTAACCTTGTGCTTGCTTCTGATATTGATTTACCAAATATATAGGCACTTCCACTGGTTGGCTCTAGAAGCTGAAGAAGCATTTTAATTGTAGATGTTTTACCTGCTCCATTTGGACCAAGAAAACCAAATATCACTCCCTCTGGAACTTCTATATTCAAATTATCAACAGCAAGCTTCTTTCCTTTTTTTCTGCCAAGATTGTAAACTTTAGTCAGATTTTTTGTAACAAGAGGTGATTCCATAATATATCCTTAATTTTTTTTTGCAATTTATAAGGCATTTCTATATGGAATTATTGGCATTTATAAGGGATTATTTATAGTGTATCCTCTCATAATCTATATATGGAGAGGATATTTACCATATTCTCTGCAAGTGTCATAAAATGCTAAAATATTATCAACTGGAATGCTTGGAATTATCTCGCTAGAAGAACCTATGAAAAGTCCTCCACCTTCTCCAGCATCTTTTAAGCATTTCTTTGTTGCTTCTATTACATCTTGAGTTGAACCAAATGGCAAAAGCTGAGAACAATCTACATTACCGGTGAGAACAAGATTTTTACTATATTTCTTTTTTAAGAATCCTATATCCATCCCAGCAAGAGGCTCTATTGGGTTTAGACCATCAATACCAGCATCTATCATATCATCAAGTATATCCATCACATATCCATCTGAATGGAAAATTACTTTTATTCCTGCCGCCTTCACGGGCTCTATTACTTTTGCAAGAGATTTGATGAATGTTTTCCTAAGATATTCTGGTGAGAACAATAATGCACCTTTATAAGCAATATCATCGCCAATAAAATATATTGGGCAAAGTTTATGCTTTGCTGCTGCTTTTGCATACCTTAATGCTGTCTCTGTTTCTATCTCAAGTATTCTTTCAACATTTATAGGATCATCATAGATTGCATAACTAAACAACTCTTGTCCCATCAAGCCATAGGCTGCATGAAAACCACATCCTCCACCGGGAACAAACATTGTATATGGCTCAAATCTTTTGATTTCGTTTTTTACAAAAGGTATCCAGTTTTCTTCTATGTGCTCCATAGGTAATGGTTCTGCTTTGTATGTTTTTAAGTCGTTTATAGACTGAATTGGATAATGTGTCCTCCACCAAGACCTACCGGAAATTTTTGAGTGTACAATTCCATCACGCTCATCTTCAATACCATCTTGGCTTTCATCAAATGCTGACCCATACCATCTGCAAAGGTCAATCTCTAGAGTATGATACACTTTGACCATTGCCTCATCATAATTTGTCCATCCAGGACAAATATGATCAACAATGCCTCTGTTATCTAAGACATCCCATATAGGAACTCTATCACCTTCTTCATGGTTCAGAGCAGACATTATTCTTTTCTCAACTACTGGATCAAGCATATTACTCTCCAATATATATTTATCTTAGATATTATATAACATAAAACAAAAAAACAGTGCTTTTAAATTACAAAGCACTGTTTACACACGAAATAATAAGCAGCTTATGAGAAACTCACTCTCACATTCTGTCTTTCAGCATCATCTACTTCGAAGTAATCTCTCTGATTAAAACCCAACATTCCAGCTATGATGTTTGTAGGAAAAGTTTGAATTGTAGTGTTATACATCATAACAGTGTCATTATAAAACTGCCTTGAATAAGCTATTTTGTTTTCAGTAGCTGAAAGCTCATCCTGGAGCTGTTTGAAATTTTCATTTGCCTTAAGCTCTGGATAGTTTTCTGCAACAGCAAATAAACTCTTTAATGCACCAGACAATATATTTTCTGCTTGCCCTTGATCTTTTACATTCTGAGCTCCAATAGCATTTGCTCTCGCTTTAGTTACATTTTCAAAAAGCTCTTTTTCATGTGAAGCATAACCTTTTACTGTCTCAACCAAGTTTGGAATAAGGTCATATCTTCTTTTTAGCTGAACATCAATCTGTGCCCATCCATTTTCTATTCTGTTTCTTAATTTTACAAGTAAGTTATATTTAGCAATCACCCAAAATATAACTAGAACAATAATTCCAATAATTATTACAGGACCAAGTGAATTCATAAAAAATCTCCGACATTCAACCATAAAATGATTGATATTTAGTTATTATTATCGGTAATTCCGGGCCATCCATATGGTGAACATGAAATTTTTCTTTTAATTCTTGCAAGTGCATTGTCTACAGACTTTGTTTTACACTGCAGTTCACAGGCAATTTCTCTATAGCTTTTACCTACTTGATAGCCAGTAAGCACTTCCCATTCAAAATCTGATAATAATCTCTTAAGCATATATTGAAGCCTATTTTTGTCTTCCCTCTGTAAAACTAAATTTTCAGGATCTATAGTATCATCTGACACAAGAACCTCTTCTAAATTCCATTCAGAGTCATTATCATCAGATGAATGTTCAAGTGGAATGGACGAATTCAAAGGTGTCTGCTTTCTTCTTGTAGCAGTCTTAATTGCAGTTATAACATGTCTTTCAATACAAATCCTTGCAAATGAAAGAAAAGAAATATCTTTGTCAGCCCTAAAGTCAACAATTGCTTGCCAGAGCCCTATCATGCCAACCTGAAGAAGATCATCTTTTTCTCCACCCATCAAAAAATATGATCTTACTTTTGTTCTAACAAGGCTTTTATACTTATAAAGCAAATATTCTGCAGCAGATTCATCACCATTTTGAGCTGCAGCAACAATTTCTTGATCAGTATTACCTTCAAACCGAGAATGCAAAAGACTTCGCTCTTCCTGGAACTGGTCCTGCACAATACACCTCGTTTCTGCATCATCTCAAAAAACAAGAAAGGATAAATTGATAGAAATCCTTTATATCAAAAATATCCTTAGCAAAAAAATTAGCTTTCCAACTCAACAGAAAGCTTAGATACAAGCAATGCAATAGCTCCTGCAGCACAAGCACCAGCAAATGTAAATGCAACCGGAAGCTCTGCAACTATTCTCTCACCAAACTTGACTCTCAAAGTCTTTGGTTTGCCTTCAGTTATCACTTTCTGTAAATCTTCTAATACTTCTATTGCAAAATCCAATGTAGTGAGCAATTTGTCTGTAGATGTATCCTTCATACAAAAACCCACATGCTCTTCGGACTGCTCTGTATGAGCTAAACAAGTTTCCATAATTTACAACCTCGCCTCGCTTGGATTATATCCGACAAATTTAAAATTGGCAAGGAATTCAACTGATATTCATATAAATAATGTAAATTTATTACAAAAAAATCCGTCTTAAACCATTAGAAATTAAGATATAATAGCATTGTTGTAATTTTTTGCTTTTTTAGGGAATTAATTATTTATGCTAATAGTATATTATCTATACAACTGCATTGCAACCTAATGTTAAGCAAAATTAACATGATGCATAATATTATCATATTATTTTGAACTGATTATACCACAGGAGGTTTCAATTGAAACACTTCATAATTAAAATCTTAATATGTTTATCGATTTTATTTCTATTTTCTTCAGCATGCCTATGCAATGAGGTAATATTGGAATACGGCTCTGAAAGTGCTGTTTCCACAACAAAAGAACTTTCTACACCTATAGTGCAGAAAGTTGGTAAACAAACTGGCTTATATGTTGAAAACGTCTCAAAAGAACCAGTATCATTTGTTCTTAAAATCATCAATGTTCCAGAAGGAAACTGGGATTTGTATATAAATCAAAAATATATCGGAGTTAAGAATAATTCACAACTTGCAGATGGGCTAAAATTTGAAATTCATGGTTTTTCAGTTGATGAACATATATTTAAAATGCTAGAAATTCTCGAGAAACCTGTTGAAGAAGCTTATGAAAAATTTAGCAAGAGTAAAGATGAAGAAGAGTTGAGATATTCATACACTCTATCACAAGTACAAGAGTGGATATCATCTGCATTTTCAAATGAAAAAGTCTCAAGAAGTGTGGAAGTTATGATAAATCCTGAAGGACTACCTCTTCAACCTATGGATTGGTATATAAGAGTAAGTAAAGAAGAAGCTATTGAGTCTGTTGTGAATGCAGCTTGGCTAATTCAACAGGCAAGAGCTAGAATGTATGAGGTGCTAAAAAATAGAGAACTAAGCAATTATGCAGTGCAAGTGCTTACTCCAGTTGAATTCTCTTATAAAATAAAATCAAATGAAAATTCTAATTCTATTTTATTATCTTTAACAAGCTATTGTAACTTACCATTAAATGGCATTTTTGAGATTAGTGCTCCAGCAGGATGGAAATTGGGAGTAGCAGATTTGAGAATAAATAATCTGCAATTTGGAGAAACAAAAAAGTTGGAAATACCTATCAAAAAAATAAATCCTAACGCAGAGATTCCCAAAAATATATCAGCAAAGGCGAATTTAACAATAGTGCAGAATGAATTTACTGCAAAAGTTGTATTTGATGCTAAGGCCATAGTTGAATAAACAAAAAATTAATAAAATGGATGATAAGGTTTTCTAAATAGGAAACCTTATTTTTTTGTATAATATAATATCAAATTTTGTATTTCCAAATTCAGGGAGTATTTAATGACATCAGAGCAATTCTTAAATGAACTAAATTCTGCACTCAAAGATATACAGCTCACACAATCTTTTTCTGGTGTGAGGACTGTGTTTGGATACAATGAAGATATTTCACTGGAAAAAGAAGTTTTAGCTAAGGTTTATGGCTATTGTTATGCATTAACAAATCTTCCTGAAAATGATTCAATATTATTATTGTGTAGAGATCCAAGACCAACTGGAGAATCTTTAGGCAAGGCTTTAGTCAAAGGTTTTTTGGCTGGAGCTAAATATCAAAAGAAAAAAATTAAAATAATTGACCTTGGTATTATCACAACTCCTCTTTCACAAACAGCAGTTAGATCTCTTGAAGCAGATGGTGGAGTAATAGTAACAGCTAGTCATAATCCTATTGACTATAATGGCTTTAAATTTTTAACAGGATGCAATTGTATTTCTAAAAATTCAGCTCCTCCTGGTGCATTATTGTCTGCTGAAATTATGGCTGATATTATAAATTGTGTTTCAGAAATTGCTAAAGGTGATATAAAAGCTGCTGAAATTATTGAATCCATATCTGATAATGATTTAAATTTCTCATTAAATGGACAAGACAATGAACATACTAGAGTTAAAGCTGAAAGAGCATATCTTGATGTTATTGGTGCTGATTGGAATGTAACTCCACATTGTCTAAAACCGCTCACTCTTGGTCCTGCATTACTAGACCCTAATGGTGGTGCTGGTTGTGGAATTGGAGCAAGAGTGCTTGAACATTTTGGAGTGAGAACTATAGAGATAAATGCTGAACAGGGATATCCTCAACATGTTATTGATACAGATGGTATTGACCCTGCAAATGGAAAGCATGTTCTATTGAGAGTTGCTCAAGCTGCAGCAAGAGAAAGAGCACATTTTGGACTAGCATTTGATTATGATGCAGACAGAGGCAATTTGGTTTTGCCTGGGCATGACACAGATTCAATTATTCCACCTCAACAAGTAGCTTCTTTTAATATTGCAATGGCATTATCAAGACAAAAACTCAACCCAGAAAGAACAAAGCCTTTAGCTGTTGTTATGTCTGATGCTACTTCATTAGCTTCTGAATATATTGCTAATCTATTTGGAGCTGAAATATTTTATGTGGAAACTGGTGAGATAAATGTAGTAACAAAAATGCATGAATTAAGAAATGCGGGATGTGATGTGCCTGTTGGTGTTGAAGGTGCAAATGGAGGAACTATATTTGAAACCAGCACTTGCAGAGATGGTTTACAAGCTGCATTGTCTGCAGCACTTGCTGAATCACAACCTGAAATATCATGTGAATGGCTGAAACTCAATAATGCTATTTGCAATAATCAAGAGAACATATCATTACAAGAACTAGTGGCATCTGTTCCTGTTTATCCTAATTCTTTTTTGAAAATGACATCACCGCCACTAAGCCATGCTGATATCAAAGAGAGAGTAGAAAAAGTTTTCAAAGAAAATATTTGGAATAAAATTAATTCACTATTTGATAAATATGAGTTTAAAAATTATGAAGGCACAAAAGAAACAGATATAAGAACTGGTGATGAGTCTGGTGGTTGGAGACTAGTATTAAGCTCGCAAGAAAGAAAAGCTTTTGTATTTCTTAGAGGCTCAAAAACTGAAGCTGGAATATGGAGAATGGTGATAGATGCAACTGATGATATTGCTTTCTCAGTAGTTGAACCTATTGCAAAAGAAATGTTTACCCAAGCTTCTAAATAGAACCAATTAATTTTTATTTATAATTATTCGATTAATTATTGCTTTTTTGGCAATTCTAAATTTATACATTATTCTTGTATATAATATAGAAAACAAAAATGGAGCATTGTTATGTCAAAAGTATTGTTTTTATTCATCACTCTATTACTATCCACAAATCTCTATTCTAGTTCATTTGAAAGCATATCTTTTATTGATCATTTTAATATGAGAAAGATGTATGATTATGATGAGCCAACCCTCAGGAAACAAGTTGTTGAAATTAAAGCAAATATAGATAAAGCAGCTGAATACAATATAGATACATATGTATTATTCTCCAGAAGTTTTGAGTATCTTATAAATTATGATTTTTCACTACCTGAATTTGGTGACTTATCCGGAAAAGTTTGGGAATATGACAGCAACAGAAGAAAAACTCAAAAATTATATGCAGAGCTTTTTAATGATATTCTTGATTACGCTGAAAAGAAAAATGTGAAAGTGGCTTTTCATACCAACCAATTTGATTTCCCTCCCATGTTATATGAACTAGCTGGCGATAAACTGAGAATGGTAATAATGTTTGCCCAAGAAAACGAGCAGCCTTTGATCTATTGGAAGCAAAAATATATGAGTTCTTCGATAAATATCCCAAATGCAGCGGTTTGCAGGTTACATTAAGTGAAACACAAGCAAATATGCTTAGATGTAATTGTGAGTATTGCAAGCATCTAAACGAAGGCGATAGATTCTTAAAAGTTGCAGATACATTAGCAAAAACAGCTCAGACTTTAGAAAAAACAATTGTTATTAGGACTTGGGGAAATTTTGAAGATCCCGTGCTTATAAAAAAACTTCCTAAATCAATTATAACGTCCACAAAATCAACACTTCCTGACTTTCATTTAACAAATTATCCTAATCCGGTATTGGGTCAAAATTCGCCACAAGAGGTAGAATTTGATGCATGGGGTGAATATAGTGGTTTCAATATGTTCCCTTGTTATTATGGAGATATTTATGAAGAAAGAATTAAGGAATGTGCTGATATGGGTGTTGAAAGACTTGGTTTAAGGCTAAATTGGGAACCAGGAGTGAGATGGATATTTGGAAATAAATGGGGAAATGAATGCAATGTCTATCTATTCAGCAAACTAGCACAAAGCCCTAATGCCAATCCTGATGAAATATTAAAAGAATGCATATCAAAAACTTACCCTGAAAGCTCTTATGAATCTGCCTTTAATCTTTATAAAAGATCAACTCATATAATGACAACTTTCCTAATTTGGAATAGAAAAAAATGCAAATGATCATTCAAGAGTATATAACTGGGGTGGACTAGCAAGAGTCAAAAAACAAATTGAACATGCTATCCCTAAAAAATACAAAGAAACAAAAAAATTATTGGATCAGTGGAGAGATAACTGTGACGATGCTTACAGTGAGGCAATTTCTCTTGTTGATGATTTAAGTGATGATGTGGATCCAGAATGGAAGAGAGAAATGAAGAGATATGCAAGAGTGCATTGGTTTGTTTCAAGAGGTATTGCGGATTGCATAGAGCTTTATTCTGCAGATATGCATATCCAAAATGGAAATAAGCCTGTTGATATTAGTTTTTTAGAAAGTGGCATAAAATATAGATCAAGATTATGGGAAAAAACTGATCCTGAGACATATCAATTGATGTATGGTAATGTTGCCTTGATTACTTTAGATCAATATAAAGAAAAAAACTTGTAGAATAATTATACTTATACTAGAATAAAATAACAAAAATTATATGGAGAACGAATTTTATGAGCAATGTCGCTGTACTGGGTGCATCAAGCAATCCTGACAGATATTCTTACAAAGCTGTTGCTTTGCTTAAAGAATATGGACACAATGTTTTCCCTGTTCACCCATCTGGAATTGATGTTGCAGGCATAAAGTGTTATAAAACACTATCTGATATTCCAGAAAGCATTGATACTATTACTCTATATCTTTCTGAAAAAAACTCAACTCCGTTGCTGGATGAGATAATATCATCTAAACCCAAAAGAATTATATTGAATCCTGGCACAGAAAGTAAAAATCTCAAAGAGATTTGCAATGAAAACGGTATTAATGTTATTGAAGCTTGTACATTGGTTATGCTAAGAACAAATCAATTCTAATCGTTATCATATCTTATTGGAGACTAATATGAACAAACCAACTGCTGTTAGAAGAAAAGAAATAATTGCAAACACAGGTCCTAGTTTGTATGGTGTGAATAGACTTGATAGGGTTAGATCTCCTAAAGGTGAAATATTCACTTTTCTTGGGGTGTGTGATGGAATTGCTTATATTGAAAGGGAAGACAAAACAAAAGGCGAACCCTTCATAGAAATAGAATCTGAAAATTTCGAAACATACAAAAAAGTATAATAAATAAAAACAGCGGTCATAAAAAATGCCGCTGTTTGCCATATTATATTAAAAAAATTATTTATGTTTTTTTTGTCTTAAATGACTTGTTTTCACCTATAATTAAGTCTAAATTAATAAGACCTAAAGATGTTGCTCTTCTCATAGCTTGCACTCTGTTTGAGACATTTAACTTTTCGTAGATTCTTGTAAGGTGAAAATCAACTGTTCTTTTGCTGCAGAATAGCTCTGTTGCAACTTCGGCTGAAGACTTTCCTTCTCCAACTAAACCTAAAACCTCAATCTCTCTTTTGGTAAGCTTTACCGTTCTTGAAAAATCTTTATTATCTGTACTTTTTGATGCCAATTTCGACTCCTTTCTTGAGTGAGCCGGGTCAGAATGTGTATCAAAATGATACAAGTGTTGCGTGGAAGTGAATGCTTTTTTGCATATGCAGAATAATTAAAAATTGATGTATTCAGAAAGGTCTGAGTATTGTTCCGCACTTCCACGATTTGAACCCACATCACCTCATTATGAGCTGACACGACTACCCCCCCGCAAAAAGGAAGGCCATAGCAGGGCAAAAAAACAAATTCAAAATACACTGTTGATTTTAGCCAAATGGTATCTGATTTAAACTTGATTTTACATTTAACTGCTTCAAAAACTAAAAATATTGGAATATTTTTAGTCATATACGAATATTAAATGCCTTCGCAAAACAAAACTAAACAATTCTTGATACAACTAGTAAATATTACTAGCTAATAAGTTTACAAAATTAGTATATCTTCAAATATTACATTTGTCAATAAGTCATGAAATACAAATCTATAATTATTTATATTCAAAAATTTTGCTAACTAAGTTATCGGCAGCAAAATATTCTATCATCTACACAATAATACTATAACAATATATTAACATTTAATAAATATATAATCATGAATTATCTATA
>JBDNDK010000052.1:0-13369 GCA_046719185.1 Armatimonadota bacterium
GATCTAAGGACTTGAGGATACAGTCAGAAGTCCTATATATGCAACAGCAATTGGTCTTATAATGTTTGCAAAAAAACAGCATTTTAACTTGCATGATGATGGAAAAGGGGTTACACTAAAGAAGGGTGTTCAAGAACTCATAAAAAGATTGTTTGGATAGATAAGTCAGGAAGGCTGCCTATTCAAGCATACAACTATTTATAACTTATCTGAGGAGAGGAGCTTGTTCAATGGCAAATGGAACGGATGACAGAATTGCAAAGATCAAGGTAATTGGTGTTGGCGGTGGCGGTATGAATGCTGTCAACAGAATGATTGAGGCTGGTGTTCAAAATGTAGATTTTATCGCAATGAACACTGATGTTCATGTTTTGAAACTGTCAAATGCAGAAACAACACTTCAAATTGGCACCAATCTTACTTCAGGCCTTGGTGCTGGAGGAAATCCTGATATTGGAAGAGATTCTGCTGAAGAGAGCAGGCAGGATATCCGTAGAGTAGTTGATGGTGCTGATATGGTTTTTGTTGCTGCAGGAATGGGTGGAGGCACTGGCACGGGTGCTGCTCCTGTGGTAGCTGAAATTGCAAGAGAAGCAGGTGCATTGACTGTTGCTGTTGTAACTAAACCATTTACATTTGAAGGCACTAAGAGAGCAAAATGTGCTGAAGCTGGAATTGCAGAACTCACACAAAGTGTAGATACATTAATTACTGTTCCAAATGATAGGCTCCTTAATGTAGTTGATAAAAAGGCACCTCTAACAGAAGCATTCAAGGTTGCTGATGATGTGTTAAGACAAGGTGTGCAGGGTATTAGCGACATCATATTAGTTCCGGGTTTAATAAATGTTGACTTCTCAGATGTAAAATCTATAATGATGAATCAAGGTACCGCATTAATGGGTATTGGTGTGGCTTCTGGAGATAATAGAGCTACACAAGCTGCTGAAATTGCATGTGCAAACCCATTGGTTGAAACAAATATTGAAGGTGCAAAAGGTATATTATTAAATATAACTGGTGGAACTGACTTAGCTCTTTCTGAAGTATATGAGGCTGCTGAAGTCCTTAATAAAGCATGTGATTCTGAAGATGTTAATATTATCTTTGGTGCTGTTATTGATCCAGAGCTTGATGGAAAAATTAAAATTACTGTACTTGCTACTGGTTTTGATGGGGCACAAATATTTGACCCTGTTCATGTGCATTCAAAGAATGCAGAAGCCCAGGAAGATGGAGTTCTAATGAGCTCTAGAAGAACAGTTAAGAGTGATGAAGAAATTTTGAATGGTGATGATCCACTGGATATACCAGCATTTCTTAGAAATAACAGAAGATAGTAAAAGTAATATAATATAAAAATAAATAATAAAAGTATATTGTGCATCAGATTCTTTGATGCACTATTTTTTTAGTACTATGATATATTTTTAATGCCTATAATAATTAAATTAAGTTTCATATGTGTTTTGAGTTTAGTTGTAGAAAAATAATTTTGATATTGCACAGAATATATATAGTTATGAATTAATTTTCATACACATTTGTTTCAGCTAGGTTTTCAAAAGAGGCGAAATCTTTTATGAATCCTAGCTTCACAATTCCTGTTGGTCCATTTCTATGTTTAGCTATGATCAATTCAATTGTTTCCATATTATAATTTCCATCTATATATGAAGATGAACTGTATTCAGATTCTTGCTGTGAATCATCAATTTCTTCTTTCTTATCATAATATTCTTTTCTATAGAGCATCATTACAATGTCTGCCTCAGCTTCAATTGAACCGGATTCTCTAAGGTCTGATAACATTGGTCTTTTATCTTCTCTCTTTTCAACAGCCCTACTCAGCTGTGATAGAGCTAATACCGGCACATGCAACTCTTTTGCAAGACTTTTTAGCCCTCTTGCAATTTCTGATATTTCCTGCACTCTATTTTCAGATTTTTTGTGAGAACTCATTAGCTGAAGGTAATCTACTACAATTAATCCAAGTTCGCCTTGTTCTGATTTTAATCTTCTGCATTTGGATCTCATTGTTGTTGCATTTATATCAGATGTATCATCAATAAAAATTGGCACTTGATACAGTGTATTTGCGGCAGTCGCAAGTCTATCCCATTCTGATTCTTGAAAAAAACCTGTTCTCAATCTATGTGCATTTGCTCTTGCAATTGTGCACATCATTCTTTCAACCAATTGGTCCGCAGACATTTCAAGACTAAATATTACAGTTGGTTTTTTTGAAGTTTTTGCAGCATTTAATCCCATATTAAGGGCTAGTGCTGTTTTTCCTACTGATGGTCTTGCTGCAAGAATTATTAGTTCATTGGGTTGCAGACCAGCAGTTATTTGGTCAATTTTCGTAAAACCAGTTGGTGTACCAGATGGAACTCCTCTTTCTCTATATCTTGTATCAATGTAATCCCATCTATCCATTACAAGGTTTTTTATTGATTGAAAGTCTTTACCAATTCTTCTTTGTCCAACTTCAAAAATTATCTGTTCTGCTTTGCTAGTAACATCATCGATATTTTCATCATCTAAATGGGCTAGTCCCATTATTTCAGTGCCTGCAGCTATAAGTTTTCTAAGGATTGATTTCCTTTCAACTATTTGTGCATAATATGCTACATTTGATGCAGACGGCACAGTTTCAACTAATGAGATTAAATATTCAATTCCACCACATTCTTCCAATTTTCCTTTTTTTTGCAGCTCTTCTTGAAGAGTGATTGGGTCAACAGGTGAGTCTTTTTCTGCTAATGAACATAATGCGTCAAAAATTATTTGGTGGGCTGGTCTATAAAAATCTTCAGCTCTTAAAAATTCTGTAGCTCTATCTATTGCATTTCTATCGAGCATCATTGCACCTAATGTTGATTGCTCAGCTTCGATATTTTGTGGTGGTAATCTATCCATAGAAATAGCCATTTCTCACTCCATAAATTTGTTATTGATATTATAACTCAAAAATTCAAAAGAAAAGGCTGCTTCCAAAATATTTCACTAGATTATGGAAACAGCCTAATTTTAATTAATATATTATTTTATCTAGAGTATTTCATCTCTATGTATTATAAATTCTTTTTTTAATACATTAAAACCAGGAAGGAAGTTTTTATCTAAATGTGGGTCTTGCAGAGCTTCTCCAAGAAAACCTATTCTGTCTTGTATAAAATCTGGGGCACATGGATCTCTGGGAATATAATAAACTTCTAATCTGTATTTATCGCTATTGAATGGATAAAAAGCTGTATCAGAAAAATCAATTACATCATTAAACTGACCACCAGAGACATAAAGAGTATCCCATTGCACTGTTTGTGTTCTGTCAATTTGATATGAAAAAGATTTTGGATTTGGTAATTCATAATCAAAATCTGTAAGTTTCCATATAACTCTTGAGCCATCTCTCCATTGAACTCTCATTTCAGCAGATTGCTTTTGATTATCTGAATACCAATTTGTTATTGCTTCAGAGACCATATCTTTGTATTCTTCAGCATTAACAAGATTAATTTTACCTTTGATTTCAAGTTTTCTAGGACCAACTCTTCTCCATTGCACAGTAAATCCTGCATCTAGAGGTTTTTGGGCATCTCCAATAAATCCGCCTTGAGCTAGTCTTTTTTCATAATCAGCTTTAGCTCTTTTGTAAGCTTTTTTTTCTTCTGATACATTTGGTGATGCGTTTTTTTCTATTACTCTCTCAAAAACTTCAAGCCCTTTTCTATAGGCATCCATATCACCATATCTGTATGCAATTCTTAGATATAATAAACTAAGGTTTCTATCTATAACAGAAAAAGAAGATTGATCTACAAAAAGCCTTTTTCCTTCTGATGAGTTTATTAATTCTTTAGTTCTTTTTGTAGCTTTTTCCCAATGTTCTATGGCTTTGTCTAGCTTGCCAACCTTAACATATTGATGTGCTAACATTCTATCAACAAAATCTGGTCTTGCTCTTTTTTCACCAGTATTTGGGTCAAAACCTTCTTTTGCGACTGCAATTTCCATATATTTCAAGCCTGTCTCAAAATCATATAGTTTTTTGTTGTAATGTGTCCATGCTAAATCAAAATACAAATCCCACTGATCTGGATTATTTGCAATACCTTCTTTTAGAAGAGCAATAGAGCTTGGAATATATCTCTTGTCTGATATTGAATTATTATCTACAAAATTATAATCAAGATGCCAAGCTCCTGTAGAGAAAACATCAATATTATGTGGGTCAAGCCAAGTAACTGCTCTTACAATTGGAACAATTGATTCAAAGTCACCTTTATGGAAAAAGTCATCAGCTCTCACCCATAATGCTCCAGCAACAACTTCTTTAAATCCAGATAGAGTTGCAACTAAAAATTGTGCTGGGAGCTGAGCCATCAAATCAGAAGTATGCTCAGTTTGAGTTTTAGACCTTCCAAATTCAATCATCTTCAATTGAATTGGATCTGCTTTACTTTGAAAATAAAAAAGGCAAAAAACAAAAATTATAAGCAAAAACCATGTTTGAGTTTTTACATATTTCATAATCATACCTCTTTCCTTTCAAAGAGGATAACAGCAATCACCATCATAATCAAGGAATACATCAATGAATATCCAAGTATCTGAATTGTATACATACCAGGATCAGCTATAGGATTAGGATATACTAAACTATTTGTAACTTGATATTTATCAAAATTAGGTACAACAAGATGAATTATTCTATAAAGTGCTGTTCTATATACACCTGCCTGCTCACTCCTTGCAATGGTTTCAGTTAGTGAGGCAAACAATCCTACTATGTATATGCCACCACCCATAAAAAAGTTTACTGTAGGTGTCAGAAATATAGAAAACAAAAGCACAATCGAGCTTAATACTAAAAATTGGAGATATGTTAATATAACTCCATATACCATATTTATATCAAATAATGAAACTGTGCTCTTTGCAATCTCACCCATTTGTTGTGGATTCATTCCTTCGGGCAGTTTTGGTTGTATTCCTGCCGCTTTTATTGCAACCATTATGATAAACACTATTCCCATTAATCCAATGTTAAGACCAAGTGTTAAAGCTGCACCAATAAATTTACCAATTATAAATTCATATCTATTAACTGGTTTTGATAGTATAGTGTATATTGTTCTTCTTTCAACTTCTGTTGGTATTATTGACACTCCCATAACAAGAGTAATCAAAAGACCAGCAAGCCACATCATTCCCAAACCAAAGTTTTTTACCATTCTTAGATCAACTTCTCCACCACCTCTTGTAGAAAATGCAAGAGTGCCAGAAAAAGTATATGAAAGAACTATAAGACCAATTGCAACAACAAGAAAGATTTGCAGCACTTTCTTCCTCATTGCATCACCCAATGTAGTTTTTGCTATTGCCCAAATAACCATCATTTCTTCACCTCTCTTACTGTCTCTACAAAGAGGTCTTCTAATGTTTGCCTCTGAGGCAATACAGAAACTAGGGTTGATTTATTTCTAGCAATATCTAGTATTGTTCTCAAATTCTCTTCTGAATCTGTATATATTTTCATTTGTTCATTATCCTGAGAAACTCTTTCTGAGTAATTTTTAACTCCATCTATTATGCTTTCATCAGCATGAAGTAAAGTGATAACAATTCTTCCAGATCTTAATAAGTCATCCATTGTACCTATTTTGACCAGTTCACCCCTGTTTATGATAGCCACTCTGTCACACACACTTTCCACATCTGAAAGTTGATGAGAGCTCAAAAATACAGTTTTACCTTGTTTTTTTAATGAGAAAATAAGATCCAGAATGTCTTTGTGTGCAATTGGATCAAGTCCTGAAGTTGGTTCATCATAAAATAGTAAATCAGGATCATTTATCAAAGATTGAGCTATTCCAATTCTTTGAAGCATACCTTTTGAATACTGTCTTAATGATCTGTCACCGTCCTTCTCAAGACCAACTTGATTAAGCAGAAATTCGATTTTTTCTTTCTTTTCATTTTTTTTCAGTTTGAATAAACTGCAATAGAAATCTAATATTTCTTTTCCTGTCATATGCTCATAAAAATATGGTGTTTCTGGAAGATAACTGATGGAATTTTTAGTTTCAATATCTCCAGCTGGTTTTCCTAGAACAGTAGCTTCACCAGCGGATGGAAAAATCAAACCTAAAAGCATTTTTATTGTTGTTGTCTTGCCAGCTCCATTTGGTCCTATAAAACCAAATATTTCGCCTTCTTGCACTTCAAAGCTAATATCATTTACAGCTGTTACCGTATCACTCAGCTTTCCTTTATATACCTTTTTTAGGTTCTTTATTGTTATAGCAGATGCCAATATAATCCTCCTGATTGTTCAAATAAACAATTGGCTTGTTAGTTAACAATTAACTAGACGATAAAATGAAGAAATTAGATTACTAACCAAGCTAGTATATAACTCTGGCAACTATCAAGTCAAATCTTTACATATAATATGTGATGTGACAAACTTCATAAATTAAATTTAGAATAGGGAATAGTAGATATGAATATAAATGCAATATTTTTATTCTTACTTACGACTTTCGTCGTATGTTTGAATGCACTTGCAATTGAATTAAATGTAATGGATTTTGGTGCAAAGGCAGATGGAATAACTGATGACACGGATGCATTTAATAATGCACTGCAGGAAGCAGCAAAAACTCATGGAAGCACAGTGCATGCTCCAGCTGGAAAGTATCATATTGCTGGCAAAGTTGTAGTTCCATTTTATACTACATTAAAAGGCGACTATTTAGGT
The DNA here is from genome assembly GCA_046719185.1 of Armatimonadota bacterium. GTDB lineage: Bacteria > Armatimonadota > UBA5829 > UBA5829 > UBA5829 > JBDNDK01. The sequence continues at coordinate 6,770 of JBDNDK010000052.1, forward strand.
CCGGGTAAGTATGAAGATGGTACAATACTTCTAGCGACTGGTTTCAAAGGTATGGATGATGGAGGAAAATGCTGTTTAGCGACTGCAGGTAGAGCAACAATTAGGGGGTATTAGAATAGATTATCCTGAGCAGGATGTTAATGCAGAAGAACCAATAGTATATCCTTATGCAATTGTTGCATCTGGTGATTCAAAAGTGGAGGATGTTTTTCTCCTTAATCCATACAAAGGGATTAAAATAGTTAATTCTCCAAATGTGCTTATAAGAAATGTTTATGGTCAGCCTCTAAAGGTTGGTATTACTGTTGATTATTGTTGTGACATTTGCAGAATTGAAAATGTGCATTGGAATTTATATTTCACAGGTTTGGATACTCCACTTACAAGATGGTTCAGAGAAAATTCAACAGCATTTGAATTTGGCAGAACAGATTGGCAATATTGCACAAACCTTTTTTCATACGGATACAATAAATGTTTTAGAATGTATAAGGCACCAGATCACCCAATAGAAGGTGAAGCTGGCGGCGGTCCTCCAAATGGTAGTTTTGTGACCTGTAGTGCAGATGCCTGCAATTATGGTGTTGATGTTGAGGATTGTTCTGTTTTTGGAATAAATTTCACTACAAGTATGTTTTTCCATTTCCAAAGCCATATAGAATGGGGGTAAGACTGCATGAAACAAATACGGGAGTTATAACATTCACAAATTGTGGTTGGTGGGGTGTTGCATCAAACATTGCGGAGGTTAATGCCGGTATTTTAAATGAATTCATGCAATTTTGTTAATTGGGATATCAACAACACTGGAGACCCTGCGTTTCTATTAAGAAATGGTTTGCTCAACGTTAGTTCATGCACATTCAGCCGTGATGGCGAAATTTTGCATCATTATCAGGAGATGATTCAAAAGCAATTTTTATTGGAAATATAGGAAAAAAAATTAATAGTAGAGAGCAGTATAAAAGAAAGAGCAATTTTTTCTAATAATATTCCAAATATTGAAGTAGAAGAAAAATAAAAAAAAGGCTGTCATTATTATAGACAGCCTCTTAAATAATATAACTTTTGTTCATAAATAGAGGCTAAAAGGCTTGCTGTTTCAATGCAGCCATACATTGTGAAAGAGAAGAACTTTCCAATACTATGTCCATAATTTGGCTTGCTTTTTAAGAATTCAAACAATGCATACCAAACATCACTTAAGATTCTAGGATGTTCCTTGTCATTATTTGTTCTCACGCTTCCAGAAAGTCCTAATATGCTTGTACCAAATGTCTTGTAACAGAATTAAAGGTGGCAGGGCAGGAGGTATATCTCTAGCCTTTTGTTCTTTTACCATATTACCATCTATCAAATACTGAGTAAATTACAAGTTTCAACGCAACTTATTCAGCTTTTTCTACACTTACAGCTACTACTCCAATTGCAGCATCTGCAGTGAGAGCTGTGATACTTAAAGATCTTAAAGGCATTGGTTTGGGTAGATCTATTTCAATTACTCCCATAACTGAAGAATTTGTTCTATATGGAAGAGTAGTTGACCAATATTCAGGCTGCGGGAATAATGGCGGCTTTGCAATATTCCAATCAGCAGTTTTATCATCTAATATTGGCAATAATTTGGATCTGTTCTCTCTTGGTGCTATATGACTTGCCAATTTGCCAACAGCTTCTGTAGGATACATCCAATCCAAATCACCAGGTGAAAATAGTGTTTTTGTTATCATTCCATCACTTGTGTGTATTTCACCAGCACCTTTATTTGTAAGCAAGGTGATTCTGGCAATAGGACAATACATGTCATGATTATCAATCAAAGGCAATACTAATAGATAAACTTTTTTACTTACTATTGAATCTAAATTGATAGTAAAATCTGATTTTCCTAATAATCTTGAAACTGGTATATACATCTCACCAGATGTTTTAAACTTCACATTTGGTAGATTTGGAACAGTAATTTCTGGTTTATCTGCAAGATATTTTAATGGTTGAGTAACTGCTCTCCAGTGTGCATGATGACTATAGAATTTTCTATGACCCATCCAATCTCTTGATGATTTTAAGTCTGCTTCTGGAAGTGTTATTTGAACAATATTATTTTGGATTTCTGATTTGTGTTGCAATACTTTATTTGCAGTTATTTTAAAATCAATACAGTTATTATTTTGCATCACAAGACTTGCACTGTTGTCACCTGGTGATATGTTCTCTAAAATACTTGAAGTTATTGGTATTGTGTACTCTTTTTGAGATCTTGGTGGTATATCTATTTTAAAAGGCAATTGTTCACCAGCAAGCAATACATAAGAATTATTCTCAAGTTTTGATAATGTATTATTTCTTACAAGAATACTTATAGATTTATCTGATAGTTCATCTATAGGTGCAACTTCATATCTAGGCAGAATATTTAAATCAACTGGAATCCAGAAGTCAATATCATTCTTTTTACAATGTAAAAAGAAAGTTCTTCTAGAAAATGTCATTTGACCAAGCTTGCCAAATGATTCATATTTATCTAAAAGACATGAGCTGATTGTAGCTTCGAGTTTGTTTTTATTTTTAATGTTAAATGAAGATAACACTCCACATCTATCATCAATTTTCATGATTTCAAGATTTTTTGTTTGAAGTGAGAAATTATCACCTTCAGCGATTGATTTTGGGACAATAATTTCATAATTAATAGGCTTTATTTTTATTGCTAATTCAATATTGTTTGATGAAGGCAAGTTAGCCTCAAGCAATATATAGTTAATACCAGCCTGAGTTTCAAAACTAACTTTTTTGTTATTTACCAATACTTCAGTAACTTTACATGGCTCAAGCTTCCATCTGAGTTTTACAGAATAACTATCACTGGTTTTTAGAATATATTTAAATGTATTGCCATTTCTTTTATATTCAACTTTATAATCAGGAATAACTAATTTTGCATTATTCCATTCATCAGGTATTGATGGTGCTATTTGTATATGTCCTTCTGGTTTGTTAACTGTCAGTCCAAACAAAGCTTCAATTACACTTTGAATAAACACACCAGCAGGAGGTGAAAAATATCCCATTCTGTATTCATATGCAACCTCTGGCCAAGAACCTTTTTGAAAATCATTCATTACAACTTGAGATATTGCTCTAAGTGGTTTATAGGTTTCATTTCTGAGCCCTATTTCAGAAAGGCCCCATGCAGCCCAAGGTTGTTGTGCAGCTCCTGCCTGCATTCCCCAAGTAGGAAATGTATCAGCTAAGTGATCAGGGAAGTGATTTGATACATAAGTTTCTCCATTATCACCCATCAATCTGTCTCTTAGATATCTCATAGATGTCCAAGAATCGAAATTATCTAATATATCAAAAATTACTGGATATATATAAGTGTGATACTGGCTATCTAATCTTTCAACTCCAAATGGATCAACATAATAAATAAATCTACCTAAATCACTTTTCCATAATGTAGATTTTAATTTGGCAATAGATAGATTTACTCTTCTTTCATAATTATCAGCTTTTTTATTATCACCAACTATTCTAGCAACAATTGCACCAGTTCTAAGCATATTAATTCCTTCAACAGTTGGTGCAGTTCCGTTATATGGAGTTAAAATAAAATCTTCCTGATTTCCTATTTGAAGACCCCAACTAAGAAGCCCATCAGTTTCATGGTCATATTCATTAAATGTTTGCTCTATTGAATTATATATAGCATTTGCAACTTTTTTTATCGTTTCAACATCACCAGTTTGATTCCAATAGTTCCTAATCTGCCATGCATAAAATTGATTAGAACCACCAAAATCTCTTCTCACTAAACCAGCTGGAGATAATTGCGGTATTGCTCCATCAGCAAATGCTCTGGAAGCAGTTTCTAATATACATTGTTTTGCACGGTCTTCTTGCCCTATCCACGCAGCAGCTCCAGTATGTTGTTGATGCCACATTGTAACCCAATGATGGAGAGATTCTACCCATCCAAATGGTTCTATCCAGTTGTACTCTAAGTTATATATTGCAGAACTAAAAGCGTCGTTCATATCCTTTTCAGGTGTTTCTATATATGAACTTGATAAAAGCTTTTCATAATAATCATCAACATCTTTCCTTGATGCATTTTCATTATCTTTAATTAGATTAATTGCATCATTTTCTTCAAGTGAAAATGACATAAGAAGTGTTCCACTTCCATCAGGAAATGAGGCAAGAAAGCTATTATTTTCTTCAACTAAAGATAGCTTTCCGGAGGAATTGAAACAAACAGTTAATGGATGCTGATAAGTTTTTAGAATACCAATATTATCTGATATTTTGGCAGATGCACCTGGAAAATCTACATAGTCAGTAACTATCCATTCAACAGGGCTAAAGTGCATAAATGCATTTTCACCACCACCTATTCTGAGCGTCACTGGTGTTGGATTCTCAGTTTCAACCTTATATAATGCAGCACCTTCCCAATTTCCAGAGCCTCTTCCAACCATTAGAGGAGTTATTTCTGTTTTTACATTTATTTCACCTAGCTTAAATTCAGCAATCACTGATCCGGGAATATCATACACATTAATATTACTTGCTTTGCTTGTCCAAATTGTTTTTCCATTTATTTCAATACCTGGAACAATTTTAGCCAATAAATGCTGATTTAATGCATCTCCAGTTTGATTTTTATATGTCATATAACATGAATTTGGTCTTGTGTTATTAGTTGTGGTTATGCTGTAGTGCCATCCTGCAACTCTATCTGCAGTTCTAGGTCCTATTTCACCTCTTTGTTCAGGAAGATCAGATGCAAGTGTGTTTGTTGTTGTCATAAATAAAATCCCCATTAAAGTATTAATTGCTAAGAGAAATATAACCTTCATTCAAGCTCTTTTGAATACAAATATTCTCTATGTATCATATTCAATTAAATATATAATGTCAAAAATTTTCTATTATATTATTCATTAATGATAGGTCTAACAGAAGTAGTTATCTTAAAGTTTGATACATCATCTATTGTTCATATCACAATACAAGTGTGTTTGTGTTCTTTTGTCCAATCCTCTTCTGGTTTTCCTAGAGTGCTGTTTGGGAGCATTTCTTGTGTTAAATCTATGTTATTTGAGGCATTAAGGTAAATTATTGCATCTTTCCATTTAATTCTGTATTTTCCGTTCTTTCCTGCAATATTTACTTTATCAGACGTGCTAAGATGCCATCTGAAAACTATTTTATCTTTTAATTCATTAGCAAGCATTACATCATCTTCAATTTTCATTAGGTCATTTTTCCACTCAACATTTCTAATCCAATGCTTTGCTTATGGATAACAAAGTGAGGGATCTACAGTAATTTCTCCACCTAACTTATCAAGTCTCTTTTCATAGATTGGTGCTGGTTTTTAAGAGCAGGATTATCATCAATCTGAAGAACATTATGTCCTTCATTAGATTGATTAAATTTTAAATTTCCGCTGTGATAGTATGGTGTTCCTGTTTCATTTAAAATAGATGTTCCAAAAAATATTAGATTTACATGTCCTCTGTCTTGATGATCATGCTGATCAGTTTTATGTCCACCTCTAATCCATACACCGCTTGCATTATCTTTCCAACTGCTTCTCCACATCAGCATTGTTGCTCTTTCATAGTTTGCAAAAAGTGTTGGTGCATATTCATCGGAGATATTACTTAAGTCGATTCCATAAGCTAACATAACTGGAAGGCTAAAAGAACAATACCAACTTTTTTAAGTCCCCATTTGCATAAGGATTATTGGTGTAAATAGCAATTTCAGATAATATAGGTCTTAAAATACCCGTAAATCCAGTGCGATATCCAATACTATCGAAACTATTTATCACGCTTTCTCCTTGCTGAAGATGATGAAGCACCCAGATAGGGAATCTTTGGATATATGGATGGGTTTAATGCTCTAAAATCTCCTTCAAGAGCCATAGCGTGTGCAGTTGATAAGAAATAGCTTACACTTATGTTTACATAATTTATTCCTTCTTCAAATTCACCATATTCTCCATGGCTAGACATTGCCTCAAGCAAATTAGAAACACCAAGCTATAAGCTTTTTATGTTTATCTTTGCCAAGTAACAAACAAGCTCTAACTAACCCAGCTGTTGGCAGTATCCATTGATTTGTAATAGGATTTCTAGGTTTTACAAACCAAGGCCTTTTAGTTTCCCAATCATCAACTATTGATTCAATTTCTTTTTCTAATAATTTATTTATTTTAGACATCAACTCAGGGCTAATAGAACCTTCTGGCATAATTTCTAAGGTATCAGCGATAGCTCTTATGCTCACTCCTGTGCCAAGCCAATTTCCATCCATACCATCTTTAGGAAATGATCTTTCAGGTATATCTTGAGTCCAGCCAGGTCTGTTTATGGTGACCAAGTGCTCATTTCTTCTAGTTGCTCAATAACAAAGTTTTTATATTCTTCTTTGCCAGATAGTCTATAGGCAGCAGCAACCATTCTTTGCTCACGGTCTGTAAATACACCAGTGCCGTAATCAGACATTGCTGCCGGCACACCGGTTGTTACCGCCGCACTAGGGGGAATGGCGGAACTGGTGCGTGATGGGGTTGATGGACTA